>CAYGZM010000015.1:0-40980 GCA_964354365.1 uncultured Pirellulales bacterium
CGGTGAAAACCGAAAAGCAGGATAGAACAGTACTCTGTAATGATGCTACAGTGTCTTATTTTTCTTAGATTACCCCTATCTTTTCCCTTCTTGCCACACGTCTGGGCGAGGCGCAGCAGCATGAGAACCTGGGTGACCCTGGCGCGGGTGACGCCTTCCCGGCGGGCGATATCGGCCTGGCGCGACTGCGCCGGAGTCGAGCTCCTGCCGCCAAGCGAGGGCCTTGCGGAGCGTTTCGACCACGGGCAGCGTCTAAGCTCTAAAAAACACAAGCTAATAATATGCAGCCTCTCTCACAAGGCCGCGGTTGCACTTGTCCGTGCTGGCCTCGACACCTTCTTCACCTTCGCCCCTAACAGAGATTCTGCCCGACAACTTCTTGAGACTGTTCTGTGTGTATCTTCAACCGTTCAAGAAGTCGCAGGTTCGTAACGGGTGGTCGCAGGTTCATAACGGGCTATTTTGGGACACAAAAAAAGAGATAACTCCTTGTTAGAAAAGAAGTTATCTCTTGGTTAGCATAGCGGGGGCAGGATTCGAACCTGCGACCTCCGGGTTATGGGCCCGACGAGCTACCAGACTGCTCTACCCCGCGGCCATTTTCATATATCGTATTTCGCATATCGCAGTTCGCAGCTACTTTGCAACGAAAAGAGAATATCATAAAAAGCGTTTGTTATCAACCACTAAATCAAAATTAAAAGTTTTCACGGATTTTATCAGCAATTTTCTCGATCTTTCCCTGTGGATACTTGTATGAAGGCCAGCGGTCAAAGATACCGTCGCCGGCATTGCGAGGAACAATGTGAAAATGCAAATGCTCAATCAACTGGCCGGCGGCCCTGCCGTTATTGCACAACAGATTATAGCCGTCGGCATCCATCGCGGCGGCCACGGCGCGGGCGATATTGCCGAGACGCGAGGCGACCTCGCCCAAAAGCTCCAGTGGACAATCATGCAACTTTTCAAAGTGCTGCTTTGGAATGACCAGAGTGTGGCCGTCGCTAATGGGGACGATATCGAGAAACGCGAGCACGATTTCGTCTTCGTAAACCTTCGCAACCGGGATTTGTCCGGCCACCATTTTACAGAAAATGCAATCATCCGCGCCCATAGTGACGTAATCCCATAGTGCTCAGGTTATTCTTTCTTGTCGGTCTGATCCGCCTGCTGTGCTTTCGGAGTCTGATCGGCCCGGTCGGGCTTCTCGACCTCGGCAGATTCATCGGCGACATCCTGCGCCCCGGCGGCCTTGTCTGCTTTGAGAGCCTCCTTTGCCTTTGTTCTTCTACGAGAGCGTTTCTTTGCAGCGGCTTTGGCTTTCTTCTTCGGACCTTCGCCCTCGCCTATCAACTGCAGCAGGACAAGCTGACCGTCATCACCCAGCCTCCTCAAAGAACGGTGGATGATTCTCGTGTAGCCGCCCGGCCTGTCAAGGTACCGCGGGCCAAGCTCGCTGAAGAGTTTTCCTATTACCGTGCCTTTTCTGACGGGCTTGCCGTCTTCATATTCAACGACATCACGATTGCCCAGCAGGGCAATAGCCCGACGCCTGGCGTGCAGTGTGCCTTTTTTTGCCAAAGTAATCAGCTTTTCGGCGAACGGTTTCACCTCTTTGGCCTTCTGGATCGTGGTTGCAATCGTCTCGTGCTCAAAGAGAGAAGCAACCATATTTCGCCGCATAGCCAAGCGGTGCTCGCTTGTTCGACTTAACCGACGCCCTGCTACTCTATGACGCATGTTTTCAAAATCCTCTTATCACTTAGTACCCTTGGGACCTGGTTTTGGCCCGGACACTTGAGACTCTTCATCACCACGGGCCGTTCCGAGGGAGAGGCCTATGTCAGCGAGCTTTCTCTTGATTTCACGCAGAGAAGTCTTTCCAAAGCTGCGGATTTTCAGCAATTCGGATTCGGTCATCTGCGCCAACTGCCCGACCGTCTCGACTTTGACGGATTCGAGACAGTTGCTCGCTCTGACAGATAACTCAAGCTCCTGAATGGGCATTTCGAGCTTTTGGGCCAATTCTTCGTCAACAGTCTCCTCTTCCGGGGGCTGCTCGGCGATCCCACCGGCGACAGTATCCTCACCGATCTCGAAATACTGTACGAACGGATTGACGTGCTTCCTTAGTATTTTGGCGGCCTCCACCAAAGCCATCTCAGGACTGACCGTTCCATCGGTCCAGATTTCGAGGATGAGGCGGTCGTAGTTTGTTCGCTGGCCGACACGCGTATCTTCGGTGATGTATCGGACCCTTGTTACGGGGGAATAGACAGCATCGAGGAGTATTCTTCCGATCTCCTGGTCGAACCTGTCTGTGTCAGCGATTCTTTCGGCAGCAGGGATGTATCCGCGCCCGTTCTCGACAACCATTTCCATTTCGAATTTTACGTCTTCGGTTAAAGTGGCCAGGACCATATCACGGTTTATGACTTCAATGGCCGGGTCGGCGACAACGCTAGCCGCGGTTATAACGCCGGCCTTGCCTGCTGAGACCGTCATTATCTTAGGTCCGGAGCCCTGGAGGCGAACAATAAGGTTTTTTACATTCAGAACGATATCGGTCACATCCTCCATCACGCCCTTTATCGAGCTGAATTCATGGCTGACGCCGGCTATCTTGACGGATGTCACTGCGCTGCCCTCCAAAGATGAAAGCAGGACACGCCTAAGACTATTGCCAATAGTGGTGCCGAACCCCCGCTCGAAAGGCTCGATGAGAAACCTGCCGTATCTATCGCTCGATACGGTCTTATCTCGTTCAACACGCGTCGGCAATTCCAAACCACGCCATGTAACTCGCATATAGGCCTCCGGTCTAATATTCCAAAATCAAACGTAAAGTATCGAAAGAAATTCCGCCCCGGTTCAGCCGGCCGACTGCGAAACGGAATACAGGACTCTTTCGACTTTCATTTCTATCCTTGTACATTAAGCTCCGACTTTTCGTTGCCTTTTTGCGCTGAGCTATCTGGAACAGAATTCCACCACTAACTGTTCTTCCACGGGAATCTGAACGTCTTCCCGCGCCGGCAGCGCCACAACGGTAGCTTCCGGTTTTTCGCGGACCAGTTGCAGCCAGGCCTGGATGGTATAACTCGGATTGGTCTCCAACTGTCCCTTTATTCTCTTGACGCTTTTCTCGTTGCCCTTTACGGTAATCCTGTCGCCGATTCCTAAAGTATAGTCACTAACATCGACCTTGCGTCTGTTGACATAGATATGACCGTGGGCAATGATCTGTCTCGCGGCCTTTCTCGACGGAGCGAAATTCAGCTTGTAGATGACGTTGTCCAGTCGTCTTTCCAACAGTTGGAGCAAGTTCTCCCCGGTATTTCCCTTTATTCGCTCCGCCTCGTGGAAATACCTCATGAACTGCCGTTCGAACAGCCCGTAGTACCTTTTGACCTTTTGCTTTTCGCGCAGGCGAACAGCATATTCACTGTTCCTTCCTCTGCGCCAACCGTGCATACCGGGCGCGAGATTGCGCTGTTTCTTCTCGACCGGGCATTTAGCCATTTCGCACCTGATGCCTTTTAGCATCAGCTTCATACCTTCGCGACGGCAGTGTTTACAGGATGAACCCAGGTAACGTCCCATGTTTTTTACTTGTCTCCAAAAAACTCCGGTGTATCGGCGTTCTATACCCTTCTTCTTTTTGGCGGCCTGCACCCGTTGTGGGGCAAGGGTGTAATATCTTCAATTGAAGATATGCGCAAACCCGCCGACTGCAGTGCCGAGATGGCGGATTCACGGCCCGAGCCGGGACCCTTGACTTTGATTTCGACCTCGCGCACCCCGTTACGCATAGCGGCGCTGGCGGCACGCTGTGCGGCCTGTTGAGCGGCAAAGGGCGTGCTCTTGCGTGAGCCCTTGAAACCGACACATCCGGTGGAACTCGAGCAAATAGTATCACCATCAGCATCGGTGACCGTAATCAAGGTATTGTTGAACGTTGCCTTTATATATACAACAGCCCGCACAACATTTTTTCTGACTTTCTTTTTCGCACTTTTCGCCATTGTTTTTCCTGCACTTCGTACATTCTATCCTGCTGCCGACAGCCCGGCCTGATTTCACCCATCGCCAAGGCGGATATGGGCCGACATAACAGAACTCTTAGCGTTGTTCCTTTACACCCTTCTTACCTGCAACCGTTTTTCTGGGGCCCTTTCGGGTTCGTGCATTGCTTTGGGTGCACTGGCCCCGAACAGGCAAGCCTTTTCTGTGTCGAATTCCCCTGTAACACTGTATGTCCCGCAGGCGCGCGATATTCTGCGCGACCTGCCTGCGAAGCTGGCCTCCGACGATGTAATTGCGGTCGATAATCTGCGTGATGCGGCTGAGCTCATCTTCACTGAGTTTCCCCGCCTTTGTCGGTTTCTCGATCCTGGCCTCTTTCAATATCTGCTCGGAGGTATATTTACCTATGCCCACAATGTAGGTCAGAGATATCCATATCGATTTATCGTTGGGAATATCGACACCAACTATACGCGGCATTTTGGCTCCTATTCAAATCTTGTATTGTGCTGGCGAATCCTTAATCAGCCCTGGCGCTGCTTGTGCCTGGGGTTCGTACAGATAACGCGTACAACGCCCTTTCGCCGGACAATCTTGCAATTTTCACATATACGTTTTACGGAACTTCTGACTTTCATTTTGGATATCTGCTTTCACATCGTTAATTCTCAACGGAAAAGGCGCCCGGTCATAATCCCCAGACCCTCTAATGCCGAAGGACTATTCGCCCTCTGTTGAGGTCATAGGGCGACATTTCCACAATGACGGTATCGCCGGGCAGAATTCGAATGAAGTGCATTCTCATCTTCCCGGAGACATGCGCCAGAATTTTGTGGCCATTTTCCAATTCCACCCTGAACATTGCGTTGGGCAAAGCATCGGTCACCTTGGCCTGTAATCTTATTGTGTCCTTCTTTGCCATTGGTTATGTCCGGCGATCAGCCGCCGACACGTTTAGCCGTCGGCAGCCAACAGCCTCTATAAAGTCAGTACGTCACAACCATCCTTCACTATTACAATTGTATGCTCAAAATGAGCCGAGCAGCTTCCGTCTCTTGTAACCACCGTCCAGCCGTTCTTGAGCGTTCGCACGTCGGCGGTTCCGGCGTTAATCATCGGCTCAACCGCCAGGACCATTCCCGGCGCCAGGACAAAGTCGTTGGCCAGCAGCTCATCGCTGACAAAGTTGGGCACGCGCGGCTCTTCGTGCATTTCTCTGCCAATACCGTGCCCGACAAAATCCCTTACGACTGAAAAACCGGCGGCTTCGGCATATCGCTGCATCTTAGTGGCCACCTGGCTCCATTTCACCGTCGGCGCACAACTCTTTATTGCTATATCGAGCACGTGCTTTGTGGCGTCCATCAGCCTGCGTCGGGCCAGCGAGACCTGCCCGATGGGAACCGTAACGGCGGCATCGCCACAATAACCGTTAAGCCTCACACCAAAGTCAATGCTCAGGATGTCGCCTTCTTTGAGCACTGCATCGGGTGAAGGGATGCCGTGAACGACCTGTTCGTTTATCGAGGCGCAAATCGCGCCCGGAAACGGGGTGCGAGTCTGTGGACCGCGTACCCCCTTGAACAGGGCTTCGGCCCCGGCATCGGCGGTCATCCGGAAAGCGACGGCGTCCAACTGGGCGGTGGTCACTCCCGGCTCTGCAATCTCCTGAAGTTTTGAAAGAACGTCAGCTACCACAGCACCGGCGTTGTGGATCAGCTCAATTTCCCTTGCACTGCGAAGCGTAATAGCCATCTATTTTCGTATCTCTTATTCCTAAGGTTAATGCACGCTTCACTGTTTGACGAGCGTTTTGAGCTTCCGGTAAACAGAAGCCTTAACTTCGTCAGGGTCCTTCTTCGCCTCGATGTCAAAAACGGTGCTGTTTTTTCTATAATAATCCACGAGCGGCTCAGTCTGCCGGTGGTAGGTTTCGAGCCGATTGGCGACAACTTCGGGGGTATCGTCGGGCCGCTGGACGAGCTTGGCGCCATCGTGATCGCAGATGCCCTTAACTTTGGGTCTCAGATTCTCAATGTGGTAAACGGCACCACACTTGGGACAGCTTCTTCGTCCGGTCATCCGCGCTTCGACTACACTATCGTCAATAATCAAGTTCAGAACGGCGTCTATGGCGCCGTCGCCAGCCAGCGATCTATCAAGCGCAACGGCTTGGTTCGCAGTCCTTGGGAATCCGTCGAGGATAAACCCTGCAGGAGGGGCCTTCTTGATTGCGTCGCTCATCATCTCAATTATGATTCCATCGGGCACAAGGTCGCCCGCGTCCATATAGCTCTGGGCCTTCCTGCCCAGCTCGGTCCCGTTGGCTCTATGCCGCCGCAGAATATCTCCGCTGGACAAATGCAGCAGCCCATACCTGGCAACGATATTCTTGCACTGGGTTCCTTTGCCAGCGCCCGGAGCACCCAACAGCACTATTCTCATGTGTATGCTCCTTTTATCCTGCCGGCCCCGCTGAAACCGTCGTAGCTGCGCATCAGGAGGTTCGCTTCTATTTTCTGAACCAGGTCGAGCGAAACACTGACAACAATCAACAGCCCCGTCCCGCCAAGGAAATTCGCCACCCGCCAGTCTATGTCAAATAGATCAGGCGAAGCAAGGATAGACGGCACAACGGCGATAATGGCCAGGAATGAGGCGCCATAGAATGTGATTCTGGTCATCACGGCTTCCAGATAATCGGCGGTTCTTCGCCCTGGCCGAAGGCCGGGTATGAAGCTGCCGGCATCCCGAAGGTTTTTGGCCATCTCCTTGGGCTGAAATTGTACCGTGACCCAGAAATAGGCGAACAGGAATATCAACAATACATACAAGACATTGTAAGTGTAGCCTTCGAAGTTGAAAGCCTCCCTGACGGCCTCAAGGGCACGGGACGTGGGGAACCTGGTTGCCAACTGGCCAATGACTACGGGCGGGAACATCATAAAAGAGGAAGCGAAGATTATCGGCATAACGCCGCCGTGATTTACTCGCAGCGGCAGGTAGTGCCTCTGGCCGCCATAGACGCGGCGACCCCGCATCTGCTTTGCCTGCTGGATGGGTATTCGCCGCTGGCCCTGAGTAATCAATATGGCGCCGGCAACAACGAATATGAAGGCTGCGATAAGAAAGATGATCTTGTCCAGGCCTACGGCCCCGGATGCGGAAGCACCGACTGTTAAGTCAACTTTCTCCCAGAGCGTCCTGATTGCCCAGGGCATTCTGGAGATAATACCGGCCATAATTATCAAGCTGATGCCGTTACCGATTCCGTACTCGTCTATCTGTTCGCCGAGCCACATCAGGAAAACGGTGCCAGCCGTCATACTGAAAACACCCATAATGAGGGCCTGCCGGTACATGCCGGCATAGGTCAGCCCCTTGCCCCCCAACAATTTCATATACATCAGCGATTGGAAAACACATATCAGAACGGTTAAGTAGCGGGTGTACTCCTGAATCTTCTTGTGGCCGGTCTGGCCCTCCTGGCGAAGCTTCTTCAAGGCTGGAACTATCTCGCCTAACAGCATAAGTATAATCGAGGCTGTAATATAAGGCATAATTCCAAGACCGAAGAGGCTGCTATGTTCGAGCGTTCCTCCGGTGAACATCTGCATATACTCAGCGGCCCTGCCGAGCGGAGTCTCAGCACCCCTTGATCCGGCGATGTTGGCTATTGCAGCCTGGTCAAAGCCGGGAACAGGTATGAAGAAACCGACCCTGTAGATGATCAGCAGGGCCAAAGTGAACAGCACTTTGTTCCGCAGATCCCGAATTCTAAATATGTTGACGACTGTTCCAAGCATCTTTCATATCTCGTATTGTGCAGCTCGCGTTTTTTGGTGCGTTATACGGATTGCATACGAACGTCAGATCACCTTAGCCGTACCTCCGGACGCCAGTATTTTTTCCTCGGCGGTCTTGCTGAACTTATGGGCGGTCACCTGCAGCTTTTTGGTCAGCTCACCGTTGCCAAGAATCTTGACTTTACTGCCCACGTTGACAACCAAACCGGCGTTAGACAACTGTTCGAGGCCCACCTCGGCGCCGTCATCGAATCTCTCAAGCTGCGAAACATTTACAATTTCGCACCGTTTTGCAAAGTTGAAATTGCTAAAGCCTCGCTTGGGCAACCGACGAAACAGGGGCATCTGGCCGCCCTCATACAGTCTTATAGCGGCCCATCCTGCCCTGCTGCCCGCGCCTTTGTGTCCACGGCCGGACGTCTTTCCGTGGCCGCTTCCCGTGCCTCTGCCTATGCGTTTGCGAGCTTTCTTTTTGCCTGCGATAGAAGTAATTTCGTGATTCAACATTTGAGCAACCCAACTGTCAATTGACAATTGTTAAGTAGTGATCTCCACGCCCCTGAGAGACTCGACCATATCCTTGGTGCGCAATCTCAACAGTCCATTGAGCGTAGCCTTTACAACATTCTTGGCGGAGGTGCTGCCATACACCTTTGTAAGGACATCCTGGACCCCGGCATACTCGAGTACGGCCCGCGCGCTGGAGCCCGCAATAACGCCGGTACCCGCGCTGGCCGGAACCATGACTATTCTCGTAGCGCTGTACTTACCGTCCACCCGGTGCGGAATCGTTCGATCCGACAAGGCAATTCTCTGCAGCGACTTCTTGGCATCCTTAACGCCCTTCTCGACAGCCAGCGGGACCTCATTGGCCTTACCATAACCAACGCCAACAGTCCCCGCACGGTCGCCAACAACAACGAGTGCGGCGAAGCTGAACCTGCGACCGCCCTTGACCACTTTAGAACAGCGGAATACTTTTACAACCGTATCCTCAAACGGCTTTTCTTCATGGTCAGCTAATTTAACCGGTTCTACAGCCAATTTCTTTCTCCAAACAATCTCGTATTGCGTCAGAAAACCAGCCCGGTTTTCCTTGCCGCTTCAGCGAGAGCCTTGACTCTGCCATGAAATTTGTACCGATTCTTATCAAAGCACACGCACTTAATGCCGACTCCGACGGCCTGCTTTGCGACAGCCTCCCCGACGGCCTGAGCGGCCTTTTTGCCTCTGAAATTGGATAACTGGTCCCGCAAAGCCTTTGCTTTCGTGCTTGCCGCAACAAGGGTCGCACCTACGGTGTCATCAATAATCTGGGCGTAAATATGTCTGTTGGAGCGAAAAACAGTCAGCCTTGGTCGCTCACGCGTTCCAAAAACCCTCTTTCGTACGTGATATCTGCGTCTAAGCGCCGCTTTTTGTATTTTATCAGTTCTCATAGAAACAATATCCCAACTACGCCGTCCCGGAAGCAAACGCCTTGCCGACCTTGCGCCGCACATGCTCGTCGGCATAGCGGATGCCCTTTCCTTTATACGGTTCGGGCGGTCTGATTCTTCGAATGTTGACAGCGAACTGCCCGAGCACGCACTTGTCGGTACCCGAGAGCTTGAACTTTGCGGGCACCTCATCGCCCCTGGTCGCAGCCACCTCGATGCCAACCTTTATTCCATTTGGTATTGGCAGTTCTACGGAATGGCAATACCCGACATTGAAAACGAGTTTTCCACTCTGCTCCTTGACGTTGTATCCGGTGCCGTAGATTTCCATCTTCCTTTCAAAGCCTTTGCTCACGCCGGCAACCATATTGGCAATCAGCGCCCGCATTGTCCCGTGAAGTTGCTTGCTCTGGCGGTCCTGCGGATTATCGTTTTCGACGACTATCATGCCGTCGGCCTTGTCAACCGTGGCCTTTATGCGGGGATGACAGTCCATCTGGAGGCTTCCGAGCGGCCCGGTGACCTTGATCGTAAGGCCCTTCTGCTCGACCACAACACCCTTTGGAATCTCAACAGGTTTTTTCCCGATACGACTCATTTAGCTAACCGTACAAAGAATTTCGCCGCCCACGTTGGCCTGGCGGCAGTCCTTATCACTCATTACGCCCTTACTTGTGGAGACAATAGCAATGCCCATACCGCTCATGACACGGGGCAGATCGGCAACGGCCGAATAGACCCTGCAACCAGGCTTGCTCGTTCGCTTTATTTCACCGATGATAGAGTTGCCGTCCCGGTCATACTTTAGGCTAATCCTGATTATTCCCTGGTAGCCGTCATCGATTCGGTCATAACCCAGAATATAGCCCTCCTTCTTGAGCACTTCCGCTATGCCCTCGCAGATGCTCGAAGCCCTAATTTCCACCTGCTGCCTGTTTATTCTGGCGGCATTGCGAATTCTCGTGAGCATATCAGCTATTGGATCACTCAAAGTCATAGTCCGGCGTCTCGCATATCGTATTTCATAAATTGTTTCTTCCAATCACGCTTAAGAGATCTCGCATCGCGCTTCTCACCAGCTGGCCTTTCTGACTCCCGGTATCTTTCCCTCGTTAGCCAGTGTCCTGAAGCAGATGCGACAAACCTTGAACTTGCGATATACAGCTTTGGATCTCCCACAAAGCTGGCAGCGCGTGTATTGCCTCACGCGAAACTTTGCTTTCTTTGCTGCTTTGTTTTCAAGCGCCTTGGTTGACATCCAAATGCTCCAAATTCTCGTTTCTTTTACTGCGCCTCATAATCAGCCTTCTTGCTGCTGCTCAGCGGTCTTGAACGGCATACCGAAGAGCGCCAGCATTCTCCTGGCCTCCTCGTCGGTATCCGCAGTGGTTATAAACGTTATGTTCATGCCCTGCTGAAACTCGACTTTCGCAGGGTTGATTTCGGGAAAGACGCTCTGCTCGCTCAGGCCCATAGAGTAGTTTCCCCTGCCGTCGAAGGCCTTTGGGCTGAGGCCTCGGAAGTCTCTTACGCGCGGGATGGCAAGATTGATAAGCCTGTCCATGAACTCGTACATCCTGACGCCTCGGACAGTGACCTTCAAGCCCGTTTCGTTTCCCTCACGGACTTTGAAGTTTGAGACGCTCTTCTTGGCCTTACAGACGACGGGCATCTGGCCGGTGATCATCGTAAGATCGCTCTTCGCCAGCTCCAGAAACTTCTTGTCCTGCGTCGCCCTGCCTACGCCCATGGAGACAACAATTTTCTCCATTTTAGGCACGGCCATAGGATTCTTGTACCCAAACTCCTTAGTCATCTCGGGGACTATCTTGGACTTATATAGGTCTCTTAAACGCGCCATCAAACACCCTATCGTACAGCTTTTGTCAGCAATCGGCCCTTACTTCTTTTTGAAAAACCAATTAACAATCACTCAACGATCAATTTCCGTGCCGTCGGCGAAAACCCGTTTTTTCCTACCTTCCTTATTCGTTCGGTAACCCACTCTTTCGCCCTTCGAGCTTTTGGTATTTACCGGCAGGACATTACTAATGTGAATAGGGTGCTCAATATTTACCCGCCCCCCCTGCGGGTTCTTTCGCGAAGGCCTGACATGCTTCTTGGCAATATTGAGCCCCTGGACCACAACGAGATTCTTCCCAGGCATAACGCGGAGCACTCTGCCGGTCGCTCCTTTATGCACACCAGCTATAACTTCAACGGTATCATTTTTCTTCACGTGTAGCGCCATTGTGCCGCACCTCTTGTCAGGCCCGGTGGTGTCTATACGACCTCACCGGCCAGCGAGATAATCTTCATATAGTTCTTTTCGCGGAGCTCTCGAGCGACCGCGCCAAAGATTCTGGTTCCTATTGGGTTGCCGTCCGCATCGATCATCACGGCGGCGTTGCTGTCAAATCTCACATAACTGCCGTCGGACCTCTTGACGGGGGTTTTGGTGCGAATGATGACGCACTTGTGCACCTTCTTGTCGTCCAACTGGCAAGTAGGCAGCGACTTCTTTATTGCAACGCAAACAATGTCCCCCACGCTGGCGACGGTCCGTCTGAACTTGCCGCGGGATCCGCCCTTTCTGAGAACCCTAATGCACAACGCCGACTTGACACCCGAGTTGTCGGCGATATCCAGCATTGTCTCCTGTTGAATCATAGCTCGTATCTCATATCGCAAAAATCGATTTACACTCTGACCGCTTTTCCAAGGATCTTCAGAAGGCGCCAGCTTTTACTCTTGCTGATGGGCCTGCACTGCGCAATTTCGACGAGGTCGCCCACGCCGCTTTCGTTTCGCTCGTCGTGCACGTCGATCTTTGTCCTGCGCCTGACGTACTTGCCGTACTTCGGATGCTTGACTTTGTAGTCAAAGGCAACCCCGACGGATTTATCACCGCTCTTGCTGACTACGAAACCTGTTAGGGTCTTAAGTTTTCGGTCCTGCATACTCAACTTCCGATCATCAACAACGTTTGGCAAAACGTCAGTTACTCTGGTTCATTATTGTCTTTATCCTTGCAATGTCTCGCCTGACATTAATCACGGCTTTGGAGTTTTCAAGTTTCTCAGTAACCGCCTGTGCGCGTAAATCGAACAGGCGTCTCTGAAGCTCCTCGAGTTTGGCCTGGAGCTCTTCGGAACTCATTTCGCGATAATGCCGTGCTTTCATTTAAGGCCCTTTTCTACAACGACTGCCTTCGCTTGACAAATCTGCATCTGATGGGCATTTTATGGGCGACTCTGACAAGCGCCTGTTTTGCGACGTCCTCATCAACGCCGCCGATCTCGAAGCAGATTTGTCCGGGTCTGACTCTGGCCACCCAGAATTCCGGCTCGCCTTTGCCCTTGCCCATTCGTGTTTCAAGCGGCTTGGCGCTTACCGGCTTATGTGGAAATATCCTGATATAGACTTTGCCCTCACGATGCAGAAAATGAGTGGCCGCGACTCGACCCGCCTCAATGTTCTTTGCGGTGACCCAGCTGGTTTCGAGCGACTGCAAGCCGTATTCGCCGAAAGCCACATAATTGCATCTCGAGGCGTTGCCTTTCATTTTGCCTCGCTGGCTCTTGCGATACTTGACTCTTTTCGGCATCATCGCCATTTTTCATTTCCTTCCCAAAACCAAATTCACCAGGGCGCTTTCCTCAGCCAAAAGGCTAATCCGAGTTCTTTTCAGCCCTGTCAGCCCCGCCGGCGCCAGGATGCGACGTCACGGGAGCCGGTTCAGCTTCGGGGGCTGTCCTACTGTGCCTTTCCTTTGCCGGTACGGATCTGTCGCTGTCGGCATCGCCCGGCGCCCCGCCGCGCCTGGGCGGACGACGACGCCGTCGAACCTGTTGTTCAATTTCTTCACCGAATTTGCCTTTGTAAATCCAGACTTTGATGCCGATTGCTCCGTACGTCGTTCTTGAGGTTGCAAGTGCGTAGTCCACATTGGCGTCAAGCGTGTGCAGCGGGATACTCCCGAGTTTCTGCGTTTCTCTCCTGGCCATTTCAGAGCCTGCCAGACGGCCTGAGCATATAATCTTGACTCCCTTGGCGCCGGCGCTCATCGCCGCCTCGCAGAACTGTTTCATCGTGCGTCTGAACGAGGCGCGTTTGCCAAGCTGCTCAGCTATCGCTTCTCCAACCAGCATCGCGTTAAGGTCCGGCTCCTTTATCTCGATTACATTGACACCCACTTTTCGAGCGGTCAGCTCTTCAAGCTCTTCACGCAATTTATCGACTTCGCCGCCCCTGGGGCCGATCACGACGCCGGGCCGAGCGCTGTGGAGCGTGACTTTGACTTCGTTTCGCGTCCGAATTACCTCAACCTTGGCTACGGCCCCCTTCGGCATAGTGCGGTTGAATTTTTGATCAATGTACCGACGGATTTTCTGGTCCTCGACGAGAAAATCACCGTAGTTGGCCTTTGGAGCATACCAGGTGCTCTGCCACCCGAGGGTAATACCCGTTCTAAAACCAATTGGCGATGTCTTCTGACCCATACTCTCGTATCTCGTAATGCGCTGCTGCTATTCACCTTTTCATTGTGTCTGCCTGACCGTCACGTGTATATGGCAGGCCTTCTTGCTAATGCGATGCGCCCTTCCCCTGTCTTTTGCCCTCCACCTTTTTGTGCCGATGCGAATTCCTGCGTCATCGACTCTGGCCTGACTGACATAGAGACTATCAACATCCGCCCGCCGCTCGTCAGCGTCGGCAACGGCGGTCTTGAGGACCTTATCCACCATAGTGGCAGCGCGTTTTCTCGTGAATTTCAGGATGTCCATCGCATCCTGGACGCTTCGGCCGACTATCAATTGCGTAACCAAACGCACCTTGCGGGCGGACATCGGGGCAAAGCGATACGAAGAACGCCAGTCAGACAGGTCGTTTTCCTCCACACCCAAGGCAGCTGCCAAACGGCGAATATCCTCCGTTTGCGGCTGGGGCTTGAAAAGGCCCCTTTGCCAATTCACAATGGCTGTGGCCGCTTTTCCCTCGTCCAGGCCGGCCCTGGCAAGGTGCCCGGCTAACTGCTGCACATTCGTCCGCCGTACTCGGCAAAGCTCTTTGAACTTCTCGGCACTTAACATATCCGGTATCTCATAATCCGTGATTCGTCGTTCGGACCACGCCTTTCAACGCGCGACTCACACCTTGATTTTCTTGCTCGAATGCCCTTTGAACGTTCTCGTGGGCGAAAACTCGCCCAGCTTGTGACCCACCATATCCTCAGTGACAAAGACCTTATGAAACATCTTGCCGTTGTGGACAAGAAAGGTAAAGCCAACGAATTCGGGGATTATGGTGCATCTTCTCGCCCAGGTCTTTATGGGCTCACGAGAGCCCGATTCAACCTGTTTGTTGACCTTGATGAACAACTTTTCATCAATAAAAGGTCCTTTTTTAAGAGATCGTCCCATGTTTCACATCTCGATTCTTCTTGTGAAGCAAATCGCGCCTCTTCAGGCCCGACCGTTTATCCGTTTCTGCCTTTGCGTCTTCGAATAATTCTCTTGTTGCTTGGACTCCTCGGGTTTCTGGTTTTTCCACCCTTTGCGAGCACGCCCGTCGGCGAGCAGGGATGCCGTCCGCCGTTCGCCCTGCCTTCGCCCCCGCCCATCGGATGAGATACAGGGTTCTGCGCCTTTCCTCTAACGTGTGGCCTTTTTCCCAAATGCCTCATTCGACCGGCCTTGCCGATACGCACGTGCTGGTGGTCGGGGTTGCTGAGCCTGCCAATGGTTGCGCGGCATTCCTTGCGAACCATTCGCATTTCGCCGCTCGGCAGGATGACTGTAACCCAGTCACCCTCTTTGGCGACTATTCTGGCGGCGCTTCCGGCGCCTCTGACGAGTTTTCCGCCCTGGCCCGCCGTCATTTCGATGTTGTGAATTTCAAGACCGCCGGGAATCGCGCCCAATGGCATCGCGTTACCGATTTTGGGCTCACACACCAAGCCGCTTTCGACGCTGTCACCGGCCTTTATCCCAAGCGGCGCCAATATGTATCTCTTTTCGCCGTCGGCGTAGTGCAGCAGCGAGATGAAACAGTCCCTGTTCGGGTCGTATTCAATGGTTGCAACCGTGGCCGGAACACCGTCTTTATTGCGCTTGAAATCAATGATGCGATAGATTCTTCTTGCCCCGCCGCCCCTGAATCGAACGGTGGCAATGCCGCTATGGTTTCTGCCGCCATTTTTCTTGAGCCGCTTGCAGAGCGACTTCTCGGCCTTGTCGGTCGTCAGCTCGGCATAGTCATTGACCGAACTGTTTCTGCGCCCTGCGCTCGTCGGGTTGTAAACTCGGATACCCATAACTGTTACCTCGTTGCTCTCGTGCGGCCCTTAGAACAAATCTATATGAAAGTCCGGCTTAAGATATACCACGGCCTTTTTCCAGCTCGAGGTCATACCGAAGTTCCTGCCTTTGCGGCGATACTTGCCTGCGCGATTGGCGGTCCTTACTTTCTCGACCTTAACATTGTAGATTCTTTCGACGGCGTTCTTTATCTGCGTCTTATTGGCTCTGCTGTTCACCTCAAAGGCATACGCGCTTTTCACGTTGGCAAAGTGTATCCCCTGCTCAGTAACCAAAGGCCGAACTATAATGTCATAATCATCCACAACGATACCTTCTTAGTTCTCACTTGCCTGGTCTTCGTTCAAAACCGATAAGAACGCCTCTTTCGTGAAGAGCATCTTGCTGTGCCGGCAAATATCCCCGGCATTCAGCTCAGCGACCGGCATAACCGCGACCTTCGGGATGTTCCTCGCTGATTTGTAAAGGTTTTCATCAAAACTGCCCGTGGTCACAAGGCAGCTTCGCTCGATCTTCAGGTTGTTTAGAACGCCCAGGAAATCTTTTGTTTTTGGCGCTTGGAGACTAAGGCCGTCAACCACAACAACGTTGTTACCAAGAAGTTTTGCCAAAATCGCCGAGTCTCTCGCCAGTCTTCTTTGCTTCTTCGGCATCCGTTTGCCGAAGTCTCTAAGGCTCTTTGCAAAAGTCATGCCTCCGCCGACGCGCTTGCCGGTTCTGATGTTCCCGACGCGGGCGTTGCCGGTCCCCTTTTGCCTGAATAGCTTTCTGTCCGAACCGGCCACCATGCTCCTGCCCTTTGTCGTGGCAGTTCCGACGCGCTTGTTGGCGTGATACATAACAATGGCCTGTTTCAGCAGCGGGTACCTGACCACGCCGCCGAAAGCCGCCTCATCGACCTTCAGCCTGTCAACTTCCCGACCATCCGGATTGTACACAGCCAAATCAATCATTTCCCAGTTTCCATTCTCCAAACACTCAGGTCTTCTTGGCGCTGCGAACGATGCAATAGCCGCCCGCAGGGCCGGGTATGGAGCCTTTGACGACCAACAGGTTCTTGTCTTCGTCTATCGCCACCAGCTCGTGGTTTTTCGCCGTGACACGGCAATCGCCCATGTGGCCGGCCATCTTTTTGCCCTTCTTCAGTTTGCCACTGTGGCCGCGGTCGGTGGCGAAACTTGCAATCGAGCCCGACGACCTGTGTTTTCGCTCCGTTCCGTGCGAGGCCGGGAAGCCGCCAAAGCCGTGACGCTTCATCACACCGGCGTAACCTTTCCCTTTACTCGTGCCTATAACGTCCACAAGTTTATTCTCGGCAAAAACGCCGACGGTGATAGAATCGCCCGGTTTGTATTCGCACTCGGCATCATCGGCCAGCCGCATCTCGCTTACAAACCTCTTGGGCGTGGTATTGGCCTTCTGTGCACTGCCGATTTGCGGCTTTTTCCTTCGGGAGGCCTTTATGTCATCAAAACCCATCTGAACAGCGTTGTATCCGTCCGTTAGGGTGGTCTTGACCTGCATAACAACACAAGGCCCTGCCTGTATAACAGTAACGGGCAGCATCTCGCCGGACTCAGCATAAACCTGGGTCATTCCGACTTTTCTTCCCAATAACATCGCCATAAAATCTTTTCCGGGGTCCTGTATTCCGCGTTTCGCGGCGTACGCCCGAAACGCGAACTGCCGGACACGAATCAGGCCTTGATCCTTACAAAAACACCCGCAGGAACAACCAGACGATTCAACACCTCAACGGTTCGCGCGTTTGCCTCGTGAATATCGATCAGCCGTTTGTGCGTCCGAAGCTCGAACTGCTCTCGCGATTTCTTGTCGATATGAGGACTCCGCAAAACGGTGTACCTCTCGATTCGCGTGGGCAGCGGCACCGGGCCGCTGACACGGGCATTGGTCTTTCGCGCGTGCTCTACGATCTCTCGAGCAGATGCATCAAGAGCCCTATGGTCGTAGGCCTCCATTCTAATTCTTATTCTTTCAGTTTCAGTTGCCATAGCTTCCCTATGCACTGCTGACTTCCACGGCAGCAAGCACGCGCCTGCCGAAAGCAGCAGACAACGCAGAAAAGACTGTCGATGCTCGACAATCTCGAGCTCATAAGAGCCTGGAATATATCAACTTACACCACAAGAGCAACACAAAAAAACACTTTTGGCCTGCGGCTAATCTTCTATCAGCCGGCCCAAAGTTATTGTCTGGTTCAGGCAGGAGAGGCTTTCTCTAACTTCGCCTTCCTTAAAAGAGGGTTCGGATCGGTTTTCGACCCTTCCAAAAGCCTTTTGCAGGCTTCTGGTGCACCCCAACGTCTAAGAGACCGCTAACAAACCATCCTTGACCATCATATTATAGACATGCCACAGCCCAACTGGTTTTACGCAAAGTCGTCCATGACGATGCTCGCTACGGCTGAAAACTACTATATCTACCACAGCACTTTCTCAGTGTCAACAAATTGTTAAAGAGAATTCTGGAAAAAATGTAAAATATTTTGCCTATTTTTCAAATCATAATTTGCTCAGCAATCTGGTCCGGCACCTTTTCGTAGTTCAGGGGCTCCATAGTGAACGACCCCCTGCCTGCGGTCACGCTTCTAATCTCACTCGAATAGCCGAACATCTCCACCAAAGGAACCTTCGCATCGATGACCTGCATATTTCCGTGGATGCGACAGCCGGTAATCAGGCCCCTCTTGGCAAGCAGACCACCCTGGACGGCCCCGAAATTGGCGTGCGGGACAATCGCCTGGAGCCGCATTATCGGCTCAAGAAGCACCGGACCAGCATCTTTGAGGGCCTTTTCAACGGCTACGGCGGCAGCCTGCTCAAAAGCGAGAGCCGAGGAATCTACAGAGTGGTACGAGCCATCAATTAACGTAACTCTAATTCCTACAACAGGATAGCCCGCCAGCACACCGCAGCCCAGGGCATCTTTGGCGCCTCTTTCGACATCGGAAACATACTCCCTGGGGACGGCATCGCCAGGCGCTTTGGACTCAAACTCGATATCACCGCACCACTGGCCGTTCTCGGTCAAGAGCGGCTCAATGTTCAGAACGACATGGCCGTATTGGCCGTGACCGCCCGTTTGACGTATGAACTTGCCCTCCGCCTCGGCTGCATGCGTGATAGCCTCTCTGTAAGCAACCCGAGGCTTGCCGATCCTGACGTCAACCCCTTTTTCCTTTATGAGCTTGTGCTGGAGAACCTCTAAGTGGAGTTCGCCCATCCCGCTGATGATCGTCTCGCCCGTTTCACTGTCGAATTTGCACTCAAAAGTCGGGTCTTCGCGTTTCAGATCAGCCAGGGCATCGCCCAATTTTGCCTTTTCCGAGGCGCTCCGGGGTTCAATTGACATATTGATGACTGTCTGAGGAAAACTAATGCTCGGCAGTAAAACAGGCTTCTTCGTGTCACAAATCGTGTCACCTGTAAGGGTTTGCTTCAGGCCGACAACCGCAACAATGTCGCCGGCAGAAGCTGAGTCGCGGATTTCGCGCTCATTTGCGTGCATCTCAAAGATCCTCGTTATGTTCTCCCGCTTGTCGCGATTGACATTCAGGACCCTGGTGCCCGACTTGAGCTTACCCTGATAGATTCTCAGAAAGGTCAAATCGCCGTGCACATCACTGGTAATCTTGAACGCCAGGGCGACCATGCTGCCATTTGGGTCGCACTTGACGGCTATCTCTTTGTTTTTATCGGACGGCTTGTGCCCTATAAGAACAGGTTTATCCAATGGCGAGGGCAGGTAGGCCAGAACCCCGTCAAGCAGCCTTTGGACGCCGATATACTTCAGGGCCGATCCGACAAATACGGGTTGGAGCTTGTTGGCCAGAGTCCCCTTTCTGATGGCACGGTGGATCATCTCAGCCTCAACAGCCTCATCATGGACGTAGCGATTCATCAGCTCCTCGTCATATTCGGCTGCCACCTCGATCATATCGTGTCTTTGCCGCTCAGCAGCTTGCAGCAACTCTGCGGGAATCTCAGTTTCCTCGAAAGTTACGCCCATTTCTTCGCTCTCGTAGAAGACGGCCTGCATCTTGACCAAGTCTATGATGCCGGCAAAGGTACTGCCAGCCCCGATAGGAAGCTGAACGTTGATAGGATTGGCAAGCAGCTTGTCGCGGATACTATCCACGGACATCTCGAAATCCGCGCCGATTTTGTCCATCTTGTTGATGAAACAAACGCAGGGCAGACCGTATTTCTGGCCCTGCCTCCATACCGTCTCGCTCTGGGCCTGAACGCCCTCGCTGCCGTCAAATACAGCGACGACGCCGTCGAGAATCCGCAAAGACCTTTCGACCTCGGCGGTGAAATCAATGTGGCCCGGGGTGTCAATAAGATTGATCTCGGCGCCTTTCCAGGGGCATTTTGTGGCGGCTGAGGTAATCGTAATGCCGCGTTTTTGCTCTTCCTCCATAAAGTCCATAACGGCGGTGCCGTCGTGAACCTCACCCATTTTGTAGGTCTTGCCGGTGTAATAGAGTATGCGCTCGGTAACGGTTGTCTTACCGGCGTCGATGTGCGCCATAATCCCTATATTACGCAAGTTCTCTAAATTACCCGACATAACTTCTGTCTCACAGCATCTTATCGTCGCGCACAGCACGGTGAACGGCGATCCGCACAGCTAATAAAAAAAACTGCCACGGTCATCCTTACAAACGAACCGCGGCAGTTGTAAACAGTCGGTGCTACCAAGCGAAGTGGGCAAAAGCCTTGTTCGCCTCAGCCATTTTGTGGACGTTCTCTCTCGTTGTCATTGCGCCGCCGCGCTCTTCATAGGCGTCCATAAGCTCCGTGGCGAGGCGCTCAGACATAGGTTTACCCTTCTTGCCCCTTGCCGCCTGCAATATCCATCTAAAAGCCAAAGACTGCTGACGTTTGGGGCCTACCTGCATCGGCACCTGGTAACTGGCTCCGCCGACGCGCTTGCTGCGAACCTCGAGCAGAGGTTTGACGTTGTTTACGGCCTTCTCGAACACCTCAAGGGGCTGAGTATCGCTCAGTTTCTTGCCTATGATGTCCATAGCATCGTAGAAGACATGCTGAGCAGTGCTCTTCTTGCCTTTCCACATCAGAGTGTTAATGAACTTCGAAGCCAGCTTGCTATTGTACTTGGCGTCCGGCTTCAACTGCTGGCTTGAACTTGTAAACTTTTTTGACATATTCTGTACCTGGTCGTTTTTGACTTGGATTACACGTTACTTTTTTGCACCGTATTTGCTTCTGCCCTGCTTGCGATTCGCAACCCCGGCACAGTCAAGAACACCGCGAACAATATGGTAGCGAACACCCGGCAGGTCTCGAACGCGGCCGCCACGAATAATAACGGTGCTGTGCTCCTGCAGGTTGTGATCGACCCCAGGGATGTAGGCCGTAACCTCCTTGCCGTTGGTGAGCCTGACACGGGCTATTTTCCGCAGAGCTGAGTTCGGCTTCTTGGGCGTTTGTGTCCTGACTATCAGGCAAACCCCACGTTTTTGGGGCGAACCGCTGATGTCGGAGACTCTTTTTCGACCCTTCGATTTTGCTCTCGGACGTCTGACTAACTGGTTTATGGTTGGCATAATTTGTATCTCTTAAAGCACAATAACAAGTAATTACTTGATACCCAAAGCTTCCTTCATAGCGGCTTCGGCCTTTGCTTCGGCTTCTTTTGCCTCGACAATCTCGCCGACTTCCACGAATTCCTTAGGCCGCGGCGCCTCAACGAGGTGCTTAACCTTTATGTCCAAATATGGCTTGAAGGCGGTCCCGGCCGGTATAAGATGGCCGAGTATGACGTTTTCCTTCAGGCCGTGGAGCTCATCCACTTTACCAGCCAAAGACGCCTGAGTCAACACTTTAGTTGTTTCCTGGAAACTCGCCGCGGCGATAAAGCTCTCCGACCACAACGATGCCTTCGTAATTCCCAGGAGCAGCGTCTGGGCCGTCGCCGGTTTCGCCTTCTTGCCCTTTGCCGGCTCACCGCCGATCATCTCGACCTTCTCGTTGGCGGCGGCAAGGTCTTTCTTGTCAACAACATCGCCGTCCTTAAACTCACTTACGTCACCCGTGCCGGCAATTCTGACGCTATTGGACAATCGCACATTTTCTTCTCTGAACACGAACTTATCAACGACTTCGCTAGGCAGGAACGCGCTATCTCCGACAGACTCGATTTCAACCTTGCGCATCATCTGCGAGCAGATGATTTCAATGTGCTTGTCATTGATATTAACGTTCTGCGAGCGATAAACGTTCTGAATTTCGCCAATCAAATATCTCTGGAGGGCTTCTTCGCCTTTGATTCGGAGGATATCGTGGGGCACGAGGGGTCCGTCGGTCAGCGCATCGCCAGCCTCGGCGAGATCGCCCGCGTGGACGTTGAGATGCCTGTCGCGCGGGACGTGGTGCTCTTTCTCCATTCCGCTCTCACTGCGGATAATGATCGTCATTTTGCCCTTGCGTTTGTCGCTTCGCAGCTCAACACGCCCGCTGATCTCGGCCATAGCCGCGGGGTCTTTGGGTTTTCTCGCCTCGAAGACCTCGGTGACTCTGGGCAAACCGCCTGTAATGTCCTGCGTGCCGCCTGTAGCTCTGGGCTGATGTGCAAGCAACTGCCCGGCCTGGACCTTCTGGCCCTCCACGACCTCGATCCTTGCACCGGCAGGCAGATAGTGAACGTCGAGTATCTTGCCCGTGGCATCCTCAACGATAATCTGGGGGTGCTTATCGCCCTTATGCTCGATGACGACCGGCCTGCCGAGCTGGCCCTTTCGCTCTTCTTCCATTCCGATGGTCTCGCCTTCGATGATGTCAACGAATCGTATAAGACCGCTGACTTCCGCAAGGATGGGCGTGCGGTGCGGGTCCCATCTGAACAGAGGCAAGTCGGCTTTGACCGTCTCACCATCCTTGACCAAGACAACGGCGCCATAGGGCACTTTGAACTTGTCAAGCTCGCGGTCTTTTGCGTCGAGAAGGGCAATTTCGCCATTACGCTTGAGGGCGATGACCTCGGCAGTACCGTCCGTCCGTTCAACGGAGACCGCATTTATGTCGCGATACTGGATTTTTCCGGCATGGGTGGCGTCCTGCTGCCGTTCGAGAATAGCCCTTGAAGCGACGCCTCCGGTATGGAAGGTCCGGAGCGTCAACTGGGTGCCGGGCTCGCCGATTGACTGAGCGCCAACAATGCCGACGGCGGAGCCTTCTTCAACCAGCTGGCTCGTGCTCATATCCCAGCCGTAGCACTTCGCACAGATACCGAACGGGCTATCGCAGGTCAGGGGGCTTCTCACTCTGATCGCGTCAAGACCGAGCGCTTCAATCTTCGCGGCGGCTTCATGATTTATGACCTCGTTTTCGCGGACAATCATCTCGTCGGTGATCGGATTGCGAATGTTGTCCCTGGCGGTCCTGCCGACTATCAGTTGCGAGAGCGGAACATCAACCTGGTCTCCTCTGCTGACAACGCTCTTGGTTATGCCCTGCAGTGTCTGGCAGTCGTGTTCGATGACAATCACGTTTTGGGCCACGTCGATGAGCTTACGCGTCAGATAGCCGGAATTTGCGGTCTTTAAGGCGGTATCGGCAAGGCCCTTTCGGGCACCGTGAGTGGAGCTGAAGTACTCAAGAACCGTCAGGCCCTCGCGGAAGTTTGCCTTGATGGGCGTCTCGATAATCTCGCCGCTGGGCTTGGCCATCAAAGCCCTCATTCCGGCAAGCTGCTGAATCTGATCAACACTGCCCCTGGCGCCGGAATCGCTCATAATGTATATGGGGTTGAGGTAGGGCCGGCCGTCATCTGTTGTATCGTCCTTGAGGCCTCGCATCATTTCGTTTGTTACGGCGACACGAGCATGGGTCCAGGCGTCGATGACCTGGTTGTACCGCTCGCCTTCGGTGAGCACGCCATCGTTGTAGTTCTTGAGGATTTTGCCGACCTTTTTCTCGGTCTCCTCGATGATCTCCTGTTTCTTTTTCGGAATCTTCAAGTCTGTAACACCAAAGCTCAGGCCTGCAAGCGTGACGTACTTGAAGCCCAAATCCTTTATTCTATCGAGCAGGTCAACGGTCGCGGCGGAACCTGCATACTCAAAGCAATCACTTATTACCTGGCTGAGCTTACTCTGCGACATCGTCTCATTGTAGAACGGCATTCCATCAGGCAGCATATCATTGAAGATGCACCTGCCGACCGTCGTCTCCATAACTACCGGTTTAGGCTTCCTGGACTTGCAGGGTGCTTCTGAGTCTGTTCCCTGCCTGTTCGCAGACAGCGCCGCCCTGTCGGTCGAGAGGATCTTGTCGATGCGGACCCTAATCTTCGTGTGCAAATGGATTTTCCCGGTGTCGTACGCCATCATAGCCTCAAAAGGATCCCTCAAAACGGCAATCCTTTCGCCCTCGTGGCCTTCGGCCCACTCGCGCTCATCGAAATGGGTCAAATAATAGTTGCCCATTACCATATCCTGCGACGGTCCAACCGTCGGCGAGCCGTTGGCCGGCGAGAAAATATTGCTGACGGTCATCATCAGGATATGTGTTTCAGCCTGGGCTTCGACGCTAAGGGGCAGATGGACGGCCATCTGGTCGCCGTCAAAGTCGGCGTTGAATCCTTTGCAGGCCAAAGGATGAAGCATAATTGCGTTGCCTTCCACAAGCACAGGCTCGAAGGCCTGGACACCCATTCGATGAAGCGTGGGAGCTCGGTTGAGCAGAACCGGGTGCTGGTGAATGACTTCTTCGAGAATGTCCCAGACCTGCTCGTCAAGGCGCTCGATCATTCTTTTGGCGCTTTTGATCGTGTCCGCGAGGCCGTGCTGCTTGAGTTTTCGAATAATGAAAGGCTGATACAGCTCGAGGGCTATTTTCTTCGGCAGGCCGCACTGATAGAGTTTGAGGTTGGGTCCTACGACAATCACCGACCGAGCCGAGTAGTCCACGCGCTTTCCGAGCAGGTTCTCACGGAATCGGCCCTGCTTGCCTTTGATCATATCGGTCAGAGATTTCAAGGGGCGATTATTGCTGCCGAGCACCGGCCTGCGGCAGCGGCCGTTGTCGAGCAGCGAATCCACCGCCTGTTGGAGCATACGCTTTTCGTTGCGGATAATGACATCGGGGGCGTTAAGATCAATCAGTTTCTTGAGGCGGTTGTTCCGATTGATGATTCGCCTGTAGAGGTCGTTAAGATCGCTGGTCGCGAAATTGTCCCTTTCGAGCAGAACAAGCGGCCTGAGGTCCGGTGGAATGACGGGGACGACATCGAGCACTATCCACTCGGGCTTGTTCTCGCTGTTTATGACCTCACTGACGGTCTTGAGGCGTTTGGTGAGATCTTTGATCTTCTGTTTGCTGTTGGTCTTCGCTATGGCTTGCCTGAGCTGTACGCTGATGGCTCCAAGGTCGAGCTTCACCAGCAACGACTTGATGGCCTCGGCGCCCATGGAGGCCTTAAATGAAGCGCCGTATTTGTTGGTGGCTTCGCGGTATTCCTCTTCGCTGAGCAGTTGTCCGGCTTTCAGGGGGCTTTGGCCCGCATCGACGACGACATAATCCTGGAAATAGATTATTTTCTCGAGGTCGGAGCTTTTCATGGCCAGGAGCGTGCCAAGTCGATTTGGTACGGCCTTGAAGAACCAAATATGCGCGACGGGGGACGCCAGATTGATATGCCCCATTCTCTTGCGGCGAACACGGCTATGCGTCACCTTGACCCCGCATCGGTCGCAGATTATGCCTTTGAACTTCGTTCCCTTGTACTTTCCACAGGCGCACTCCCAGTCCTTTTCCGGCCCAAATATACGTTCGCAGAACAGACCGTCCTTTTCCGGACGATAAGTGCGGTAGTTTATGGTCTCCGGCTTGCGCACCTCGCCAAAAGACCAGCTGCGAATATCATTGGGACTAGCCAAAGAGATTTTGACCGAGCCGTAATCGTTTATCCGGTCGTAGATATTTCCTAACATTTAAGGCCCCTTACAATTGATAATTGATAGCTCAATAATCAATCATTCCTATAGAGCGGTGCTTCCCAATCGCTTCTTCTCGAACTGTATATAGCGGTGCTTCCCAGTCGCTTCTTCTCAAGCTGTATATTCAGCCCCAAACCTCGTATCTCATTGCACAGCACGTCAAAGGACAGGGGAGTGCCCGCTTCGAGGGTATTCTGTCCCTTGACCATGGATTCATAGATTTTCGTCCGTCCCTCGACGTCATCGCTCTTGACCGTCAGCATCTCCTGGAGCGCATAGGCGGCGCCGTAGCCTTCCAGCGCCCAGACCTCCATTTCACCGAATCTTTGCCCGCCGGTTCTCGCCTTGCCGCCCAACGGCTGCTGCGTAATCAGGCTGTAAGGCCCGGTTGCCCTGGCGTGGATCTTGTCATCAACGAGGTGGTGGAGTTTCATCATGTAGATATAGCCAATAGTCGCACGCTGGTCAAACGGCTCACCCGTTCTGCCGTCATACAATTGAGCCTTCAGCGTATTCGGAATCGTCACAAAGAACTCATCGGCGGGCGGAACCTGGCCCTGCTGTTTAAGCTCGCTTTTTCTCCTGGCCATAAGCTCGTTCGCCTCGGCGGTCAATTTCTGGATGTCGCTCTCTGTCGCTCCGTCAAAAACCGGTGTAACGGCGCTGAATCCGAGCACTTTCGCCACCCAGCCGAGATGCGTCTCGAGAATCTGACCGACGTTCATTCTGCTCGGCACACCGAGAGGGTTGAGCAATATGTCGAGAGGTGTGCCGTCTTCGAGGAACGGCAGGTCCTCTTCCGGCATAATCTTGGCGATAACGCCCTTGTTGCCGTGCCGGCCGGCTATCTTATCGCCGATTGATAAGGTTCTTTTGACCGCAACATAGACTTTCACCATCTGGAGCACGCCGCTCGGCAGCTCGTCGCCGTGCTTGAGGATTTCGATTCGGCGCGTCTTTTCCTCCTGAGTTTCAGTTATTTTGCTCCAGAATTTATCCACTACCTTCTGGACATCGTCGCGCGCCGAAGCCGGCTTGATCCACTTGATATTGAAGTTCTCTATCTGCTCGTAGATGACCTCATCATCGATGCTGGCGCCGACTTTCTGGCGTGTGGATGGGTCAATTATGTTGACGTCGGTCTTCTTCTGGACGGCCTCGATCATTTGTCGGAATACGGCGCATTCCTTTGCCTTCATCTGTTTCTCAAAATCTTTGATCTGGGCCGCCAATACCTTCTTCTGTTCGTCGGAGCCGGCACCGCGTCTGGCGAAGCTCTCCGTTTTTATCACAACTCCCTCATACCCGCTGGGCAGCTCCAAAGAATCATTCTTGACGTCTTCACCCGCCCTGCCGAATATCGCGTGCAGGAGCTTCTCTTCCGGCGTCAGCTCGGTCTTGCTCTTGGGGACCACTTTTCCCACGAGAATATCACTCGGGCAGACCCTGGTTCCTTCGCGGACTACACCGTACTCATCGAGGTTGCGCAGCGCCCTTTCGCTGACGTTTGGTATATCGCAGGTGAATTCTTCCTTGCCGAGGCGCGTCTCGCGCACTTCCGCGGTGAATTCATCGATATGAATGCTTGTAAAACTGTCGCCTTTACATAGCTTCTCGCTGACAATAATGGCGTCCTCAAAGTTGAAGCCGTCAAAGGAGACAAAGCCCACGAGAACGTTCTTGCCGAGCGCCAGAACACCGTCACAGGTGCCCCCGCCATCGGCCATAATCTGGTCCTTCTGAACTTTGTCGCCGAGCTTGACTATGGGCTTCTGGTTCAGACAGGTTCTTTCGTTGAGGCCGATAAACTTTTCGAGCTCATATTCGTCGGTCTGGTCAATGACTATCCTGGTGGCGTCCACCGCGGTAACAACGCCGCTGCTTTGGGCGCGGACGACCATGCTCGAGTTTTTACCGACTATCGACTCCATTCCCGTCCCGACCAAGGGCGGCTCAGTCTCGAGCAGCGGAACCGCCTGTCGCTGCATGTTCGAGCCCATCAATGCACGGTTTGCGTCATCGTGCTCAAGAAATGGGATAAGCGATGCCGAAACGCCGACAATTTGCTTCGGCGAGATATCCACGTAGTCCACCTCGCTGTCGGCGGCGTGGGCCAGCTCTCCGCGTTTTCTTGCGAGAACCATTCCCTTGGGGATTTTCCCGGTTTTGGGGTCAACTGCGGTCGGAGGCGCGAATATCGCCATCATTTCCTCATCGGCCCGCAGATAGGCGACCTCCTCGGTGACCTTGCTGCCCTTGACTTTGCGATACGGCGTCAGCAGAAAACCATACTCGTCAATCGTTGCGAATATCGCCAGCGATGCAATCAGGCCGATATTCGTCCCTTCAGGCGTTTCAATCGGGCAGATTCTGCCGTAGTGGCTGATGTGCACATCGCGAACCTCAAAACCCGCCCGCCTTCTGTTCAAGCCGCCCGGACCGAGCGCCGAGAGCCGTCTTTCGTGAGTCAACTGGCTCAATGCGTTGGTCTGGTCAACAACCTGGCTGAGCTCGCCCCGACCGAAGAAGTAGTTGAGGCTGCTCGAAACGCTTTTGGAATTAACCAGGTCGGCGATTCGCGGCGGCTCCTCGGCGTCTCTTTTCATACTCATCCGCTCCTGCACGGTTTTGCGGAGCTTAAGCAGGCCCTTTCTGATTTCATCAGACGCGAGCTCGTCAATAGTGCGCAGCCGCCGGTTGCCGAGATTGTCGATATCGTCAACCTCTCCCTCGTTGTTTCGCAGGGCGGCAATGTATTTCATCGTGTTGAGGAAGTCTTCCGAACGAAGCGTCATCTCGTCCTCGGGCACCGACTGATTGAACTTGCGATTGAGTCTGAATCTGCCGACCCTGCCGAGACGATAGCGGTTTGAGTCGAAGAACTTCTCGGCAAAGAATGCCTTCGCCTTTTCTGCATTCGGCGGATTGCCGGGGCGCAGCCTCATATAGAACCTCAACAGCGCCTGTTCGTGGCTTGGGCAATCATCCTCGGCAATTGTGTTCAGAATCATCGTGTCACGGGCCTCTTCGATGACTTCGATCTCGACGGCAGATTTCCTCGACTTTTTGGCCTTCTCCGCCTCTTTAGTTTCACTCTTTGACTTCACGTCATATCTGCCGGAAACAGGAAATGTGTTCTTCTCAAAAAACTCTTCCAAATGCTTATGAAAAGAAGAATCCATCGTATTCTTAAGGTGACAATCGCACAGACGCTCCCGCAAACCGTTCCCTCCTCGGTATCCTGCTTGACCAACATATACAACGCGTGACCCAATCTTAAAGATATATACCCCTGGTTTCTTGGGAGCCTTAGAGACATCTTTTGCTGCAATGCATGTTGGGGCCGTTGTCAGTTCTTTGAACTTCTCGGCGAGTTTTTCACCTTGAGCTGCGTCACGATTCCAATCTTCCATAAAAGCCTCTCGGCTCTTATAACCTTCAGGATAATCTACATTAAAGAAGGGTATATCCTTCTTTGATTTTTTTATGCCCTTTTCATCGGGATACTCGAACATCGCCCTTCCTTCAAGCAGCTTTAGAAAACCATCCAGTCCCTTCTCGTCTGCACCTTCCGGGCCATTGAAATGGTCCACAACGACATAGTGAACCTGAGCTATCTTGAAAAACTCATCTACGGATGTAATTTGCTTGCATACTCTTTGCGTTGACAAGGCATCCTGTACGATGGACACCTTGTCGCTGATTTGTGCGCCGGCCTTTACTATGATCTCGCCGGTTTCGGTGTCAACGATGGGCTCGACCGCCCACATTGTGGGGGCAAGCTTGTTGAGAGGAACCTTCTTGGTCGCATAGAAAAGGCGCAGGATGCTCGCCGTGGTGGCATAGTCAGGGTTGATGGCGCGCAGGAAAACGGTGGCCGGTATCTTGCTGGACTGGTCGATCTTGACCGCAAGGACGTCTTTGTGCGTAACGCCTATCTCTATCCAGCTTCCCCTTTCGGGTATGATTCTGCCGCCATGCAGAACCCTATCGCCCTCTTTGCTTTCGATAAGGAAATCCACACCCGGACTTCGGTGCAGCTGGCTCACTATGACTCGGACGGCGCCGTTGATAATGAACTCGCCGCCGCCTATCATAACGGGTATCTCACCGAGGTACATCGCCTGTTCGGTTGAATCCTCACGGCCCTGGATACGCAGCCTGCAGTGGATTTTGAGCGGGTAGCCGTACGTCAGGCGCAGTTGTCGGCACTGGGTAGGCTTATAGTGCGGCTTCTCCAGCTCGTAAAAGAGATACTCCAGCTTCATATTCTTGTCGTAGCTTTCGATAGGGAATATCTCCTGAAAGAGCGCTTCAAGTCCAAAGCGCTTTCGCCTGGTCGGCGCCGCGTCCTTCTGAATAAACTCGTCGTAACTTTTCCTTTGTATCGCGACCAGGTCCGGAATGTCAACGGCATCGCGGACTCTGCCAAAATTACGCACGGTTTGTGAGACCATCTAACACTCCCTTCACGGGCTGACAGGATACACCGTTCAGCTTCTTGTCGCTCTTTGCCACGCGCTGTCTTGCTTAGGCCAATTCAACGACCGCACCAACAGCCTCGAGCTGTTTGGCTGCTGCTTCTGCATCTTCTTTGCTGAGCCCCTGTTTGACGGGCTTCGGCACGCCGTCAACAAGGTCCTTTGCCTCTTTCAATCCCAGACCGGTCAGAGCTCTTACCTCTTTGATGACCTGGATTTTCTTGTCACCAAAGTTCTTGAGTATCACGTCGAAGCTGGTCTTCTCCTCTTTTTCCTCAGCCGGTCCCTGTGCGGCGGGGCCCGCGACCATCACGGCGCCGCCGGCGGCCGGCTCAATACCATGCTCTTGCTTGAGATAATCACCAAGCTCCTTGGCTTGCAGCAACGTCAGACCGACTATCTTATCGCCAAGCTTCTTGATCTCGCTGCTCCACTTCTTGGCGTCCTTGTCGTCTTTCTTCCTGGTTTCCTTGCCTTCCTCAGCCTTCTCAGGGGCTTTGGCTTCTTTTGTCTCTTTTGCCTGCTCGGCTTCTTTGGTTTCCTTAGCTTGTTCGTCTGCCATGTTACATCAGCTCCTATTGTTCAAGGCCTGGTGGTAGCCAAGGCTCCATCGCCTTGTTTAACCCATTATAGGGGCAACCACTCAAGCAACCCATAATTTGCGATTCGGGCCGGTCCGGCCCCTCGATTCTTCAAGCGGGTTTACGCCGCCTGTTTCTCATCCTTATCTGCAATAGTCTCGATGCAGCCCGCGACGATTCCGCCCGGCGCCTTCAAGGCCGCAACCAATGCCGCGGCGGGCGATTGTATCAAGGTCACGACCCGGCCGAGCAGCTCCAAACGCGTCGGCATCTTCGCGACGCTCTGCGCAGCCCGGGCATCCATAGCCGATCCGTCAAGAAAAGAGCCTCTGATCTCCATCACGGGGATCTTCTTGACCCACTCGGTAATCTCCTTCGCGACGTCAACTATGCTGTCGCCACCGTAAGCTACCGTGCAGGGGCCGCTGAAAAGCTCCATGGCAGCATCCATCTTTTGGCTTTGCAACGCCTTTTTGAACAGCGAATTACGGACGACCAGCAACTTTATGCCCTTTTTCTTCAGGTCGCCTCGCATAAGGTTGTTGTCAACGCCGCCGATGCCTCTGGTGCTGAGAATCAGGAAATCCCGGATGCCTTCGTTGACAATTTTCTTCTCCAGCTCGGTCTGTAATAACTGTTTTACGTATTTGCTCATTGTCAGTGTCTCGTATTGGGTATTGCGTTATCCGCGATCTTCGGCTCAATAATTGACCGTTACAGCCGGGCTCATAGTCGCCGAAATGCACATCTTCTTGATGTACGCGCCTTTGGCCGACGACGGTTTGATCTTCTTTATGTGTGCGATGAAGGCCTCGATATTATCTTTGAGCTTTTGGGTCTCGAAGCTCTGCTTGCCGACCACCACCTGGACATTGCCGCCGGCGTCGTTTTTGAATTCCACCTTGCCTGCCGCAAACTCGGCCACCGCGGTTGCAACGTCGCTGGTCACCGTGCCGTTCTTGGGAGAGGGCATTTTCCCCTGGGGACCCAGAACGCGTCCGAGCTTGCCGACCTTGCCCATTACCTTCGGCGAAGCTATGGCGACATCGAAATCCATCCAGCCGTCCGTAATCTTCTTTACCAGCGCATCGCACCCCGCTTCAATGGCGCCGGCCTTCACGGCCGCTTCGGCATCGGAGTCTTCGCAAAAAGCAACGACTTTTTTCTGCTTGCCCACGCCGTGAGGAAGGGATATCGAGCCGCGAATCAACTGGTCGGCCTGCTTGGGGTCGATGCCTAAGTGCAGGACGCACTCGACGCTCTGGTCAAATTTCACGGACTTGAATGATTTTATCCGTTCGATGGCCCCATCCAGACTCACCGGCTCTTTGGTCATCTGCTCGGCCTCTTTTTTGTATCTCTTGCTCCTAAGCCTCATACTCGGTATCTCGTACAGTCTTGTCAATCAATTGTCGTTATTCAACCACTTCCACGCCCATACTCCGCGCGGTGCCCTCAATAATCTTCTGCGCCTGATCCAGATCGTAGGCGTTCAAATCTTTGAACTTGGTCTGAGCGATTTTACGGACCTGTTCGGTGGTGATCTTCCCGACCTTTTCCTTGTTGGGGACGCCGCTTCCCTTGGCGATTTCGGCGGCCTGCTTGATCAGAACGGCGGCCGGCGGGCTCTTGACCTCAAACGTGAAGCTCTTGTCCATATAAACGCTTATGACGACCGGCACGATTGTGCCGTTAAGGTCTTTCGTTCGCTCGTTAAACTGAGAAACGAACTGCCCGATGTTGACGCCGTGCTGCCCCAAGGCGGGGCCTATCGGTGGAGCGGGCGTCGCCTGTCCGCCCGGCGCCTGCAACTTGATTTTTACTGCTATTTGTTTAGCCATTTGTTACCTTAGTCCGCATCCGCTGCCTGGCTTATTACGCCCTGCCGGATACGGAAACAACAACTCCTATGAAGAAACTCAAATTTTCTCTATCTGCCAATACTCTATATCCAGCGGAGTGCTTCTGCCAAATATAGTCACAATCACCTTGACAATCCCACGCTCGGTGTCGATAGAATCGACAACACCTTCGAAGTTCTCAAAGGCCCCCTCGCGAATCTTGATCTGATCGCCCTTCTGGAACTCGACTTTTATACTGGGCGCCTCTTCCGGCTTCTCGGCCTCGAGGAGCATCTTCGCAACGTCCGTATCTCTCATGGCAGTTGGAATACCCTCGGTGCCGATAAAATCTCCAACGCCTGATGTTCCCTTGATCATAAACCAAGCCCTTTCGGGGACTCGACCGTCCTCGGTTGGCTCCATTTCCATAAATACGTAGCCCGGATAGAGCTTTCGCTTGTGGACGGTTTGCTTGCTGCCGCGGATACGCTTGATCTGCTCAACAGGGACCTCAATGCGGCCGAGAATATCGGTCAAGCCCTCGTTCTCCACTTTCTGCTTGAGAGACTCCCTGACCTGAACCTCCTTATTTGCCGCGACTCGTAAAACGTACCACTGCATATCAGTACCTTATTCCGTATCCCCTAAGCAACATCCGGCTCATCGATCGGGCACAGAATGCCCCAACGATGCCCGTTGGGTCATTATCCGCCTAATATCCACGAAAAGAACGTTCGAAACGTAATATCCGTAACTCCGAGAAGCACAGCTACCAGGACCACAACGACGATCACGATAAGCGTCGAAACAGCAATCTCCTGCCTGCTCGACCAGCTAACCTTCTTCATTTCGCCTTCGGCGGCAATCATGAAGTCCGCGACCGAAGCTCTATTCACCAACCAAAGCAGGAAAACAGCCAGCACGACAAACAAACCAGCCGGCGCCAAGGTCGATACCCATAAGACAACCTCCTTGGAGAAACCGGTAAGCCAGACATCCAACTTGCCGTAGAGCTTCCAGCAGCCGGCGCCGACAATGATGGCCCCGGCAAAAAAACTGCCGAGCCTCGTATATTTGCCCTGGCCCCGTTTGTAGATATCAAAAGCCATAATTGCAGAATCCTTTATACATCCCGTATCTTCAAGCTCACCAACAGTGAGCCCGACAAAAAACAGGCCAGGAGGGAGTCGAACCCCCAACCTTCGGTTTTGGAGACCGACGCTCTGCCAAATTGAGCTACTGGCCTAATTCTCGTTTTTATTGTCACCGCAAGGCGGAACAGGCCTTACTTGCGCCGAAGCTTGTGTACGGTATGCGCACGCTCCTTTTTGCAGAACTTCTTCAGGCTCAACTTCGGTGAACCCTCAGCGACACTGACGCTCGTACGATAGTTTCGTTCGTTGCACTGGCTGCATTCAAGCCAGACATACTCCCTTTTGCTCTTCTTTTTAGCCATAAAGCTCGTTCCCACCCGGCAGGCCCGCCACAGTGAAAGCGCCTCTTTTCCGTTCGGCGGCCGGCTGGATATACTTCATTACTCGGAGCACCCTGCTTGCGGCACTCGCGCCCTTCGGCGGTCTGTCCGGAATCCCTATTCAATAATCTTGGTTACGATGCCGGCGCCAACCGTCCGACCGCCCTCGCGAATAGCAAAGCGAAGCCCTTCCTCCATAGCGATCGGGGAAATGATCTCCACTTCCATCGCTATGTTATCACCTGGCATACACATTTCAGCACTTTTGCCTTCGCGGCTCTTCAACCCAAGAACCGAGCCGGTAACATCGGTGGTTCTAAAGTAGAACTGCGGCCTGTAGCCTGCGAAGAACGGGGTGTGCCGACCGCCTTCCTCCTTGGTCAGCACATAGACCTCAGCCTCGAACTTCGTATGAGGTGTAATGCTGCCGGGAGCCGCGCAAACCTGTCCGCGCTCCAGCTCTTTCTTTTCCACCCCCCGCAAAAGCAGTCCGATGTTGTCGCCGGCCTGTCCTTCACTAAGCGTCTTGTTAAACATCTCGACGCCCGTAACAACGGTCTTGCGAATCTCCTTGGAAAGGCCAATGATAGCCACCTCTTCCCCCACGCGGATTCTACCGCGATCGACCCTGCCGGTGCCAACTGTGCCGCGACCCTTGATGCTGAAAACGTCCTCAATAGGCATAAGGAACGGCTTATCAACCTCACGAACCGGAATGGGAATGTACTCATCCATCACCTTCAACAGCTCAATAATCGGCGGGCACGTAGGATCGTTGATACTCTGGGCCCTCATCGCTCCCAGAGCATTGCCCCTAATAATCGGGGTATCGTCACCGGGGAACTCATACTTGTTGAGCAGGTCTCTTATCTCGAGCTCGACCAGATCGATCAACTCCGGGTCGTCAACCAAGTCAACCTTGTTAAGGAAAACCACAAGCTTCGGCACATTAACCTGGCGGGCCAGCAGAATATGCTCACGGGTCTGTGGCATCGGGCCGTCAGCCGCACTGACCACAAGAATGGCGCCGTCCATCTGCGCTGCACCCGTTATCATGTTCTTTACGTAGTCCGCATGACCCGGACAATCAATGTGGGCGTAGTGCCGATTCTCCGTGACGTATTCAACATGCGCCGTCGATATCGTCAGAATCTTCGTTGGGTCCCGCCGCCCCTGAGCCTCAGACGCCTTGGCGATCTCATCGTAAGACTTGAACTTCGACAGCCCCTTAAACTCCATCACCTTCGTCATTGCAGCTGTCAGAGTTGTCTTGCCGTGGTCCACGTGACCGATAGTTCCAACATTGATATGTGGTTTTGTCCGTTGAAATACCGCCTTAGCCATCTTAGTCTAAACCTCCAATGTCCTGGGTTAGTATTGAATTACTCCCTAATCCTTTGCTCTACCATTTATTCCCAAACGCCAAAATCCGAATCTATAGTCAACTCACAACCAGGACTTATCGTGTTCCGCCAAAACGGAACACCGCGTCCCGGCTTGAACCGCTTGCATTTAGCTGCTGATGGGATTTGGACCCATGACCTCGTCCTTACCAAGGACGCGCTCTACCGACTGAGCTACAGCAGCGACACCCGATCCACCTTTGTCACTGTGAATCGAATAAGAAACAAGTACTCAACCCGCTCGTATCCGGAGAAATACGAACACTTCCCCTTGCTCCTGGGCTGACTTACCTTTTGGCACGGCCCAGGAACCTGTAGTTTACATAAGTTTTTTGATATAAATCATTAAGTTTACATAAACGGGCGCAAAACTGCAAACACAAAAAATTGCAAAAATCAAAAAAAACAAAAAAAAACGAAAGAATTTCAGATTTGAACGTTTCTGCGTCAATGGCCCTGTCTTTCCCCCATCCGCCGGCCCCTCGCCGCACGGCCTGCTCGAACTACAGTTACCGCTTAGATCCCGCCCGGCTCCGGCTTGCCGGTGACCTTAGCTCTGCCGAAACGCACGATCCACTCTCTGAGACGATTCCGCCACAGCGGCCGGGCCACGGGCGTCTTGATCTTCATCAATGCGTCCAGCAACACGTTTGGGTCGGCCCCAGCAGGCGGCTTAGCCAGATAATCGTCGAGTGAGCGTATAACTGCGTCGTTCGGGTCCAAATCCTGCTTCAGCAGGCAGTTTTCCAACAGTTGTGCCACCAGGTCAACCTTCGGCAATCTCAAATAGGCATAGAGCAGGTCCGGTAATATCGCCTTTTTTGCATCCAGAGTAGCTGCGGCCTCGTACAATCTGCCCAGATAATCCGCCGCACGGTCGAATTGAGCAGTATTTGTGTATAACTGAGCGAGTTTTTCTCGGACGTTTTTCAACATTGTTGGCTTCTTTTCAGCTACGGCCTTTCGCTCAGCTATCTCCAAAAATGTGATTCTCTGGCTATCGGAGGCCTGTATGCCGCCATTTTCGGCCACAAACGTATCCACCCAGTCGATTAGGACCGCGGCGTCGGCGCCGCTGAATATCTTGAGCATTGCCTGCCAGGCCGGCTCGCTCTCCGAGTTCAAGCCTATTTTCCCCGCCAGCCAGGGTAAATCCTCGTTCCCGCCCACTTCTGCGGCGAGGCCTATCAGCTTCTTCCTTATTATTCCACTGGGGTCGCTGACAAACTCCTTTCTCAATTGCTTCAGTGCAGCCGCTTTGTCAATATTTATAAGGCCATCCACTGCTGCCTCGCGGACAAAATCCGTCTTATCAATCAGAGCCGCCTCAAAAAGTGCTGTGAATAGCTTTCTCGATTGCGCTCTGCGCACACTTTGAGGCGCACAGAGGCCCGACATGGCGCTGAGCAGCTCGCCACGCAGCGCTCCATCAGAATCATTCTTCAACTCGCCGTATCTCTTGGCAAGCATGCCAAGGTATCTGTCAGCCTCGGCATCAGTCAATCCATCCTGTTCAAGGAGCATTCTTATAGCTTCCGCACCCTTTTGCACCCTTGCCACCGTCTCCTCTGAGAGATACTTGAGCGACCATTCAAGGGTCTGTTTTCTTATCTCCGGAGCGATTTTGATCATCGAATTGGGAAGAAAGGCAATATAGCACGCTCTGCCGAGCGCACTGAACAGCTCGGTCTTAACCTGATCATCCAGCTCGACTTCGAGCTGGCCCAGCAACTGCTGGGCTGAATCCACCTCTGTCATAAAAGACAGGACGCCGGCGGCCTTTAGGCGAATATTTCTGTCCTGGTCCGAAACCAAATTGACCAGGACGGGCCCAACCTCGGCAGGCAGCTTGGGATTTGGTCTTGTCCCAACTCGGTCCTGCCGAATTTTGTCGAGCGCCCACAATCTGACGACCGCTTCGGGGCTGCTCAAGTACCCTGCCAGGAACTTGGCTCTCTCCGCGTCGTCACTGATCGCAGTATATACCTCGCCCAGCGCCAACAGGTATCGATCCTGCCACACGGCCAATTCGGCCCTGACGGTGCGAATCTGGGCTTCTTTTCGAATCAGACGTTTTTGCAGGAACGCTGTCTGGCCTCCGCTGACAAGGTCCCTTATGATCTGCCTGCGGGCCTTGGCGTCCGCGCCCACTGATATCCCCAAAGCCAGCAGGGTCTCTTCCGCCTTGGTGGCCAACTCTTTTTGCGGGCTGTCAACAAGCCTAAGCAGCGTGATTGCCGCCCTGACGTCAGGATGCAGCTCCAGTGCGTATATGGCTGTTAGCCTGGCATTAAGCGGCAGGGATGAGTCGTTTATGAGCCTATCGAGCGGCTCGGATATCATATCATAGTCGAAGATCAGTGTTGCCTCCGCAGCCAGTCTGGCGGTAACTGAATTGTCGGCTGCAAGGGCCCCAAGTAAAGGCCCGACGAAATCATCCACGCCACTTACAGCCTGCTGCACGGTGCCGGCCCGAATCAGCGCCTTGCACACGGCCTTGCGGACAGCGTCGTTTTCCGTCTGCTTAAGAGCATCGAGCAGAATCTCTCTGGCCAGAAGGTTGTCGCTAAGCAACATTACGGCTGCCGCGTTCACCCGCATCTGGTCGCTTGAGCCTTTGTCGAGCAGCGCATCCCTGGTCAGTTTCAACTGCGGGTCAAGCTCGGCTGTTTTCGGCGGCTCCTGGTCCGCCAGGATGATGCTGTCACCACCGAGATTCTCTATAATCCAGCACTGACATGCTGTCATCAATGCTAATACCACAAAAAACAGTCGCTTTGTGCTCATCCGGACAACCCTAAAAGAGACTGCTGACCATCAATCTGCAGGCCATAATAAGCCTCAGTTCCGCCAAAGTCAACTTCGGATTTCTCGTTGTTCACAATTTATCACAGGCAGTTCGCTCTAAAGCCCGCCAAACGCCGACCAAACACATCCGTTCTAAATAAAAGGCCCTGTTCGGCGGTTTGGTTACGGCCTCGGGTGAAACTGTTTGTGAATTTTCTTCAGTCTTTCCCGGTCAACGTGTGTATAAATCTGAGTAGTGCCTATATCAACGTGTCCGAGCATCTCCTGGACGCTTCGCAAGTCGGCGCCTCCGATCAGCAGATGGGTCGCGAAGCAATGCCTCAGAGTATGCGCGGTCAGGTTTCTCGGCATGCCGGCCCGCGCGGCATACTTCTTGACCAATCTCCAGATTTCAATACGGCCAAGGGGCAGGCCTGTTCGAGAAAGCAGCAGGAAATCGCAGCTCCGGGGCTTTGCCAATTTGGGGCGGAGGTTTGTCAGGTAGTCAACAGTGGCTGCAATCGCCGCCCTGCCCACGGGAACGACCCGTTCTCTTCGGCCTTTGCCTATGCAGCGGAGGTAGCCGATATCCAGATTCAAATCCGACGTCTTCAGGCCCGCCAACTCGCTGGCCCGCAGCCCCGTCGCATAGAGCAGCTCAAGCATCGCTCTATCACGAAAGTAGAAGGGTTCCTCGCCGCACGGACTGTTCAGAAGGTCGATTACCTGCTGATTGCTGGCAACGGTCGGCAGCTTCTGCCAGAGCTTGGGGCCCTCAAGCAGTTCTGAAAAGTCGCTTTCGATAAGCCCGGTGAGCTTCGCGAACCTCAGGAACATTCTGATAGCCACCACACAGCGTTTCATCGAGCTCTCGGCCCTGCTGTTCCTTGCGAGGGTCTGCAGATAACTCTGGATCAGCACGGGCTTTATGTCCCGTACATGGCTGATTCTTTCAGATTGGATGAATTCGAGAAATCCCTTCAAATCGCGAGCATAACCCAAAATGGTGTTTTCAGACAAGCCGGCTTCGACTGTCAGGTAATCGAGGAAGCTCTTGACGGTCGCCCCCAGCGGTAAGGCAAGCAGCTTCTCGCTGACGGTTTGTGTTTGCGTTGAGGTCATACGTTGCACCAATACTCCGGCTGGGTACATTGGACACGGGCGCTTTGTCAATATCGGCTTTGGAGCAGGCTAATCTTTAGCCAACAGCTCGGCTGCCGGAACAATGGGAAAAAACAGCAGAAGAATCCCCTTGAACTTGTATTACTTCCCTATGGAGGCGCCGGCGGCATGGGCATCCTCCTAAGAAAATAACCCGTTTTTGCAGCCCGAGGATTGAGATTGCCGCCCGCCTCTGGCGGACTTCGCTCCTTCGCAATGACGCCGTTGGGCAGTTTTCTTTTGCATACTTCCTGAGAATCAGGTGCGCTGCTCGCAAGAAACACTGGGGCCTGCCCATAGTTCTCATATCGTGTGGGCAGCCCCGTCTAAGGCGGGCCCTCCACTTTGCACAGCGGACCACCGCCGCACACTGGACAAACCCTGCCTGCACGGACCCGCCGTTTCGCCTCGGCGCCGGCGATCAGCACCACGTCCTCGGGGACATCGGGGCAACGGCCTTCCACGGAAACGAAGACGGTCTCGCAACTCATGCAGAACAGCCATTTTTGAGGACGCTGTATTTTCCCTGAGCGATTCATCAGCGTCTAATCTACAACCGGACACGGGAATTGTCAACCCGCGTGGTGCGGTCCTTGCAGAGCAAGTGCAGAAGAGGCAAGCGGCCCTTGCATTCGAGGCTCGGAGCAGTAGAATTGCCTTAAAAGCAATTTGCACTTGAGCTACGGCCGCCCTGCATATATAATCAGCCGGAATTTCAGGAGAATTCAAATATGAACCGTAATTCAGACTCAAGACTCAAGACCAAAGACGCAAGACTCAAGATATGTGACGCGGGACGACCGGATTTAGTCGGCGCTCTTTCGTCTGTGGTATTCTGCGTGTTTTTGGCGGGCTGTGCAGGCCAGCAGCGAGGCGACGCGGCGGCACAGGCGCAAACCCAGCGGATGTGCCTTGCAAATGCCCAAAAGACTGCCGCGATGCAGGCTGGACAAGACGTTTTGGCCAAAATGCACTTTATTATCGAAAAGGCCGACGCCGACGCGGGCCTGATACGCACCAGGCCGCTGTCCGGGGCGCAATTCTTCGAATTCTGGCGCACAGACAGCGTGGGCGGCTTCAATTCCAGCGAGGCCAACCTGCACAGCATTCGACGAACGGTGGAGCTGAGGCTCAGCAAAAAGGGCCAGGAACTGTGCATAGACTGCGACGCGAGGACAGAACGTCTGAGTCTGCCTGAGCAGGAAGTCACCAGCAGTGCGAGGGCATACGAGCTGTTTTCAAAAAGCAGTCCGTCGTTTCAGAGGATGCGGCTGAACCCGGTGCAGGAAACGGGCATAGCGTGGGTCAATCTGGGCAAAGACAGGGACCTGGCCCTCGAAGTCCTCGGGCGGATACAAAAGCAAATCTCAAAACTTGCGGAAGAAGAATAGATATGAAAGTGCTCATCTGCGGCGGGGCAGGATACATCGGCAGTAATATGACAGCGTTGCTGGCCGCCAAAGGGTACGACCCGGTCGTCTTTGACAATCTCAGCACCGGCCACCGAGCGGCAATACAGCAGGCCGAGCTTATCGAGGGGGATCTGGGCGACTACAACTTGCTCGTCAGCACGCTGAAGGACCGCAGGATTGAAGTGGTGATGCACTTCGCAGCCTTTATTGAGGTCGCCGAATCGGTCAAGGCGCCTTTGAAATACTACCGCAACAACCTCTGCA
>CAYGZM010000016.1:0-13653 GCA_964354365.1 uncultured Pirellulales bacterium
GAGGCGGCGGCTCAGGCACGTTGTACTTCGACGACATCAGGCTGTACGTCCCCAGATGTATTCTTGGGCGTCGTCCGGCCGACTATGCCCTGCTTGATTATGCTCCCGAGGGCACTCCGAACGGCGACTGCAAGGTTGACTACAAGGAGCTGGCCATTATGGCCCGCGACTGGGCGACCGGCGACAGGACCGTCAATCCGCAAGCGATTTCGGTCGGCCCTGTGGCGTGGTATAAGTTTGATGGCAATGCCAACGACAGCTCCGGCAACGGTAACAACGGCACCGAAAACGGCGGACCGTTCTATTCGGCCGGCCACATCGGCCAGGCGATTGACCTTGACGGTGTCGATGACTATGTCTCGACCGGCAAGACCGCTTCTCAGCTTGGCATAGATGGAGGCAACGCCAAGACGACTATGGCGTGGGTTTATACGCGCGCCTTCAACAACGGCGGTATCTGGGAGGTAGGCGCGAATGTGAACAGTCAGGATTGGTCTTTGAGAACGTACACTGATGCCACTTATCCTACTGACCGCTGGCGCGTGCAACGTTTCGGGTATCCCACATACGACTTTGACGTGACGTATCCTTCCCTGAACGAATGGGTGCATTTCGCGCTGGTCTATGACGGCACCGCTGGAGGGAACGAGTCGAGGTTGTATGCCGACGGTATTGTGATTGGAACGCAGACGGCAGCACTCAACACGGCGAACAGCCCGAAGAACTTCGTTGTAGGCCGTTGGGACGTCAACTACTTCAACGGGCTTGTTGATGACCTGCGGGTTTACAGCTATGCCTTGACGGAGGGCCAGGTTCTGACTTCGGCCGGAATGGGTGCGACTTATATTCCGTTGACCTCGCCTGCCAACGTCTATGACCCCGAGCCTGTGAACCAGAGGAAGGTCAACTTCAAGGACTACAGCAAGCTGGTCCTCAGGTGGCTTGAGGAAAACGAGTGGCCTTAATCGGCGTTGAGTGGAAGCTGATGCGGCTCGTCCCTTCTTTGTACGGGGACGGCCACAGAGATTTGCATCTGTCCGGGGCCTGTGCCAATAGGCACAGGCCCCGGTTGTTTTTTCTCTCAACCGGGGGGCTGACTCATCGTCCATACGTCTATCGGTCTGCTTGGCGACAAAAACGGCGGCTCCATTACTCAAACTGACCGATTCGATTGCATTAGTAATCGTAACTCTTTGATTTATAAGAGAATCCGGTCAGTTTGAGATACTTATATCTCTGAGCTCTCTGTGGCTATAGAGTATTCGGGTTGGATGGATTTTACGACAGCCCAGCGAAATTTAGCCGATGCGCTGCGGGGATTTGAGATAATTTCCTTGATTCGCGGGACGATTGGGTTTTTGGCTGCCGACTGGTATATGCCATTTCGAGCACCGTCACGAAACGAGTGCTTGACGAGGCGGTCTTCGCCGCTGTGAAAACTTATTATACCGATTCGGCCGCCCGGACGCAGACAGTGTGGGGCAATTCTCAGAAGCTCTTTTAAGGAGCCGATTTCATCATTGACCAGTATGCGCAGGGCCTGGAATGTGCGGGCAGCAGGATGTAACGAGCCGAATTTTGAGGCGCGATTCTGCTGCCGCCAGGTTTTCGCAGTCAGGCCCTTAACGTGGAAGATCGTCCGAACGAGCTGTTCGGTCTGCGTAATTGGCTGCACGGCGCGCTGGGTAACGATCAGGTGGGCGATTTTTTGATGGTCTGGTTCGTCGGCCAGCTCCCAAAAGGCCTTGGCCAGCTCTTCTTCGGAAAGGTTGTTGAGCAAATCTACACCGGTTTGCTTTAACCGGTCGTCCATCCGCATATCGAGGGGACCTTTATGTTTGTAGCTCATCCCGCGGTCGGGATTGTCTATTTGCATACTCGAAACGCCAAGGTCGGCAAAAATGATGTCATAGCCGTCGAGCTTCTCTTTGTTCAGCACATTGGCAATGCCGGCGAAGTTGCTGCGATAGAAGCTCACGGGCACGTTCCCTTTGCTCAGCCGATGGCGGGTGCGTTCAAGCTCGGTGCTATCGACATCCAAGGCAATCAATTTTCCGGTGGGGCATACGCGCTTGATAAACTCGGCCGCGTGGCCGCCGTAGCCGACAGTGCAGTCAACTATGACTTCACCGGACTTGGGCCTCAGGCAGCCTAAAACCTCCTCTGTCAGGACAGGAATATGAGTGCCGACCGGTGTTTTGCCTTTTGCACGGAGATGAGGCGCTAAGTCCGGGTAGGCCGCGATGTTGTGCTCCTTGTACTTTTGCAGGTAGCTTTTCGGGTAGGTGCCGCTGTACCTGGGTCGGCGTCGGCGTTTGATCGGCGGCTCGGCGCCGCTGCCGGATTGGTCAGACACGTTCATTGGGGATTTCCATATACCATCAACTTAATTTCGTTCCTCCATATTCACTGCCCTATAGTACCAGACTCTTCTTGAAAAGTCATCATACCGGAAGTAACTGGCGCCTGTTGCGGAAAGGAAAATCAGAGAAGTCACCCCTGCGAAAGCAGGGGTCTATGGTCCAAAGACTGGATTCCTGCTTTTGCAGGAATGACAGGAACCCTGTTTCCGGAACGCCTGAGTGGGAAATGACCTTTTGACGGGGGTGAATTTCCTTGCTCATCGCCATATCCGGCATAAGATAGAAGAGTATTCGGTATGCCCAAGAGAAAACGTTCGACCAATAGACACCTGCCGAGAGGATTGGAGATACTCTACGAAGATAAAGATATCCTGGTGGTCGGTAAGCCGGCGGGGCTGTTGACAGTGGCTACGGAGACGAACAAATCGAGGACGGCTTGCCACATTCTAACCGATTATGTCCGCAAGGGCTGTCTAAAGTCGCGAAACCGAATTTTCATTGTTCACAGGCTGGATCAGTGGACGTCCGGCGTGCTCATCTTTGCGAAAAGCGAGGAAGTCAAGTTACGTTTGCAGGCCCAGTGGAAAGACACGGAAAAGAAATATGTTGCGGTGGTTTATGGCAGGCTGGCAAAAAAAGAGGACAGTATTACCTCGTACCTGGCGCAGAACAAGGCTTATGTCGTCTATTCTACAACTGATGCCACGAAGGGCAAACTTGCCCATACCGCTTATAAGGTGCTCAAGGAGACAAAGCAGTTCAGTCTGTTAGAGATTAGTCTTTTGACCGGCAGGAAGAATCAGATACGTGTGCATATGGCTGACAAGGGACATCCGATTGTGGGCGATAGAAAATATGGAAAGCCCGGAGATGTGCACAAGCGTTTGGCGCTTCATTCCAAATCCATTTCATTCAAACACCCCGCCACCGGCAAGCAGATGACTTTTGAAACCAGGACCCCGGCATATTTCAACAAACTCATTGACAGTAACGCAGACTTGGTCAGACCCGGATAGACTGTTTACAAACTACAAACTCACAAGTATCAGCTTCACGGGCATTGCAGCCTGAGACGGCGGGAATTACAATTATCAGGCAGGTTTGATAGTGGCGGTGTTTTGGCGTTCTGGTGACGGAGATAAGAAATGACGATTCTAACGTGTCTTATTCTGATGGCAGCGGGCGCCGGCGGTGCGGCGAATTCGCAGAGGCAGATCGCGATTGAGGCATCGGCTCAAACGGTGGGCAAGTATGAGAAGGCCGAGCTGCTTATCCGGGTCGATAAGCAATACGGCAATCCATTCGATCCGGACGAAATTGACTTGGCGGTCGTGATTACGACTCCCGGCGGCAAGGAAACGGTGCTGCCGGCTTTCTTCTGCCAGGACTGCGAGCGGCGAAAATTGAGTGAGGGCCGCAGCAGAGGCAACTGGTATTATCCGGTGGGGGCCGGCACGTGGAAGGCGCGATTTGCGCCGATGGAGACGGGCGGCTACTCGGCGAAGGCAAAGCTCAAAGATCAGAATGGTACGGCCGAATCGCAAGCCGTTCGCTTCGAGTGCGCGCCTTCGAAAAGCAGGGGCTTTATCCGAGCGGGCAGGAAAGACCCGCGCTTCTTTGAATTCAGCGAGGGCGACCCGTTCTTTGTAATCGGGCAGAACCTGGCGTTTATCGGCGAGGGACAATATGTGAATCTCACCAAGGCGGAGGAGATATTCGACAGGTTGTCGGAGAACGGCGCGAACTTCCTGCGAATATGGACTTGCTGCGAGGACTGGGCAATGGCCATCGAGGCGCGGAAGAGCGCGTGGGGGCGGTCGTGGGGCGGCAAGGGACCTATTGTGCCGGTGCCGGGCAGTGAAGCTGCCGTCAATCCGCGGAAGTGCGTCAAGATCGAAGGCGGGCCCGGCCCAGCGGGTGAGGGAACGTCAATCAGCGTCTCGCCTTCTCACGAGGTTGCAGTGCGCCCGAATACGCGCTATGTGCTCAGCGGGCGATTTATGGCTGAGGGGCCGACCGGACTGAGGTTGCAGTTGTCGCACGGAGACGCGAATCCGCAATTTGATGCTGCGCCCGAGGGGCAATGGAAGGAGTTTCGATATGAGTTCGTTACGGGTCAGAATGCCCTGTGGCTTGGCAGACTGGCGGTTAGTTTAGCCGGTTCCGGCAAGGTCTGGCTGGATGGGCTGTCGCTGAAAGAAGCGAGCGGGGGGGCGGAACTGCTCTGGGAGGCCGACGTGAATCGTTCGGTCAGGGGTTACTACAATCAGGTCGATTGCTTCATTTTGGATGAGCTTATCAATGCGGCTGAGCAGAACGGCATTTACCTGATGCTGTGCGCGATCACCAGGGACCTCTATATGAATTCGCTATCCGATGCGAAGAGCGCTGAGTATCAGCAGGCTATTGAGGATGCGAAGAAGTTCATGCGATATGCGGTGGCGCGATGGGGGTATTCGACGAGCGTGGCGGCGTGGGAATACTTCAACGAGATGGACCCCGGCAAGCCGACGGACAGGTTCTACGACGAAGTTGGCGAGTATCTCGAAGGGGTCGATATATATCGTCATTTGCGGACGACGAGCACGTGGCATCCGTCGGCGAGGGACTGCCGGCACGCGCGGATTGATATCGGGCAACTGCACCATTATATGCGCCCGGAGACGAAGGAGGAGTTCAAGGATGAGGCGGCCGTGTTGATAGAAAAGACGCGGTTCTTGAGAGAGAACGGTCCGAATAAGCCGGTGCTGATTGGCGAATTCGGCCTGGCCACCGAGAAGTGGGGTCTGAGCGAGAATATGAAGCAGGATAATGAAGGGGCGCATTTTCATACTTCGCTTTGGGCGTCGGCGTTCGCGGGCGGCTCCGGGACGGCGATGTTCTGGTGGTGGGACCAGTTGGACAGGCAGGATGCCTACGGCCACTATAAGCCGTTGGCGGCGTTTCTTAAAGACGTGTCTTTTGTGGGGCTGAGTCCGGTCAGAGCGAATGTGTCAAAAGGGGAGCTTCGCGTGTTGGGCTATCAGGGCGGCGACCGTGCGTATATCTGGCTGTTTAACCCGGCGGCGACGTGGTGGAATCTCGTGGTTGAGAAGCAGCAGCCTGCGGAGGTCAAAGATGCTACGGTTGAGGTCGAGGGGCTTACCCCCGGCAGCTACTCCGTCGAGTGGTGGGACACTTTTGAAGGCAAAGTAATCGCAAGTGAGCGAGTTTCATTTACGCAGGGGGCTTTGCGAATTCCAGTTCGGGCGTTCGGGCGGGATATCGCCTGCAAGATTAGGCCGGCCGGCAGTCCTTGAATTGCCAAGTCCAGCCCGCCGGGCGGGGCATTTCAGTAGTGGGCGAGATGGACGACAGAGGACAGAATACAGAATACAGAATACAGAATACAGAATACAGAATACAGAAGACAGAGGGGTGAGGGATTATCATACGAAATGGAGTTTTTTTCGACCGGGCGGAAGGGCGGTTTGTGATGTTTGCTGAAGGGCTCTTTGCTCTCTGGCCTGAAACTCGGCCATATCACAACAACCCCACTCGATCCAGCGGACTATGGATGATAATGTCCATATCAGGCTGCCGTTGACCTTCATCGGCTTGGGGCCGACCCTGCCACGCACCCTCAGAAACCAGAAGCGCCTCTCGGAAATGCCGAGAATCTCCGACGCGATGGTTTTTGCATCAACGAACTCAACGACACGCTGCTGAAGGGCGTGATCGGGCCGCTCGTGCGGTCGTGCGAGGTCTTGAAGCTGTTGTTGCGGGTTGGGGCCGGCGCGAGCGGCCGCCCTGCATCTTCCTCTGCGAGCCATCTCCTGCAACAAGGCTATTGGATCCAGAGAGGCGTAGTCGGGCGGTTGGCTTGCCGTATCCCCGCTTGGCGGACCGTGTTCGGTAGCCTCTTGCGGAGTGCGCACACCGTGTAATATCTGCAAAAGTGCGTTGTGTAAGCCGACACTACGTTTTGCCATTGGCAAGTTCCTCTGTCGAATACGTTCTCTATTATACCATAAGGCAGGCTCGCGCTGCTATCGTGGTAACTACGGGATTTGTGAGAATATTTTCGGTGGGAAGCGTGTTTTTACGCCAAGAATAAGGGTGGGCCAGGGAGCGGAGGGAGAGAGGAGGGAGAGGAAATAGCCCTGACCCACCGGATATTCATTATAGCAAAGAGCCTCCAGAAACTGCCACAATTCTAAGGCTTTTCGGGGTGGCAGTCAAGGCAAATCGGGGAGAATTTTTAGGGTTCTTCCGAATAATGGATAGGCGTACTTTGCGACTCGCAAGACCGAGAAAAATCGTTCGGGGCCCCATTCGACAAGCTCAGGGCGGGCCCAGAGGTCCAAATTACCCCCTGGTTGCCCTAATTTGGCCCTCTGCCCAAACGATTTTTCTCTCCAGACAACTCCATGGGCCTGACCTGAAAGGGCCACCTACTCATTAACCTGTTGAAGCGATTTTGGCGGTAAGGGGGGAAGAGGGTATCGAATGAGGAATGTCGAATGAGGAATGTCGAATGAGGAATGTCGAACGAGGAATGTCGAACGAGGAATGGCGAAGTGCGGCGAATGACGGGTGGATGACGTGAGTACAACATTTCGCAAATGGCGCGACTATGAGACAAAAAGCCTGTAACGGTTTTGACAGATTTCTCCGCTCGCTTCGCTCGGTCGAAATGAAGTTTAGTCGGGAGAATTATGAAACGCGGTAATAGGAGGCAATTCAGGCGCGCCGGATTGCAGATTGGCGGGTGCTTGTGGAATTGAGGGGATGTTTGTACAATAAGGTTTTGCGAATAGAGAATCCGAAAGGAAGGACACTATGACGAAGAAATGGGAAGTCAGCAGGGTGGTGATTTGGGGTTTGATGTGCAGTCTGGCGGGTGCGGCGGCTGCGTGGGGGGCTGACCGGCCTCAGTGGGGTGAAAGACATACGCGGAATGGGGTTTCGGATGAGAAGGGGCTGGCGGACAGATTCGATCCGGGGACGGGTGAGAATATAAAGTGGACTGCGGAGCTGGGCAGCGAGAGCTGGGCGACGCCTGTTGTTGCGAGCGGGCGGGTTTTTATGGGTACGAACAGCGACCCGCCTCGTGACCCGCGCTATACGGGGGACAGGGGGATATTGCTGTGCATAGATGAAAAGGATGGGAAGTTAGTGTGGCAGTTGATGGTGTCGAAGCTCGGGCCGGACCAGTTTCTGGACTGGCCGCGGGCGGGCATTGTTTCAGCGCCGAGCGTTGAGGGTGAACGGGTGTACGCCGTGAGCAACCGGGGGGAGGTTATGTGCCTTGACATCAATGGGCAGAGCAACGGGAACGACGGGCCATACAAGGACGAGGGTGTGCACATGGCGCTGGGCAACAAGGGAGGGCCGAATGTGCCGCCATTCGAGGTGACGGATACAGACGCCGACATTATATGGCTGTTTGATGTACCGAACCAGGCTGGGACGTGGCCGCACGATGCGGCTCACAGCTCAATCCTGATTGACGGGGATTTCCTGTATGTCAATACGAGCAACGGGCTGGATAACACTCACAGCCGAATCAACAGGCCGGATGGGCCGAGTCTTATCGTGCTGGACAAGAATACGGGACGGTACCTTGCTCGGGACGATGAAGGGATAGGGCCTCGGATATTCCACAACACGTGGTCGTCGCCCGCGATGGGCGAGGTTGAGGGGCGGAGGCTGGTGTTTTTCTGCGGGGGGGATGGGGTGGTGTATGCGTTTGAGGCGTTAAAGTCGGCGCCGGCGGACGGGCAAGTGGAGAAGCTCAAGCGGGTGTGGCGGTTCGATCCTGACCCGAACGCACCGAAGGAGAACGTGCACAAGTATATCAGGAATCGTGAGGTTAGCCCGAGCAATATCAAGGGTATGCCGGTGTTCTACAAGAACAGGATTTACGTTGCGCACGGCGGTGACATCTGGTGGGGGAAGAATAAGGCGTGGCTGAAGTGCATTGATGCGACCGGGACCGGAGACATAACAGGGACGGGGTTGGTGTGGTCGTGCGAGTTGAGCGAGCACTGCTGCTCGACGCCATCCATATCCGGGGGGCTGGTGTTTATAACCGACTGTGGACGGATGATTCGGTGCATTGATGCAGAGACAGGCGAGGTCTATTGGACGCACGAGGCGAAGGGCGATATGTGGGCCTCGACGCTCGTGGCGGACGGGAAGGTATATGTTGGGACGCAGCGGAATGAGTTTCTTATATTTGCGGCGAGCAAGGAGAAGAAGCTAATCACCTCAATTGAATTGGACAGCGGCACGGCAGGGACGCCGGTGGCTGCGAACGGCGTGCTGTATGTAGCCAGTATGCACAAGCTTTATGCGATAGAGAAATCTGCGAAATAGAGTGTTGGAGCCTCGCTGAGCGGGAAAATGGAGGAAATTAGGGGGCTGAGATTGCCGATTTAGTAAGAATAGCGCACAATTGGGTCCAGGCTGCCGGTTCGGGCATCAGGCCGGGGTATGCACTGTTCCGGGGTCAGACACCGTTTGGCGTGGATTGTCGATGGTTGCCGGGTTAGAGACGAATTGTGCTATGTTGCTGTTTTATCAGGAGTTATGGCGGTGGTTTATTGAAGGACGGCCGGGTTGAGGTTATGATTGGGCGGCATTTGGGGTGATGTTAGAGTTGCGGGGGCGGGTGGCTGAAGTTGGGCGTGAAACGCAGTTTACAGGGATTTGGAGCATAGTGCGATGTTTGCGACGCTTGGAGCCAGGACAATAGAGGATGTTGGTAATATCGGACAGTTCGGTCGTTTTGTGGGTCAGACGGCAGGGGCGTGTTTGCGTAGCTTGTGGAACCACCGGACGTATCCTTTGGTCTGGACGCAGATGCATGTTATCGGGGTGTGCAGCGTTCCTGTGATAATGATAACGGGCGCGTTTGTGGGGATGACGCTTGCCGTTCAGGCTTACGACCAGCTTGCGGGGATGGGGTTAGAGGAGCGGCTGGGGGTGTTGATCAACATTTCAGTTGTGAAGGAATTGGGGCCCGTGCTTGCGGCGGTGATGCTGGCGGGGCGCGTGGGCGGGGCGTTGACGGCGGAATTGGGGACGATGAATGTCACCGAACAGATAGATGCGGTTCGGAGCATGGGGACGGACCCGATATGGTACCTTGTCGCCCCGCGGGTGCTGGCGTGTCTGCTGCTTACGCCGTTCCTGATTATCTACGCGGACCTGTTGGGCATTTTGGGCGGGCATTTTGTGGGCGTTATGCATCTGGGAATCAATAACTCGGCGTACTGGAGCTTCAGCGCATCGGGTGTGGAGCTGTGGGACATTTCAGTGGGCGTAATCAAGGGGATATTCTTCGGGGGGGCGATAGCGGTCATCAGCTGCTATAAGGGCTTTACGTGCCGGGAGGGCGCGCAAGGGGTGGGGCAGGCGTGCACGGAGGCTTTCGTGGCGAGCTTCATTTCGATACTGGCGCTGGATTTTGCGTTGGCGGTGGCATTCAAGGCGATTTACAATACTTTCTGGCCTTTCAAGAGCCTGGTAGGTTAAGAAGTGGCAATCGAGAACTCGAATTTGAAAACGCAGACGCAGGAACGAGACGAGCCGTCGGCAGAGACGAATTCGAACGGCGTGCTGGCCGTTAAGAACGTTACGAAGCGGTTCGGGCCGCAGCTGGTTCTGGATAATGTCTCACTGGGGATAGAGGAGGGCAAGACGACGGTAGTGATAGGGCCGAGCGGGTGCGGGAAGACGGTTTTGATAAAGCATTTGATTGTTCTTTTGCGTCCGACTTCGGGGGAAGTATATTTCAAGGGGCAGCGGATCGATAATCTGAGCGAGCATGAATTGAACGAAGTGCGCACTCATTACGGGTTTCTATTTCAGGGCGGGGCGCTTTTTGACAGTCTGACCGTCTTCGAGAACATAATATTTCCGATACGACAGCATATCAAGATAAAGGAGTGGAAGGACGTTGAAGACCTTGTCAAGGCGAAGCTGGCGATAGTCGGCCTTGACGGTTTTCAGAATTATTATCCGGCGAATCTTTCGGGGGGGCAGCGCAAGCGGGTGGCATTAGCTCGTGCGATTGCCTTGAATCCTGCGGTGATTTTGTATGATGAGCCGACGACGGGTCTTGACCCAATTCGGTCGGACGTAATCAATGAGCTTGTGCTGAAGCTGCAACGAGAGCTCGGGGTGACAACGGTTGTTGTTACTCATGATATGACGAGCGCGTACAAGATAGCGGACCGCATCATCATGCTTCATAACGGCAAGATAGTAGCCGACGGGGACTCCGATCACATTCGCAACCATCCACATCCGATGGTGCAACAATTCATCCACGGGCAGGTCAGCGAGGACGACCTGGCAATTCTGCGGATGAGCGGCACCATTTCACAAGCACAGTTCCTGCCTCGTGATTTTGAGGTGTAACGTGCGATTCTCAATCGGACAGGCGTCAAGGAAGTGCAAGGGCCGAACCACGCAACAGTGTGACTTCTAAAGGTATGACAGAGACTATGAAGAAGGCGCCGGAAGAAATAGCGGCGGATTTGGGCAAGGTCGTGCGCGGGGACGTCTATGCGGACATAGTGCACAGGGCGGCGTACAGCACGGACGCGAGTATTTACAGGATTGTGCCCGCGTGTGTTGTTGCGCCCCGCGACGCGGGGGACGTGGTTGCGGCGGTGAAGTACGCGAGGGAGGAAGGTATCCCTGTTGTGGCTCGCGGGGCGGGGAGCGGGCTGGCGGGCGAGGCCCTGTGCAGCGGGATAGTATTCGATATGACGCGGTGTATGAACAAGATAGTCAGCGTCGATGAGGATGGGGCGAGGGTTGTCTGCGAGGCGGGCGTTGTACTGAGCGATTTGAACAATTACCTGGCGGAGTATGGGCGGAAGATAGGCCCGGACCCTTCGAGTGCGAATCGAGCGACGGTAGGGGGGTGCGTGGCCAATAATTCAACCGGCGCGCATTGGCTGCAATACGGGTATATGGGCGAGCACGTGGAGAGCATTGAGGGGGTGCTGAGTGACGGGAGCGTGGTGCAATTCGGCAACGACGTTGATCCGAGGGAGGTGCAAGACGAACGGGTGCGCTCGATTGCGGGAGCGTGTGCAAGGCTTATCTCGCAAAATGAGGCGGTAATCAGGAAGGCGCTGCCGAAGACGAAGCGAAATCGATGCGGGTATAACATTGGGGGGGTGTATCACGACGGCAGGATAGATTTGGCCCGGCTGCTGGCAGGGTCGGAAGGGACGTTGGCGGTTTTTACGAAGATTACGCTGAGGACGGTTGCGGCGCCGGCGGCGAAGGGATTGCTGCAGCTTGAGTTCGATTCGCTGGCGAAGATGGCGGAGGCTGTGCCGGTGATAGTTGCGAGCGGGGCGGCGACGTGCGAGCTGATGGACAGGAATCTAATTGATCTGGCGTACAAGGCTCTGCCGGAGTATAGGGACATTTTGCCGGCGGGCGCTGCGGCGGTTCTCACTGTGGAACATACGGGCCAGGATGAGGAGGAGGTTCGCAATAGAATAGAAAGAACGGATTCGGCTGTCGGTGGGATTGCGAGCGGGCGGAGAGTTGTTCTTGATACAGCGGAGCAGGCGCGGATATGGAAGTCGCGGAAGGATGCGGGGCCTTTGCTCTACAGGAACAGGAGCAGGAGACATCCAGCGGAGTTTATGGAGGACGTGAGCGTTAATAACAAGGACCTCGGGGCATATCTGGCGGGCTTGGAGAAGATCGGGAAGAAGTACGATATAAAGATGTCGTTCTTCGGGCATGCGGGCGACGGCGAGCTGCACGTGCGTCCTAATCTGGATTTGGGGGAGGCGGCGGACGTGGAGAAGATGCGGGCGATTGCGGAGGAGGTATTTTCGCTTGCTTGGTCCTTGGGGGGAACAATCAGCGGCGAACACGCGACGGGATTGGTGAGGGCGGGGTTTGTGCGCCGGCAATACGGAGACGAATATTACGAGTTACTGTGCCATGTGAAAAAGATATTTGACCCGGCTGATCTGATGAATCCGGGGAAGATTATCAATCCCGACGCCGATGCTATGGTGAAAAATCTAAGGAGGGCGGAGAGGATATTGCCCGAGAAAATCGAGACGGAATTGCTTTTCGATAAAGAGGAGCTTGCCCTGGAGTTAGAGCAGTGCTACGGGTGCGGGCTTTGCCTGAGCAGGGAGCCTGATTTGCGGATGTGCCCGGTGTATCGGGCGCTGGGTGAAGAGACGGGCAGCCCGCGTGCGAAGGCGAATCTGCTGCATTTTTGGGTGACGGGGCAATTGGATGAAAAGGACTTCGAGTCGGCGGAGTTTCGTAAGTTCCTGGATTTGTGCGTGAACTGCAGGGCGTGCGTGCAGCAGTGCCCCTCCGGGGTCGATATTCCGAGCTTGATGAGCGTTGCGAGGGCGGAGTACGTGCGGCGAAAAGGGCTGCGGCGGGCGGAGAAGGTGCTGAGCGGGAATCGCTATCTTGGCGCTTTGGGGAGCATTTTCGGGGCGCTTGCGAATTATGTTATGCGGTCGGGCATTTTCAAGCGGGTGTTTGAGAAGACCGCGGGGATAGACAGGCAGCGAGAGATGCCGAGTTTTGCGCGCGGGTCGTTTCTGGCGGCGGGTCGGCGGTATCTGGCGGCGATGGGGCCGATACAGAATCCCGTCGATAAGGTCGCGTATTTTGTGGACACGTATGCGAACTACAACGACCATGAACTGGGGTATGCGGTTTTGGACGTTCTGCGGGCGAACGGGATTGAGGCGATTCTGCCGGAGCAACTGCCTGCGCCGCTGCCGGCGATTGTATATGGTGACGTTAAGCGGGCGAAGAAGGATTTGGCGTACAGCGTGAAGCACTTAGCGAAGGCGGTGCGGGATGGGTATAAGATTGTGTGCTCGGAGCCGAGCGCTGCGATTTGCCTGAAGGAGGAGCTGCGGCGTTACGTTGATGGGGCGGATGCGAAGCTCGTCTGCGAGAACACATACGAATTGATGAGTTATCTTTTGGGACTGTATAGAGAAGGGAAGTTGATGCCGATTGAGGCGAGGAAAGATAAGGGATTGCTTCGTCGCTACACTCCTCGCAATGACAGCGCGACCGGTTCCGGGAGCGAGGAGCAGGGGGCTGAGGCGGGTAAGCCGGCGGAGTACGTCTATCATTTGCCGTGCCATTTGTGTGCGGTGGGGCAGGAAAGGGCGAGTATTGAGCTATTGGAGAGGCTTTGCGGGGTGAAGGTGACGGATTTGAAGGCGGGGTGCTGCGGGCTGGCGGGGACGTACGGGATGCAGAAGAAGAATTACGAGCTGTC
>CAYGZM010000016.1:13753-40914 GCA_964354365.1 uncultured Pirellulales bacterium
GGTGCTGCGGGCTGGCGGGGACGTACGGGATGCAGAAGAAGAATTACGAGCTGTCATCGAATATTTCGGAGGGGCTATGGGTGGCGCTGAAATCGGCTTCGTGTGAGAACGTGCTGACAGAGTGCTCGGCGTGCGGGATGCAGATACGGCATATAAGCGACTGCGTTGTGAGGCATCCGATTAAGATTTTAGCGGAGGCTTACGGTAAGTGAACCGGAGAAAGGATGTGCGGATAGGTCATGTCATAATGGAGTTCATAAGGAGTAACTGCGCTCGTGGCAAGCAGTCGTTGAATCGAAATCCATCCCCCTTTGCGGGAGGTTGCCACCCGGCCATCCCCAAGCCCTTCGGGCTTGAGGATGCCACCCGCCGATTCGGAGGCTGTGTAGCGCTGGGGGGTGAGTCGAGATTCGGTGGTCAGATCCCTCGACTCCGCTTCGCTCCGCTCGGGATGACAGGGGGAGGGTGAGGGCGCGGGAACGACAAGTCACGGAGGGCCGCTGCATACAGTGCTATTTTTCGTCGAATTGGATGTCGTTTTCTTTGCACCAGTCTATGGCGATTTGCCTGAATTCGCTGTTGCGGAAGTCGCACCACTTGTCCGCGATGTTGTGTTGGTGGACGGCATCTTTGAATCGGTGAAAGGCGCCGCTGCCGGTAATCAAGTCAAGCAGAGTATCGCGGAGTTTGGGGTCGTCGAGGGAATAGCAGAAATCCTCCATGATGCTGTATTCGTCGATGTCGAATTGTGAGGGGAGCTGGATGTAATTGTCCGTGTCGGCGAGGATTTCTCTGGCGCTTCGGACAAGGTCCTGCTCCCATTCGGGCAGGTCATCGATGGGTTCATTGTCTTCGGCAATCTGCATCTCGTAGTCGTTGATGAGGGCGATTTCGCCGGTTCGTTTGTCGAGGAAAGAAGAGCTTTCAGAGGACTGGGATTCGAGGCCGGCGATTATGTCGTCAAGTTTTACACGGACAGCCATAGCAAGGTGTCTCCTTCAGAGTATCCGGCACAGGCCGGGGGCTTTGGTCAAGGTACGCCATTTACGGAGTATTGTATCGGCGTCCTGAGAAGCGTAAAAGGGAAATTTGAGTCACCCACGGAGCAGTTGGTTCATTGGCGCCTGAATAGAAGAGGATTTATCGCTTTTTGGGCGCCAGCATCAAGGCACCTGGGGCGCTTCGGAGCATTGCGATATGCTCCCCGATGGCGGGTACATTATACTCATTGATGCTGTTGTCTTAAAGCGTTAAATCCAAAAGAGTTACTGTCTTTGTTCATTATCAGCTCACCAACTTTATTGGATGTGAACCGAAAATGTTTTGTGATGCGGGGGCGATTCCGGAGATAATTGGCGCTTGGCGTGCAGGGTGAGTATGTGGTATTCTGTGGGGCGGCAGGCGGGGTGTGGGGCGTGGCGGCAGGGGCGGGCGAAAGCCGCGGGGGTGGGGGGCGAAGGGAATAGGGTCGATTAAGTGAGTGGGCATCCTGGGAACGGGGGCGCTGAGTATGGAAAAGCAGGGGCTAAAAGAAGCGGTGCTATGGGAGGCGGAGGAGGGGGGAAAGGTCCGGTGCGGGCTGTGCAACTGGCGGTGCCTGATTGATGAGGGGAATTTGGGGCGGTGCTGTGTTCGGCAGAACGTCGGTGGGGTGCTGTACTCGCTGAACTATGACAAGGTGTGCTCGGCGAATCCCGACCCGATTGAGAAGAAGCCTCTGTTTCACTTTCAGCCGGGGAGTCGAAGCTTCTCGATTGCGACGATGGGGTGCAATCTTAGGTGCGATTTTTGCCAGAACTGGCAGATAAGCCAGGCGGCCATTGAAGAGGGGCGAATTGATGGGGAGGCCATAAGTCCGGAGCAGATAGTCGATGCGGCGGAACGGGGCGGGTGCAAGAGTATCGCCTATACTTATACGGAGCCGACTGTTTTTATGGAGCTGTGCGATGATTGCGGGCGGCTGGCAAGAGAAAAGGGGCTGGCGAATGTGTTTGTGAGCAACGGGTATATGACGCGCGAGGCGATTGACTTTGCGTGCGCGTGGTTAGACGGGATAAACGTGGATTTGAAGGCGTTCAGCGAGGATTATTACCATCGGCTGTGCAAGGCGAGGCTGCAACCGGTGCTCGATACAATCAGCTATATTGCGAACGAGACGGATATCTGGATGGAGATTACGACGCTGGTGCTGCCGGGGGAGAATGATTCGGATGAGGAGCTGAAGAGGCTGGCTGAGTTTATCGTGGCGGAGGCCGGGGCGGATGTGCCGTGGCATATCAGCCGATTTCATCCGCAGTACAAGTACCTTGATTCGGGGGCGACGCCTATCGGGCGGCTTGAGAGGGCGTTTGAGATTGGGAAAGAGGCGGGGCTGCATTATGTTTATTTGGGCAACGTGCCGGGGGCGCGAGGCGAGAGCACTTTTTGCTATAGCTGCGGCGCGATGCTGATAGAGCGGGTCGGTTACACGGTCAAGGCAAACAAGGTGAAGAATAGCCGCTGCCCGGAGTGCGGGGGAACAATCGCCGGTCGATGGACTTGAAAAGCAGCCAAACTATTCTTCTGTTTTGAGGGTCGATCAGTTGAAATCGGATTTGACAATGTTGCGTGGTTGTCTGATAATGGTCTCATATCGGTATGGTTCAGGGACGTGTTTCAAGAAAGGAAAATCGTTTAGATGATCACAAAACTATCTCTTGGGAACTTCCGGAGTATCCGTGATAGCGATGTGCCCCTCGGAAAGATAACGGTTCTTACCGGGCCCAACAACAGCGGCAAGTCCAGCATCATATACGGACTTCTGGCACTGAAGAATATTGTTTTGAATCCGAACCAGTCGATGGATGGTTTTCTGAATCTCGGATTCTTGAACATGGGTGGTTTTTCGCAAACAGTGTTCTGGAAGAAGGAGAGTTCTGACATTTCTCTTGGAATTGAAGTCCTGAAAAATGGGGCGAGGTCACAATATACGGCCATCTTGGGTAAGAAGAAATCTTCGCTTTCCTTAAGGACTTTTAAACCATTTAGTATTTCCCTGGACCTCGATGTATCTTTTCCCTATCCGGCCAACAAGACTGAAAGTACTCAGGTTATTGGTTCGTTTGGTAAGGCACAGGTAGTTTGGAACGGCCTATCTCCGAATATAAGCCTCGTTTCGGCGACGGAAAAAGAGATGCTCGTGCCGGAGCTTAAAGAAGGTGGAGGTGTCAGGGAAGATTCCGTTGAGAGTTTGCAGGAAAGCATTAACGCGCCTATCGAGGAACTCAGGGGAGTGGACTTTGTCCCCCTGAGAAGAGGATTTACCAAACCGATGTATGCGTCGGTTCCTATGCAGCCTCAGTTACTTAACGAAGATGAGCTGGCTACTGTATTAGTTGCCAACCGTGACTTGGAAGGGAAAGTCGGACGTTATTTGGAGCAGATAATTGACAGAGTATTCCAGGCAAGGCCTATAGTTGGAACAGCCAATTTCAACCTTCAATCGCGAGACAGGGCAACCGGACTTGTTTGTGACCTTGTCAATGAAGGATTTGGCACAAATCAGTTGGTTACTATTCTGACAAAATGCTTGAGGGAAGAGGTATCTACGATTTGCATCGAGGAGTCCGAGATACACTTGCATCCAGAATTGATGGATAAGCTGGTGGATGGATTTGTGAAGATCTCACAGGATGAGGGGAAGAGCTTCATAATATCTACACACAGTGAGCATATTGTTCTTTCCCTTCTTAACCAAGTAGCCCAAAGCAGGATCAAGTCTGAGGACGTTTGCATTTATTATCTTTCAAAGGAAGGTAGGGAGACAAAAATTGAAAGGCAGGAGGTCAACGACAAGGGGCAGATTAAGGGCGGGTTAAAGGGATTTTACGAAGCCGAGTTGAAGCACGTCAAAGAGTTCTTCAGCGTCTCCTGAGGGAGGTTAAATGGAGATTGTGGTCAACGAGTGGCTGCTGGAATATCTTCGATCCGACGCCAGGCAAGAGGACAAGGCCCTGGCCAGTGAATTCGTGAACGGCTGGTTGAACGCACGGCACAAAGTGGTGATTAAGAGGAATAGCCCGTTCACTTCAAAGTTTTACAGATATATGGGACAATCGACTCGGAGCATCGCCTGCAGAAAGCGGTTCTCGTCGTTGTTCCAGATATTGTTTGTTGACTCTGATAGAACGAGAATACTCGATGACTGTGATATCACGAGTCTTCCGCCCGATCTTGTCGATAAAGTTCCGTCTGATGATCTGTATCTTATTGAGTTGTGGCACTCGGTGCCAGGCAGTGTGGTTGTCACGACCGATGAAAAGCTGAGACAGAAGTTGCGAGAGCACGATTCGTCTGCAAAGATATACCTTCTTCAAGAGTTTCTGCGCACGGACGTTGCCCACAAGTGACGTGTTCTGCGGTCCTGATGACCGAGTTTCTCGGTGAATCTCCTATTAGTGCCTTTTTATGAAAATAGTTGCGGATGGCAACATACCGTTTGTTCGGGAGTGTTTTTCGTCGATAGGGGAGGTTGAGATTGTCGGCGGGCGGGAGATAACGCGCGACGTTGTTGCGGATGCCGAGGCACTTCTGGTTCGGAGCATTACAGCGGTGAACGAGGGGCTTTTGAGCGGGAGCAAGGTGCGGTTTGTGGCCACCGCGACCATCGGGTTCGACCATATCGATGTCGAATATCTGAGGCGGAGAAGTATCGGGTTTGCGTCTGCGCCGGGATCGAACGCGAACTCTGCGGCGGAATACGTCGTAGCGGCGCTGTTAGAGGTCGGTCAGGAGAACAATGTTGAACTGGAGGGTAAGTCAATCGGGATTATCGGTGTGGGGAACGTAGGCAGCAGGGTGGCGAAGAAATGTGCGGCGTTGGGGATGGATGTGCGGCTTAACGACCCCCCGCTGCAAAGGTACAAAAGCCACAGAGAACACAGCCCCAAAGGCCAGGAAGAACACAGAGAATTTGAAAGCGCGTTGTTGAGAGTTGAGCAGTTCACAGGCAAGAGCGAATTTCTGCCGATTGGGGAGCTTTTCGAGTGTGATTTTATTACGCTTCATACGCCGTTGACTTTTGAGGGGGTCAACAAGACGCATCATCTGGCGGATGACAGGTTTTTCAGGTCGTTGCGTGAAGGGTGCGTTTTTGTGAATGCGTCGCGTGGAGGTGTGGTCGATAGCGGGGCTTTGAAGAGGGGGATACTTGGGGGAAGACTTGGGGCGGTTGTGTTAGATGTTTGGGAGAATGAGCCGGATATTGATGTGGAGCTTCTGAGGATGGTCGATATCGGCACGCCGCATATTGCCGGGTATTCATTGGATGGGAAGATCGCGGGGATGATTATGATTTACGAGGCGGCGTGCGCGTATTTTGGCGTTGGGGCTGAGCATAGAATCGAAGATTTTCTGCCGGAGGCAGGTGTGCCGGAGCTGAGGGTGGATGCGGCGGCGGATAGCGAGCAGGAGGCGTTGATGGGTGCGGTGCGGGCGGTCTATGATATCCGCAGGGACGATGCGGGGCTGCGTGGGATTCGGGAGTGCCGGGGGGGCGAGGCGGGCGAGTTCTTCGATAATCTGCGGAAGGAATACCCGGTTCGGCGGGAGTTTCAAAATACGCGCGTGGTTCTGGAGAATCCGGGCGAATCTATCGCTCGGAAGTTAGCGGGTATCGGGTTCACGGTGGGGCGTTGAAGCGAGCGAGGGCAAGTGGCAGGCAAAAAGGACAAGGTAGTTGAGTGGGCTGGGGGGCGGCTGGATTTTTCGGCTGGGTGCCTGATAATGGGGGTGCTGAATGTGACGCCGGATTCGTTCAGCGACGGGGGACAATTTCTCGATGCGGGGAAGGCTATCGAGCGCGGAGTGCAAATGGCGGCGGAGGGGGCGGCGATAATAGACGTTGGGGGGGAATCGACCCGGCCGGGGTCGGAAGGCGTGACGGCGGCCGAGCAGATACGGCGGGTGGCGCCGGTGATAAGGGGGCTGCGCGAGAAGGTAGCGGCGGCGATTAGTATCGATACGAAGGATTCTGAAGTGGCTGCTGCTGCTTTGGATGCAGGGGCGGGGATCATAAACGACATAACGGCGTTAAGTGATGAACGGATGGGGGAGCTGGCGGCGGAGCGGGGCGTGCCGGTGGTTCTGATGCATATACAGGGGACGCCGGTGACGATGCAGGCTGAGCCGAGGTACGATGACGTTGTGAAGGAGGTTCTGGAGTTTCTGGTTGGTCGGGCGGAGCGGGCGGAGGAGCATGGGATTGCAAAAGAGCGGATTTTCATTGATCCGGGTATCGGATTCGGCAAGACGCTGGGGCATAATCTTCTGCTGTTGAGACATATCGATAAATTCGTGGCGAGCGGGTATCGAGTGCTTGTGGGGACAAGCCGCAAGGGCTTCATCGGGAATATAACGGGGAAAGAGAAGCCGGCGGCGCGGATATTCGGGACTGCTGCAACGGTTGCTCTGTGTGCGGCGGCGGGCGTCTCAATCGTTCGGGTGCACGATGTCGCGGAGATGGTTGACGTTGTGAAGATGGCTGCTGCTGTTGGGGCGAAACAGATTGGTTAAAAGTGGCGGCGGATAGATCCGATAAGATTAGCGTGCTTCGTGAACGGATGACTGATGGTGGGGCGTCGTGAAGGCGATTCGCAGACATATCGGGCGTGAGCGTCCCTGCCCATGCTGCGAAGGGCACTTCCGCATGGGCAGGAGGCCTTGGCCCGGTGCTGCATAAAATGCTTGGTTTGCGACCGCCTAAATAGATTCCGGTTGAGGTTCGGGTTCGTTGGGATCGCCGTCGATGTAAAGCACGCTCTCGGGTTGAGGCTCGGGCTCGTTAGGGTCCCCGTCAATGCAAAGGGCGTTTTCCGGCTGCGGTTCGGGATCATTGGGGTCATTATCGATATAGAAGACACTCTCAGGCTGAGGCTCCGGGTCGTTTGGGTCATCGTCTATGGAGTATAGCTGAGTTGTTAGAGCGGTTTCCGGGCGGGCAAGAGTCACCGCGACGGCGGAGAGTGCAATTGTGAGTAACACAAGCACCAGCAGCCTTAGAAACGGACTTTTCATTTTTTGTCTCCTTTAGATAGTTGAGGTTACTTGTCTCAATTGATATTCCGGTTTTGCTTAGGTTAAGTTCCTTCTGAATAGGTGTTCTGCAAGGGCTTAATTACGATCGGGGTTTTGATGCCGCTCGGGAGCATTTTGTCTTCTTCGGGCGTAATGCTGATGACGCCGATGTCGCCCAGCTCGGTAGTTTCGGAGCCGCCGTCGTCGAGAGTGGCGCCGATGTTGGTTACATATCCGGAGGACCATGCGCTTGTATCGCACATCGAGATAATTGTTCCGAATATCTGTGCATTGCCGCGGACGTCAACGATTCCTCCGACTATTGCACCGGTGAGGACATTGTTTTCGCCGGCGACGGGGTTGGTGTTTCCGAGGTTGACGTTGAAATGCGGCGCAAGGATGGTTGCTTCCTCGAGGCCGGATTCGTTGTTGAAGGTTGCTTCGCCGGTGAAGTAGAGGCAGTTGTTCTGCCAGTTGAGTGACTGAGGCACATTGGTAATGATAGTGCCGTTGAAGGTGCAATTCTCGAATCGCATGTTGTTGGTGTACGACTTCGAGGTGCTCGTTTTGGAGCAGTCAGCGTACAGCACACCTTCAAAGGTACAGTTTCTGAAAAGGGCGTGCCTGTTGACAGGCAGCAGCGCATTGGTGAAGGTCTGATCGTGATACACGTGTCGGGTATAAGAGGTGCTGCCGCTGTCTCTCGGCTTGGAGTAGTTGCCCGCAGCGTGGGGGAAGTATTCGGTTACCCGCTGGGCGATGGGGCAAGATGGGATGGTTGAAAGGCCTGACTTGTAACAATCGGTGTCGTAGTCGGCTATGTCCATGCCGGGCATATCTTCGTAGGGCTGGCCATAATTGATGCCCTCGTGGTCGGCCTTGATCTGGTCTTCGGGGCTGTAGATGCGATTTCCATCCACATCGAAGAGGGGGTTGTCACTCTCGTCAAGTGTCTCCAACTGGTAGGTTTGTGCCTTGACCTGGTCGAGGGTCAATACGGTATTGATGGTTCCGAGTACGGAGGTGTCGGCGGTCATATTATACGGCGCGATTTCGGGGCGGTCCCAGGAGCTGAAGACGTCGCCGTGGATTGTTGTACTGCCTGTGAGCCACATTCTGCCCCTGCTGGCAATGGCATAAGTGAGGACCTCGCTGTCCTTAGTGACTTTCATATCCATATTGACCTGCCTGGCGATTTGGCCGTTTGCGCCGATGGAACGGAGCTTGATTGTGCGACGGTCGCCATCATAGCGATAGAACCTGATGGTGAATTCGGTGCTGGAGCTGCCGAAGTTCAAGGGTGCGGTGACGATTTGGTCGCCGGCTCCGACGGTGTCGGCGAAACGCGACGCGCCTGGGACGAGGCGGCCATCGAGTGCAACGGCCTGGAGGTGGTTGCAGAGACCTGCCCAAACCTGGTCGGCCTCGGCGTCGGATACGACGTTCTGGCCTGTTTCGGGCAGGGCGACGGTAGAGACGACGTATTTCGCGCATTCGAGGCCGGATTGAGCGGCCGCGAGGGCAAGATTCACTCTGTGATGATCCGATGCGATCTGTGCGTTGGCATTGGACATCGCGGCCATAGACGCAGCGAGGGCGGCGAATATAAGGATAAATATCATAGAGAGAATTAGTGCGACGCCACGGCGTCTTTGTGATGCACATTTATTTGCGGTTTTCATTTTCTCCCCAACCAAAAGAAGACCCACTTGGCTGATGGCGCCAACTTCTATGTTCTGCCTAAAGTATAAGAAACACTTGATCAAGAGCAAAATAGCCGAACCGGAGGGTATCAAGGAATAGGACTATATTTCCGAATAGGAGTCGGGGTCGTATTCGAGGATGATTTCCGGGACGAATCCAGCGGGGGCCTCGGTAATTCCTGAGCGGTTGAAGTAGAGGTCGCTGTTGCCGGTTAAGGTCATTTCTTCGCCGGAGTAGTTGATGACCGAGCCGTTAATGATTCCGCCGGCGTTTCCGAAGAACTCGATGCCGTTGCCTGCTATTGCGCCGCAGAAGGCATCGAAGCTGCCGCCGAATGACAGGCCGAAGCCTGGCGCCATGACAAAGGTGCCTGTTTCTCCTCTAATTCCTTCGAATTGGGGCAGGTCGGGCAGACTGCTGACCGGCAAGCTCGACACGTTGCCGGTGAAGTTTATTCGGTTCGTTTTTGAGTTGTCTTCGCCGTCGCCGTCGCCGACGATTACGGCCATTACGGTGGCGCCCCCTGTGAACGTTACGACGTTCGGCGTTTCGATGAAGACAACGCCCTTTAGGGTGACGTGTCCGGAGAAGCTTGGGTTTGTTGCGGGGACGATTCTTATATTTTCAAAGACCGCGTCGGCGGATGTATTTGTGTTGGAGTCCACTATGTTGGTTGCGTAAGCCTCGAAATATGAGGGGACGGGTTCGGGGAACTCGCTCGGGGGGACGCCGAAAGTGACGTGATTGTCGATGGCGTCCTCGCCCGTTTCGCCGCCGATGCCGGCTTTGCCGCCCTGTAAGAGGACATTGGCTATTGGGTTGACGATGCTCACGTCTCCAGCGATATGGGAGTTGCCTATTATCGAAAGGGCGAGACTGGAATTCTCGCTCTCGATGTACACACTTGCGTCAACGGAGACATTTACGCCTTCAAGCTCGATATTGCCGGCGAGCGAGAGCGGGCCACGGGAGGCGACTCCGAAGTCAAATACGGTGTTTGCCCTCTGGCCGAATACATAACTGACACTTATGGTTTTAGTGAATGAGCCATAGACGCCCGTTACGGTCAGGCGGAGCGTCTCGGGGTCGAGTTGGGCGATTTGCGCGGAGAAGGTATGGCCATTGTCGGAATCGAGGGCGACGTGTGGTATCCGTATTTCCGTGCCCTGGTAGTATGCCACGGCGTTGGGGTTATTTGCGGCAAGGTAACTCTGCAGGGAGTCGGCGATTTCGTGGAATTGCATCTCCAGGGGTGTGGTTCCTGAGATGGCGATGTTGCTGAGCCAGCAGCGGACGATTTCAAGGCCGGACTCTGCGGAGGCCCTTGCGCGGTTGGCGTTGCAGAGATTATCGGCGATTTGCGCGTTTGTGCCGGACAGGGCGGCCATGCTGAGCGCCAGCGCGGAAAAGATAAGCACAAATATCATAGATATTATCAGCGCGAAGCCGCGGCGCTTCGTGAGTGCCGACTTTCGTGCGGGTTTCATTTTTACCCACTCCAAGACTTCAATTAGACAAATTGGAAGTTACTTCTGCGTGCCAATAAAAGTATAGGGAATGATACTGGAAAAGCAAAATCCGGGGCCTGAATATCGGGCGCGTTGGCTACTCGGGGGTGTTTCGACGCTCGGCGAAATATGAGCTTCTCGCGTAGGGGGCGGACATTACCCAGGAGAATCCGAACTGGATGGCTTTTTGCTTCCAGGAGTCGAATTTGGCGGGCGGGATGTATTCGACGACGTCGAGGGAATCGGGTGAGGGCTTTAAGTATTGGCCTACTGTGAGTCGGTTGCAGCCGACGCCGCTGAGGTCTTTTAGGACCTGCTCGACCTGGTCGTCGGTTTCTCCGAGTCCGAGCATTATTGAGGATTTGGCGGCGATATTATCGTACTTTTCCTTTGCCATTTTGAGCAGGTTGAGGGAGCGCCGATATTCTGCGCCCGGCCGGGCAGCGGGGTAGAGCGATGGGACGGTCTCGATATTGTGGGCGAATACGAAGGGCAGGGCGTCCCGGAGGATTTCGAGGGCCTCGGCCTGGCAGTTGCGGAAGTCGGGGGTAAGTATTTCGAATTTCATATCGGGGGATGCTTTTCTTGCGTGGGTAATACAATCGCGGAAGTGGGCGGCGCCGCCGTCGGGCAGGTCGTCGCGGTTGACGCTGGTGATCACGAGGTATTTGAGTCCCATTTTCTTTGCCATTTCGGCGACTCTGGCCGGCTCGGTGGGGTCCGGCGGGGCGGGTTTGCCGGCGGGGACGGAGCAGAACCTGCAATTGCGCGTGCAGATATTGCCGAGTATCAGGACGGTTGCGGTTCCCCTTGCCCAGCATTGGCCTCGATTGGGGCAGTTTGCGTTGCTGCAGATTGTCTGCAGGTGGAGCGATTTTAGGATTTCCTCGGTGCGGCGGAAGGAGTCGCCGGCGGGTAAGGGCCTTCGCAGCCAAGGCGGCAGTCTGCTTGATTTACGGCTCATATCAGGCATATTTTACAAATCCGAAATTCAGGCATCAAGATATCCAGAACGAATGCAAGATCAGGTCAACTGCGAAGAAATTCGCTGATTAACCCGCGAACACAAAAGGATTTATCGCTTTTTGGGCGCCAGCATGTAGCCACAAATGAGGGGGCGCCGCTGAAGCCCACGGAGCCCCGCACCAAGTGGTCCTGGGGTCTTGCGGGGATACGGGCATAAGCTGTGTGCCGGTATTAAGGCGCTCGGGTCGCTCTGGCGCGTTGCTCTATCCTCCCGGATGGCGGTTGCATTATGCTCATTCATGCTCATGCTGTTGCGTTAAAACGTTGAATCCAAAAGAGTCGCTGTCTTTATTTTTCATTATTCGCACTTTTGGAGAAAAGGGCCAGGAGTAATTGGGACAAATTATTCTTCACAATGTTCATCGAGTGTCGTTTGCCGGTTTCTTTGAGGACCGAGGTCATTTTGACATTCTCAAGGCCGCAGGGCACAAGCAGGTCGAAGATGCTCAGGTCGTTTTGGATGTTAATTGCCATTCCGTGGTGCGCTACGAATTTGGAGACGCGGACGCCGATGGAAGCAATTTTATGAGATTGACGATTGACGATTGACGATTGACGATCATTTTCGACCCATAGGCCGGGGAAGCCTTTTCGCCTTTCGGCTGTGACGCCCAATTGTCCGAGCAGCTCGATTCCTATTTCTTCGAGCTTGCGGATGTAGTCGCTGATTCCGAGGCCCAGGTGCTGGAGGTGTACGATGGGGTAAAAGACGAGCTGGCCTGGGTTGTGGGCGGTTGTTCCGCCGCCCCTGCGTATTTCGACTACGTCGATGCCGCGCCGCGCCAGCTCCTCTCGATTAACGAGGAGCTTATTGGCGCTTCGGCGGGCGCCGAGGGTGATGACGGGGGGGTGTTCGACTATCAGGACGGTGTTGGGGATTTCGTCGCGGCGTCTCTGTTCGCACAATTCGTGCTGACGGGCCAGGACTTCACGATAGTCGGCAAGGCCGCAGTCGATGATTTGCAAAGAACGGTCTGAACATCTGTGCGGCATAGGTTTTGTCGTGCTTTGCATAGCGTTTATTGGGCGCTTATTCCTTGGAGCTTTCCAACGGCGGCTCTGACATGGCCAGGGCAGCGCTCGAAGGTGCTGTGTGCTGTATTCGCAGGGGCGGATTCCAGCCTCATTACCATACGCCCTCCAATCGCCGCGCCGCAAATCTCATCCGTGCAGCCCGTTCATCTGTCATTTCGATTTTATTCCTGAAAGCTGATTGTTATTGGCCGCCCTTTTCTTTTTCCGTTTCGCCCTCTTTGCTTTGCCGGCCCGACAGTCCTTTGGCATCCTGCTCGGGCAGTTGAAGATGAGGCGCAGCGCCTTTGATTCGGTTCCTCACCTGCTTGATATGTTCGGCGGGTCTGAACGGCAAAATACTCCTGCGCGTTGGCAATCTCCGGCTTGCGAGGGTCGCCGTTCTGGGCGATAAGGTAACATGCAAAACGCGAAAGATGGTAATCAACCACTTCCTGAACAGCCCCCTTACCGCCAATTATCGGTTTGCGCGCGCGCGCAAAGTGATGTTCCGGGTCATTGCCCGACTGCTCGCACGAGGTCGCCGCCTTATTAATCGCGTTCTCAAAGCTGCGCCACTGGGTGTAACCCAGCAACGGCTGCAAGTCTCTCGCGCTCCAGTATTCAGCGCCGTATTGATTGAGCTGTTTCAACTCCTCAAACGTCTTTGGTCTAACGGCAGGGTGGTTTTTGTCTTCCATATTTTTCCCATTATCAATGCGAGGCGAAGGCGTCCTCGACGGCTTCTTCGAGAGTTTCGCAGATTGTCGGGTGGGGGTATGTAATCTCAGCGAGCCTGCCGGCTGTGCCTATCAAAGTTGCAGCGAGGGTAACGAATTCGGTGGCCATATATCCGACCATAGTGACGCCGACTATCTTATTGGCAGCGTTGTCTCGGACGACGCGGATCTGGCCTGCGGTTTCGTTTTGAGCGACGCTGCGGCCATTGGCTTTGAAGAAGCCCTTTCCAACCGAGATGTCCATTCCATCTGCCTTGCAGGTTTCTTCAGATTTGCCGATTGAGGCGATTTCGGGGAATGTAAAGATGACTCTTGGTATAAGGGAGTAGTCGGACATTTTGCGGTCGCCTCCGGTAGCGTTTTCGGCGGCGACGTTGGCCTCGGCGGTGGCGCCGTGAGCGAGGAAGGTTGTTCCTACGAGGTCGCCGATCGCATAGACGCCGGGGACGCTGGTCTCGAGCTTCTCATTAATGGCAACGGACCGCCCCTTCATTTCGATGCCCAGAGCCTCGACGATTTGGGGGTCAATGGCCGGCCTTCGGCCTACGCAGATGAGGACTTTCTGGGCTTGTACTGACTGGCCGTTGTCAAGGACGACCTTGGCCGGGGTGGTGGACTTGTCAACCGAGGCGACTTTTTGGCCGGTGATTGAGTCAATGCCGATTCTTTTGAATTCGCGTTCGACGAGGCGGGCGACCCATTGGTCTTCCATCGGGACGAGCTGTTGAAGGGCTTCAATAATTATCACCTTCGTTCCCATAGCAGCATAGACGCAGGCCATTTCGCAGCCGATGACACCGCCGCCGACGATTACCATCGAGTGTGGTATTTCGGGCAGGGAGAGTGCCTCTTTGCTGCTGATGACGACATCGCCGTCGAAGGGAATGTTCGGGAGCTCGATTGTCTCGGAGCCGGTGGCGAGGATCAACTTGTCGGCTTCGATTTCGACAGCGCCTTGACCTGTATCAACCTTGATGTGGTTCGGCGAGGCGACGGTTCCGTGGCCCTGGATGAGGGTGAGCTTGTTGGCCTGGGCTGAGCCGGCCATACCTTTGCGGAAGCCAGCGACTATGGCGTCCTTTCTTTGCTGGATGTTGGGCCAGTTGGGCGCCGCTGAGGGGATGTCGATTCCGATCTGTGCTGCGTTTTTTGCGGAGAGCAGGGTGTGGGCGGATGAGAGGAGGGCCTTTGAGGGGATACAGCCCCAATTCAGGCAGGTTCCGCCGAGAAAGGCCTCTTCCACGAGTGCTACGGACGCGCCTCTTTGGGCGCATCTTGTTGCGGCGCGAAAGCCGCCCGGGCCTGCGCCGATTACTGCGACGTCAAAACGATCTGCCATAATTTGAAACTCCTTTTGCGGTTTTCAGTTGCCTTGAGCTTCTTCCAAATCGGCCCTTATGAATGATGGTCTATGCAGGGCGATAAGGGTTATTTTCGGGATTATACCAGGTAAAGAGGCGGTCTTTCAAGTATTGTGCTGTCTTTCTGCGGGCGGGGCGACTTTTCGGCGGGAGGATTGGGTTTGATTGGGTTTGTTTTCTCGAGTGGGGCAGGGGTGGTTTGTTCTCATAATCCTTTGCGGTAAAGGAGGTTACATTGGTTTTGTCTTTGCGAAAATTGGCTTTGTTTTGCATAATACCGTCGTAGCTGTTTGGCAAGCTGGGGTATATGGGCGGTTTGTTCGGCGGCAGAAGACCGAAGACAGAAGAGAGGAGACAGAGGACAGGAGACGGAAGACATGAGACAGCATACGGAAGACGGATTTCCGAGGGATCGGGGTCCCGCCTCGGCGGATGTACGACTACGACTTGGACTTCGATTTCGATATTGATTACCTCCTATTTTGTTAGATGTATATTATACATCATGTGAGGTTGGGTGTCAAGTGAATTTTAACCACGGATTTCGCGGGTTCTCACGGATTTGTGTGAGCCGCAGAGAACACCGAGGGTACAGAGAGAAGATTGGAAAAACTCGCAAAATTTACCGCAGAGATCGCGGAGAGCGCCGAGGAACCTCGTGGTATTGAAATTCGCCTGCGGCGGGATTGTTTGGCGGGGGATGCATGCGGAGAAACTCGAAATCCTAAGCACGATCCTTCGGCTTCGCTCAGGACAGGAATCCGAAATGGTTCGACAAGCTCACCATCCTGAGCACCGTCGAAGGACAAATTCAAAATGCGAATGTTCAAATAAACAAGACGTGGTTGCTTGTCGGGTGAGGGGGGGGCGAACTGCCGATGATGGCTGTCTGAGGCTGCAATACGACTGAGATAGGAAAATCAGGCAAGAGATGCAGAAAATGCACCGGAGACCTTCAGTTATCCCCGGACACCTTTAATTGTCCGGAGCTTTCACTTGATCTCAACCTCCAGGGGTTCCCTCATATGACTACAGGATATTCGTGCCTTGCAGGGGGCTGAAACTGAGAGTCTAGGCTTGTGTACTGGTGATGCTGCAGGCGAGTATTGATGCGTCACTCTCTTGCCATCAGGAGACCTTTCGGTTCCACTGAAGGATGCCGTCACCCCAGGGCTAAGATCTATGATGGTTGCCTCGGAATCTCCGACTATTTCGGCAGTAAGCGTCAGTGTGCCGAAGGGGGCGTTCTTTGAAGGTTTCAGTACTATCATTAACATATACCCCTCCTGGGTTGTCCTGATCTCCTCAGAAACGAAAGACAAAAGTGGTGGGGCCGCTTCTTCGGCGACTTTTAGCAAATCCCGCCGGGTGTCGTCTGCCTTCTTGATTACGCTGGATAACGCTTCTTCGTGGACAGCTACTCTTTTGTTGATCTTGTCCAGTGCTTCGGCGGTGATTTCGTTCGCTCTCTGGCGTAATCCCTTTAGGCTAAGCGGCCCAACTCCGACTTCCTCGCTTTGTCCAAAATAGGCAACAAGTGCACCGGAGGCAAGTGCAAAGGTCAGCAGTGCTGCAAGACCCGCTGCGCCAATCATGTCCGCTACATGGAGCGCTACCGCAACCACCGCGATGCACCCTGCAATTATCAATCCCCACATAGGCTTCACCTATTTTCCTTTCAAGTAGAATCCTCTTGGCTTTCAATCGCCATTCTAACGATCTTGGGTTTTGTGGCAAGGAAAAGGTCCAGCCAAGCCCCGAAAGTTTTGTGAAATTCGTCATAGAATTTCATGGCAGTAGGTCAGGCGCTGTCATGGCAGTAATGGCATTACTATATGCGTTCAGCTTAAGAACTGCATTGGCAGCGGGCCGGCAGAGCACGGGCTTGAAGCCCGTGCGACCACGGCCAGGATGGCCGTGCCACGAAGGGATTTCGCATTGCTAAACACGTACGCATTAGTAGCGGTTGGTTGCGGGCGATCTTAGATAGGCGGTGGGGCCGAATTCGAGGGGCGGGGCGCCGGCTTCGAAGGCGCCGATGTCGGGCCGGCGGAGTGGCCGTTGAAGTTCGGGATAAGCGCGCCGGCGATCGGCTCGATGAACATCTTTGGTCTTGATCCAGCGTCGGTTCAAAACCAGACTCCCCGTTTCTGCGTGTGGGCCTGACCTGCTGCGTTTGAGACCGGCTCGCGGGGTTCTCCGCAAGAAAGAGGACAATCCTGGCTTTCTGCGCATGTTTCTGGTAAGTGTCACAGCAGCAGCACCATCGGACATCGTGTCTCGACTTCACGCATCTGCTTGTCTGACAAGGATTTCTGAAACAGAGTGACTGTCCCCTTGTCCTGGTATATCTACCCCCAAAGTGGTATCCCACTCCACCGTCCAAAAAAAAGGCGTCTTTTTTGGGAATTAACTTGACAATTGCAGTCTGCAGGCAGTATAATTCTATATAATTATCCGTGATGTCGTTCAGCACGGAGGATTGGTGATTGTGACTGTAAGCATACGTCCGTGACCTGTCAAACACGGAGGAGTGATAGTGGCAGTAGTTCAGGCCCGCGTGCAGGCTGAATGTTGTTGTCTCGTTCAACACAATGAGCCGTAACGCATCTCACCAGGAAGGAGGTGGTGGTTATGCCCTAAGAGGTCAGAGTCTCGTACTGTAGTTTTTTGCTTCCTGCGCCTGCTCGGGACGTTCGAGTGGAACGTCTCTTGTGGCGCAATAATCTTCCAGAAGAGGTTTTACTATGACGAAAAATAGATCGTTGTTAGCTGTAGGGCTAACGTTACTGGCCAGTTTTGTACTAAGCGGCCCCGTCGATGCCAGCCCATCATTATCATTGTTTGATTGGGCAGTCAACATTGACGGGAGTATGTGGGAGTACTCTGCGGGCGACTCGATGCCCGGCGACACGAGCGGCTTTGACAGTGGAACGGGCTTGGGAACAATCAAGCTGACTGTCAGCGGGGTCGGGGACCATTTCGTGGGGTTGTTCGTCGATCATGAGATAGATGAGGAGATAAACACGTTCTTCAACGAGAACGGCGATGCGGTTGGTTCGCCGGCTACCGGGCAGTCCTGGGAGATCGACGAACCGGGCTATGTCTTTGGAGACATCTACGACAACTTCCTGGGCAGCGCTCTGGACGGGAGTAATGGCGTTCCGGCGGGGTCTGAGGATGATGTCTCCATGGCGATGGCCTGGGATTTCCTGCTGGTGGCAGATGAGACTGCCAGTATCGGTTTTCTTCTCAGCGATACGGCGCCAACCGGCGGGTTCTACCTTGTGCATCACGACCCCGACAGCCCGGCAAGCATCTACTTCTCGAGTACGCTGAGGATCGGCGGTGACGGCGTTATCCCCGCTCCCGGCGCTTTGATGCTGGGCGCCATCGGCGCGGGATTTGTCGGCTGGCTGCGCGGACGCAGAGCACTATAGGGGTTCTTTGGAAAGAAACGACTTGAATCAGGGAAGATTGTGCAACTGTGAGCATCGCATCTGCTGCTCCTTGTCTATGGCCGCCGGCGACATCCAAGGCGCTGGCGGCGAGCGCAGGGCGGTTCTGCGGACGGATGCGGCTGCTGTTTTAGAGCTCGGAGGTATCGATTTGAGAACCGACGGGTAATGCGGTCGTCGTCCGCCTCGGCTTTGAAAGTCGCGCACTCGGCAAACACGATGGTCGCAGAGGCACAATCGAGCACCCAACGAATTTTCGTAAGGCGTGTTCCACGATGGAAGGATGTGATGGGGTCATGTCTGAAAAGAGGCGTCTTCTGAAGACGTCGCGCAGGCCTTCTCTTCAATCATTTCACTTTGCCGTCCGTCCGCGTGCATAACCGCTCAAAGAGCGGGCAGAATATACATATTATGAAAGGAGTTTGGACTATGAGAAAGTTGAGGTTTTTAACAGTCTTATGTTGCGCAGTTACACTTGCGCTGGCAGCTTCCACCGTGAGCGCAGCCGTGGACAAGGTCATCTGCGTGCCCTGGCAGGGCGATATCAACAAATACCATACGACCGTGAGCGGCCAGTCCCTGGAGATCAAGGGCGTGGTCAAGACTACTAATACCGCTACGGTCTGGTACAAGTGGGTCTTCGGCGACGGGACCGAATCATCCGCTCTTGGCGCCGCTCTGAGCGGGAGCACAAAGTACAACGTGCAAGTTAACCATACGTACACAGGGGCCGATGCGACGCCGTTCACCGCGAAGCTGCTGGTCGATGGCGTGGACAACACGATGGCCAACGCTGTTTCGGACAATTATCTTGTAAAGATCGAGGCCGACAACCTCGACGCGAAAATCAACATGGCCATCGACAGGGGCCTGTGGACCCTGTACAAGAACGCCGTGACCTCTTATGCTTATTACTACACATACGACGGCTCGCCGTACGCGGTGTGGTCATACAGCAGCTACTTCGCCTCACCAACTGCTTCGGCTATCCACGCCTTTCAAATCAACGGCCATAAAGAAACGGGCAACTTCAATGAAGACCCGTATGCCGAGGTAGTGAAACTCGGCTTCAACTGGCTGTTCAAAGGCTACTACTATACCACGAGTTACCCGATGCTCTACACAATGAGCATCGGCACTGTACACGGGACGGACAACCCGGACAGCCGGCCGAACGGAAAGGGCATCGAATGCCGCGACTACGGTTATCGCCCGATCTATCAAGGCGGGATGGTTATGGACGCCATTATAGCCTCGGGCACACCGGCCGCGAACTCAGGCAGGGACTTTGACGGCGACGGAGTCAACGAAACCTACGGCCAAGTTCTTCAGGACATGGTCGATATGTACGCCTGGGGACAGTGTGATTCTGCCGTAGGGGGTGGATACTATGGCGGCTGGCGGTACGGTTGGAATGAGTGGCCGGATAATTCGGCCTGCCAATGGGCTGCCATCGGCATGATACCGGCCGAAGAGCCGCCATGGAACTGCACGGTGCCGCAGTGGGTAAAGACATACGACAATATCTGGCTTAACTACAGTTTCTCGGCGCCGTTCTCCGGTCATCCGGAGTGGGGCGGTTTCGGATACACAAGTGCGGGCTGGGGGTACGCACTGACGCCTTCGGGTATGGTTCAGCTTGCTTTTTCGGGAAATACGACCGCTGACAGCCGATGGGTGCGGTGCGAACGCTGGCTCGCGGACAACTGGTTGGTTACTTACAATTGGCTGGGCCAGAACAACGTTTACGCCTACTATGCCTTTGCAAAGGCAATGCGGCTGGCCTTGCCCACTCCCGTGCAGACCTTTGCCTCCGACGGCTTTGACTGGTACCGCGGAGGGGCGGGCAAGATGGGTCTGGCCGAGAAGATTGCGAACACGTTGCGTGCATCGGGAGCGTGGGACTACTATGGGACAAACCTGGGAACGGCATGGTGCGTGATTATCCTCAAGCCGGTCCTCTTCGCAGAGGCGCCGATCGCCTGTTTCGATGCCGATCCGAACCCGGCCTACCCCGACATGGATATCGCCTTCGATCCATCCTGTTCAGGTCATTCCGCGCCTGGAAAGGACATCAGCAACTTGATACTCTTTGAATGGGACTGGGACAATAACGGCACTTACGATACATCGACAGCAGCGCCGCAAGTGCTCACACATTCCTTTAGCTGCTCGACACTTCCCTGTACATATCCGGTCACGCTCAAAGTGACCGACGATGAAGGCGGAACAGCTACCTACGTCCTGGATATCAAGATTACGAACCCGCCGCATCCTCCGGTTTCTATGGTTAACGGTCCGTACATGGTCTCGCTTGGTCCAGCCGATACGCTGACATTGGACGGTTCGGAATCGTTCGATCCGGATGAGGGCAAGCACCAGGACGGCTGCCCCGCCTGCCCGAACGACACAATCATAGCCTACGATTGGGACCTCGGCGGCGCACCGTGGAATTACACCGATGCTGACGGCAATACCATCGACCTTGGCACTGCTTTCACGACGTATTTCAGCAGCGCCGGTGTCTATGACATCGGACTGCGGGTGACCGACAACACCGCTGCGGCCTATCCGGGCAGCGGCTCGCCCAACCTGACGGATGAAGGCTTCAACCAGGTGCGCGTGTACAACTACTTTGCCGCCGACTTAGTGGGAGTCGGGGGCTGCGGCTATGTCAGTCTGTCGTGGAACGACGTTGGGGCCGATTACTACGTCATCTACGTCAGCAGACTCGGACCCAATGTCGGCTTCGAGGACACGGCAACCACCACCGAGACAAACAAGACCATGGGCAGCTTTGTTATGGGCTTGGACGTCTGGTATCGCGTCATGGCGGTCCACGGGACTGCCCAAACGCTGTCCTACGCCGTCATGGTGAACGCTGATCCGGAACTCTGCAACCCGACGGCGGACGCAGGCGGGCCATACGAGGTCTGCTTAGGTGACTCGGTGACTCTCGATGGCTCCGGGTCCTATGCCCTGGTTGGCGGCATTGTCGCCTGGGACTGGGACCTCGATAACGACGGTCAATATGACGACGCCTTCGGCGAAACGGTTGCGTGGACACCCACGAGCAGCGGCGTTCAAACAATCGGATTGAAGGTGATTTCTTCGGATTCACTGACGTTGTACGATGAGGCCACATCGACTGTGGATGTTCAAGTGTGTGGATGTGTCAATGATCTGGCCGCGAGACCCAAAAGTGGGAAGGTGCAGTTGACCTGGACCCATAGGGGCGCCCACCATTACAACATCTATCGGGGCACAATCTCCGGTGGTCCGTACCTGAAAATAGCATCGACAACATCGACCTACTCTACATACCTTGACACAACAGTTGTGAACGGGACGACCTACTACTACGTAGTCAGAACGGCGGCGGCTGATAACCGCGAGTTGTGCCAGTCCAACCAGGCAAGTGCGACACCGTTAGCAAGACTGCGGTGAAGCTGAGCCCTGCGGGGCTTTGCCTGCCGAAGGCTGATATCGCGGTTGCAGCGATCCAGCAGACGGCGCAGTAGTGCATCGCTTATGTGATGCAAAATGGATTTTGTAGAACTTGGGGCTGTGAGCATCGCGCTCACAGCCCCCTATTTTCTGTGTGCCCGGCAGGGCATACCTGCTTGGAGATGAGACTTTGGCTGAGAAATTAAGGTTAAGTTCTCTACAGGCCTGACAGCGGGAAATGTGAGCGGGGATCAGGGATTAGAGGTGTCGTTCTTGTTGGGGTAGGCGGTGGGGCCGAATTCGAGGGGCGGGGCGCCGGCTTCGAAGGCGCCGATGTCGGGGGCTTTGCCGGTGAAGTGGTCGTTGAAATTGGGGATAATTGCACCGGCGTCGTAGCCTGGGCTGTTCGGGGCGAGGGCGTATTGGCCGGGCGGATTTTGCGGGTCGTAGGTGGGGATGGCTTTTGTTCCGTTTTTCTCGTGCTTGTTTGCGGGGATGACTCTGCCGCTATAAAGGTCGTAGTCGTAATCGTTATCACGGCAGGCGTCGCCGCGTTCCTGGATGGAGTAGCCGTCGGCCTCAAAGACGTGCCAGATATTGTTTCGTGAGATATGGTCGATAAGCGCTCCGCCCCAGCAGGAAAGTCCGAGGGCCGCGCCTTGCCAGTCCCGGTCTGTATCGTTAGAAGAGGGCTGGAGGAGGGTGTTGTGGAAGACGTAGGTTCTGCCGCCTCCGAAGCCGGAGCCTATTCCGGCTTTGAGGAAGGGACCGCTGGCGAGGGTTTCGGGGCCGCACTGCGATACCTCGGTGACATTTCGCCATAAGTAGAGCGGGCCGAGGTGGGTGGCGGCGGAGGCGATTGAGACCATTGTGTGGCTTATGTAGTTGCCCCAGATTCGTACGTTGCAGTTGGCCCCTTCGGCCTCTATGGCGTCGTCCCGGCAGTTTTGGAGGCGGTTGGCGTAGATATCGGAATCTCGATTTGGCGAGCCGAGGGCGGAGAAGTTGTGGCCGCCGCCGATAATGTCGTTGTAGTAATGGTCTTTGTCGGAGTAGATATCGTTGTAGCGGATAACGTGGTTTCCTGCGGTGTCGTAGAGGGTGACAGCCTGGGGTCCCATAGGGTGCCAACTGGTGTCGGTTTTTTGTGGGTCGAGCTTTTTGCGGTATTCGGACCAGGCGTTGGTATCGTATCGCGGGTGATGGATTTTGCATCGCTGGATGATGATGCGGGCGATTTTAGGGCTGAAGGAGCCGGATTCGGAGGCGTAAACGGCTGCTTCCATATCCCGGCCCCATTTGGGGCCTTCGAGGTCGTCGGGCCTGCCCCAGGATGAGATATCGCAGTCCTCGATGACGACATCGTGGGAACCTTCGAAGATGCGAATCGCGTGAGTGCGAGCGTTCTTGAGGACCAGGCCCTTGATGATGACATAAGAGGCGCGGACTTCGATACAGTGGTCGTAGCCGGCTGCGACGTCGATTGTGGCGCTGCCGGATGTGTCTGCGGCTTTGTACAGGACATAACCTTCCGGAGAGCCTGAACGGTCGATTACGAGGGTTTGTGCATTATTGTCGGGGACAGGAACGGTGGCGGCTATGGGGAACTGTTCGGACCACGTAGCTGCCGTTAGAATGGCCTTGTGCCCGGTTTTTTCGAGAGACAGCTCGATTTGGTATTTTGTTGCGGGCGAGAGGTTCACGATGCTGCCCCGGTACTGATTGGCGTGATTGAGGAGGGAAGGGGTTTCTTTCGCGGGCAGCTTGTACCTGTCCGGCGGGTATGGGGGATTGAATGTTTCGGGCGGGCGCGAATCGAACCAGAGGGGAAGGGCGGTTTTCCAAGTATCTGATCCCGCAGGGCGGTAACGGACGCGGCAGGTGTTTTCGGGGGAACCTTCAGAGGTGTTCCAGTAGAGGCCGATGCAATGAAACGTTGGGACAGCCACAGGCGTGTCGGCGGGAGCAGGAGCAGAGAGAGAGCAGGCGAGCAGTGCCAGGACTACAGATTTTGATGTGGTTTGGATATTCATTTGTTCTTGCCTTGTTCTTTTGGAGCGAAGAGGTGGAACTCCCAGATTGTTGGGCCATCGGTGGCGTCGAGGATGTTGAGGCGGACGTGGCGGGCGGTTATTGGGTCGAACTTTTTGGAATAATCGGCGCCGATTTTGTCGCCCTGTACAAGTGTCTGCCATTTATCAGCATCTTTGTATTGCAGCTCGAATTTTTGGACTCGGTCGAATTCCTCGCTGATCTTGACGCGGTCGAAGGTCGCTGGTTTGCCGAGGTCGATTTCGAGCCAGACCTGCTTTGTGCCGGAGTCTGTCGCCCAACGTGTGGCTGGGTCGTCGTCTATGGCCTTGTCGGGGCCGTGCGAGGGCGAGTTCTGAAAGACGTTGGAGGCCGTTGCCTTCTTGCCTATGGTCAGTGAGTCGGAGGGCAGGGCGAGCGGGGCTATCTGGCTTGCCGGGCCGTCGAGGGTCAGCTCTATGATGGTGTCGATTTCGTTAGGGGGCGCGTTTGCGACTGAGATCTCGATGCCTTTGTCGGTCTGGTTGAGGCCGAGGGCGCCGCGGGTCAGCAGGACAGCGCTGGTTATCTTCCGGGGGATGGCAGGGAGGGTCAGCGTATCCCCGGGCCAGGTCAGGACGTGGACGTAGATTGTGTTGTCTTTGTATGTGCTCGCGCCCCAGGGGCCGGACTTGAACGGTCCGCCGCGGGCGGCGTAGATGGTTTTGCCATATTTTTTGAGCCAGTCGCCCATTTCTTTGAGGCGTTCGACCTGTCGCGGTTCGATTCTGCCGTCGGGCATTGGGCCGACGTTGAAGAGTAGATTACCGTCTCCGCCGACTACGCGGACAAGCGTGTCGATGCACTGCTTGAGCGATTTCATCGAGTCGTCGGGTTTCCAGGCCCACTGGTTGCAGATAGTCATGCAGGTTTCCCAGGGGCGGTCGTTCTGGAATTTGCCGATTTCCTGTTCGGGGGTGTCGTGGTCGGCGGGGAGGCCTGCGCGGTTGTTTATGATGACGTGGGGCTGGAGGGTCCGGATCATTTTGAGAAGGTTTTCGGAGTCCCAGTCTTTTGCGGAGCCGCCGAGGCCGTCGAACCAGATTATGTCGATCTTGCCGTAGCTGGAGCAGATTTCACGAAGCTGGCCGTGGAGGAATTCGATGTAGGAGGAATGGTTCTCCGTGCGGTAGGCGGGGTGGTGCCAATCGACGGGAGAGTAGTAGTAGCCGAGCTTTAAGCCGGCTTTGTGGCAGGCGTCGGCAAGCTCTTTTACGACGTCGCGTTTGAAGGGGGAGTTGGTGATCTTGTAGTCGGTGAGCTTGCTGTCGAACATCGAGAAGCCGTCGTGGTGCTTGGAGGTGAAGACGAGGTACTTCATCCCGGCGTCCTTGGCGATTTGGACCCATTCGTCGGCGTTGAACTTTACGGGATCGAACTGCTTATAAAGGTTGTCGTATTCCTGGACGGGGATTTCGCCTGTGCCGCCCGTGCCTCTTCGTTCGCCGGCGCGTGACCAGCCGATCTCAGTGCCCTTCAGGCTGACGGGGCCCCAGTGGATGAACAGGCCGAACTTCATTTCGCGCCAGTTCTGGATGCTCTGTTCGGGGGCGTGCAGATAGTCTTTCGTCTTTTCGGAATCGACGGCACGGCTGAACGGAGAGGCCAAAAGTGAAAACAGGAGCAACGCGAAACGCATTTTGCATAATCGTCTGGTTTGTTTCTTTGATTTCATAGCTCTGATTCCTTTCGATTGGGGGCTAAAGTTATATGCGCCAATGATACAAGAGAAAAGCATAAACGGCAAACGTTATCAGGGCGAGGATACTATTATTGCAGGGACCTGAGTCAGCCGGTTAGAAAAGCAACAGGTGAACTATCACCATGTCTGGTGGGAGGGAATTGGATTCCTGCCCCTGCTCGAAGGCCGGGGTGAGAACCTTGCGCAGGAATGACACTCTTTAGCTTGCAGCTATTTAGCGATGGCTGTGTGGGCGGCGTCGAACATTCTTATTCCGCCGGTGTCGAGCTGGAGGATGAGGCCTTTTTCGGGGTCGATTCCGATGCAGTTGCCTGTGAATTTTCGTCCGTTGTAGAGTAGAGTGACTCTGTGGGCGAGCTGGATGCTCAGTTGTCGCCAGCGGTCTATTATCCGGGCGCTATCCTTGTGGGATACTTGGAGCCATTGGTCGAGAGAGGTCAGCAGTCTCCTGGCGAGCGAGATGCGGTCGCAGGTCGTCCGGGTTTCGATGTCGATGCTTGTTGCGATGGTTTTGAGCTCCGGGGGGAAGGATGCCCTGTCCTGGTGGCAGTTTATACCGATGCCGACGATGTACGCGCTGCCGTAATCCTGTGCCTTGGATTCGAGGAGTATTCCGGCGACCTTTTTGGCGTTCAGGATTATGTCGTTGGGCCATTTTATTCTGGCAGGGCGGCCAACAACTTCCGCGACAGCGACGGCGGCGGTCAGGGAGATCAGCTCGGGATTGCTTGTGCAATCGGTGATGAGGACGGAACAGAGAACGCTGTCGGAGCGGCCGGAGAGCCACTTGTTGGCTGCTCGGCCTCTGCCGGCGGTCTGCTCCTCGGCGAAGACAACCAGGCCGTCATTGGATTTGTCGCGGGCGTACTCGGCGGCAATGTCGTTGGTGCTGGCGGTCGAGCTATAGACGAGGACCTCGCGGCCGATGCGGGTCGTGTTGAGGCTTGCCATAATCTTGTCGGGGTCGAGCTGGTCGGTCGTTGGCATAGCTTTAGCGGTCGAGTCCGATGTCCACAGACCTGGCTGAGTGCGTGATAGCTCCGACGGCGATTCTATCCACTCCGCAGCGTGCGATTGCGGAGACGTTGTCGAGCGTGATGTTGCCGGATGCTTCGAGCAGGGGTCCGTTGTTCTTCCCGCACATTTCATCTCTCATTTCAACGGCGTGCTTTAGCTGCCACTGTCCCATATTGTCGAGCAGGACGATGTCGATGCCGGGTATCTTCAGAACGTGGTTGAGCTGATGGTCAACGTGGTCAACTTCAACGGCGATGAACTTGATGCCCTTCAGCTGTCTGGCGTCGGCGACGATTCTGGCGAGTTTTGGTCCGAAGTTGGGGCCGAGCTGAGCGAGGTGATTATCCTTGACGAGGATTCCGTCGTAGAGTCCGAGGCGGTGGTTGCAGCCGCCGCCGCAGCGGACGGCGTACTTTTCGAGGATTCTCCAGCCGGGCATTGTCTTTCTGGTGTCGTAGATTTTAGCCTTTGTGCCGTGTATGGCGCGAACGTACTTTTTGGTTGTGGTGGCAATTCCGCTGAGGTGCTGGAGGAAGTTGAGCAGGACTCGTTCGGCGCTGAGCATAGGGCGCAGGGGGCCTTCAATTGTTCCGAGCTTTGAGCCGACGTGGGCGGGGCGGCTGTCGGGAATGAAGACTTTGAGTGTGAGCGCCTTGTCGTACAGCCGGAGAATTTCGTCGGCAATGCGCATTCCGCAAACTACTATCTCCTCGCGGGAGACAATATGGGCTTTGGCGACGGCGTCTTTTTCAAAGAAGAGTTCGGTGGTTGTATCGCCGCGTCCGAGGTCTTCTTCGATAGCCATCCGGATGAGGGGGCGAACCTTAGAAATTCTGAGTTCCTTCATTTTTTGTTTTTCCTCAGCCACAAAAGGGCACGGCAATCTTCCTGTTCATCCACCAAGGCACAAAGGCACGAATACTGTCTTGTCAGGCCACGGAAAGTCAAAACCATATTATATCACAAAGTCGCGGGGAGTATGTAGTCATTTATTTGCAGGTTATGTGTGAGGGTGTGAAATCATTTTCTGGCGGTTACGCGGCAATGGCATTTTGCAGGTCCCA
>CAYGZM010000017.1:0-40741 GCA_964354365.1 uncultured Pirellulales bacterium
GGAGCCCGGATACTGCACATCAAACGCCGACTCCTTCGCTACAACCACCACATAGTCGCCGGAGTCAAGCACCCTGTTCGGGAACGTGAAATCGATCCCATTGGTGAATCGCACCAGGTTCAGGTTTATCGGGTCAGGCCCGATGTTCTGCAGTTCAATAAACTCTTCGTTAGGATCGTCCGGATTACCCGTCTCCTGCGGGTGATACATTATCTCGGTGATTCGCAGGTTATCGGCAACAGGACCGACAGCATATACAGCCTCATTTAACGCGCTCCAGGTCCTACCGTTCAATATCCTCGCTTTGACCAAGGTGGTGGAGCTCAGTGTCACCGGTGTTGTGTAAGGTATGGCACCACGCTGGCGCGGGTCTGAGCCATTGGTCGTATAATAGACTTGACCGTATGGGGCAGTCATCTTGAGAGTGAGACTCTGTTCGAAATGACCGCTCTGATGGTCAAAGGACGGCGGAGGCGCAGCAAACTGACGGCCAATCTCGGCATCCATCCAGGTGAGACGGTCCTCAAGCCAGCCCTTCATCCAGTCAATCTCCTCCTTGTATGTTTGAGCAATGAACCAGTTCGGCCAGACATAGATACCGAGAATTCGCCAGCGATCAAAGTTGCGGACCTGGGCCTCGCTGAGCAGTGCGGCGGTGTCATCAATGTCCGCGAGCAACTGATGCGTGGCCAGCACATCCTTACGCAGTCCGAACCACCTGTCGGCGTACTTGAGGCGGAACTCAGTATCTTCAAAGAGGCGCCGCCACCAAGGGTAATCGCCGTCACCGAGCAGGTCGTGGTACCAGCCTACAGGCTGCCAGCCTTCAAGGTAGTCGGCATTGCCGAGCGACAAGTCGTAATCCCATGGGGGGCCCATATTCAGCTTTCCACCGCGGTCCTTGTGCATATACGTGCTCAGGCGAAAGCCATCTATATTCTTTGTCAGCTCGACAAGGATGTGCTCATCCAGGAATGATCTTACATCAATATACCGGGTGTACCCCACGACAGGGTCGGCATACTTTACACCGTACAGAACCTGCTCGAATTCCTTGAGGTAGTTTTGTATCCACGCAGCCTGCCACGGCGTGAGGTCGGGTCCCTCCGGCTCGACGTAGATGAGGGTGAGACCGGTAAGGGTGCTGAAGGTTCGCTCGCCAGAGTCAAGTTTATCCTTTTTGACAATGTAGCCGCCTGTAATACTGGGCTCGCTGTTGTCGGCAGGCTCGAGCTGGATAATGTCTACGCGGTCATTGTCGAGCTTGATCTTCTCCATGAAGACATACACGCCCAAATAGTCGCTCATCGAGACGCTGCCGCCGCCGGTATTGAGAAACATCTCGATAAAGCGAGTCCGAACGGCGTATCGCCCCATGTCGTTGCTCCACCTGTACGCCAGAAAGTTGCGCATCAAGGATTTGTCCGAGAATGGCCCCTGAAGAACCCAGTCCGACTCGGATGGGAATTTCAGTATTGAAACATCCTTGTCTCTTGCCAGCTCGTCCCAGGTTTCAAAGTGGTATTGCTTTTTGTCAAATCCCGCTGAACTTTTGCCGCGAATGTCTATCCCCGCCCAGCCCAAAAAATCAGGCGGGTATGCAATTAAATGTGTGCGTCCGTCGTGGCCGGTGTCCACAAACGCGGCGATGCTGGCTGTCGGTGTCAGCTCTCCTATACCGGCCCCAAGCGTGTCGATGACCGCTACCGGAAGATTCGAGCTGAAGCCGCGGACGTCCGAACCGAGAAATACATAAGCCCGGGTCTGTGGCGTGGAACTCTTCCAGCCCATCTTGACCGCTTTCGCCCGCAGGCACACCGACCGGCTGATCAAGACAGGTCCGGTGTAAACCGTGCCCGTGATGACGGTTCGGCCGGATATTACGAAGGGTTCGCTCCCATCGGTTGTGTAGTATATCACCGCACCGGGCGTCTCGGTGGCAAGCGTTACATAAAACGGCGCATCACACAGCTTGTCAGCGTGGCTGAATTCCACTTCCGAGACCGAACCGAGATACGCCCACTGATTGGTCGAGCAGGGGCTCGCAAGGATCATGAATCTCCAATCATCGCTGGCATCGGGATAGCGACCAAACGATATATTTGGGGTCTGCTTGCTGAAGACGACCGTGTCTAAAGGCGTATTGCCGTCGCAGTCATAAAGACCAATCTCGTCGCCATGGCCGTCGAGCTCGAAACAGGCGTGAAGCCCGGAGTCCCACACCTCGCCATCGGCCCATATCAGCAGGTAGCCGCCACCCTGGATTGTCGTCAGGTCCGGACAGTCGAAGGGAGCCCGCCACTTGGTGGGGACGTCGATGTCATCCGTAAGGTACATCCCGGCGATGTCGATTGCCTCATCGCCGAAATTGTAAATTTCTATCCAATCGTCAGGCTCATGTTGTGGGTCATAGCCGGTCTTGCTGTTGAACGCCATAAACTCATTGATGACCAGCGGTATCCCTGATACCTGCCACTGCTTGGCCAGCAAAGCAAGGTCACGGGCCTCTACACCGTAGAGACCATCCAAGTCCGCCAGACTCCCAGGTGGGCCGAGCCATTGCTCGGCCATGATTTGCACATCCTCAAAGCCGACAACGCAGTCGCCGTCAAAATCCCCAAGAGGGCAACTGCCCACCAGATGGCGCGGCCATAGCAGGCCCAGAATCAAGACAAATGAGAATCTGACGCACATAAGCATCTCGTGATTCTCTCCTTAGCTAACTTAAACTGACATTTCCCATTTAACTTCATAATCGGTGCTCGCGCACGCCACACTGTCAATAATACCACAATAGGGGCTCGATTTCAACATGACTGACCATTAACCCCGGCAGAATACCTGCCAGAAAGGCCCGAAGACACGCCAGTTCGCTGAAAATCCAACATTTTGCCACTTTCTTGACGCACCTCGACCAGCGGTTTCTCGTCACCTGTCTGGATTTTCCCCACACAGGCGCTCATCCTGCCCTCGCCAATTCGGGACTGGCTCTCAGACGCCCGATATCAGTTTATCCGGCAGTAGTCAGGTGTTGAGCAGGAAAAGCGACGCAAGGAGCGGCTGATGAACCCATTTACAAACTGTCACATCACGACCGCAATACCTCCAAGGTCTGGGAGAGTCCGCAGTAACGGTCAGGTCAGGGTCGTGGCAGTCGACGGAGACCCAGAATGTGGGGGCGGCAATATAGATGAACTCCTGTTCCAGGAAGTTCTCAAGTTCCTCAAACAAAAGGGCCACGAATTTCCACAACCAGAATGACAAAAGCAACTGAGATCTGAGGAACATGAGCACCGTTCGTTGAAACCGTCACACAATTTTTCACTTTTTCATAAAACATTGTACCGGACTTATGGAATGGACATTTTTGCGGAATTGGCAGATAACGGGTTGTACGGTTGTATGTTGGTTGTAGGCCATTGGCACGAAAATAGCAGGCGTTAGGCTGGCAGGACCGATCCAGATCGGATGGCGCTTTGGTATATTCTGTGAGGTAGCTGATACCGCCAGTCTATTTGCCCCGCCACAGACAGGGTGTCAATTTGTTTCTGCACAGTTCTTCCGTTCATCATCAGAGCCGGATTCCTCTTGGTCTGTCTGGTCATTTCCTTCGCTCTTCCATACCGTCGAGGATGATTATGTCCGCGTCTCGTGCCGCCAACTGTACAACGACACCAGATAAACTGCATCGACCGAACGTCATCGGGTCTAAGAATCGCGAGACATCTGACCTCTGTCTATGCAGTAGCCCCAACGTACCTCCGTGCTATTCTCGCAAGCACGGCGCCGAGCACTGCGCCAACAGAAGTCGCCGCGAGGTATGTGATAATGATAGTGGTCTTTGCTGTTTCTATGCAACTGCTCCTGATCAGCACCGAGAGCGTGGGAACGAGGGCTGACCCAATACCGATCGCGGCGCCAACCAGAACACCATCAATTACTGTTGCCGGCCCATCGGTGCTGTGGTGCTTACAAAGCCACGTATCGACGCCGTATCGGTTCAGATATGCACCGGTCACACAGCCTACCAAAAGGGACAAGCTTAATCGCAGCAAGTACACCGTCCGGAACGGGATGAACAAAAATGCAGCAAGGAACCACACGAGACTGGGGGCTGCGCAGTAAGCTGCGCCGATCCAGCCAGCATGACGAATGTAGAAGTCGCATAGACGCTTCATTTTGAATTCACCTCTTCTTGTCATTTTCATTGTCCTTTCTCGGTAACCCGACATTTCCTATTTAAGTTCATAAACAGTACTCCTGCACGCTACGGCCTTCATAATAGCACAATATGCGGTTCGATTTCAACGCTTCCGACCGTCAAATTGGCCAGCATCTTTGCCAGAGAAGCCAAGGAATACGCCAATTCGGTGAAAAGCCAACATTTCGACACTTTCTAGACGCACCCTGACCCTAAACATATTGCGGCCCTGGGTTTACTGAACATTTAACTGCACTGTTGCCCCACAACAACTCTATGATAACAAATATGCTCGCCAAAGGTGTTTTGTCAGGGCCTTGAAAGTTTTGAGGTTCGATAGTGCCACCAAAGGGACAGCAGGAAAGAGGATAAGTCTTTGGAGAGTACTTTGCTTCTGAATCTCGTTATGTTTCTCACCAAATGCTTGGAGAAGTAAGTCCTGTCCAGTCTTTTGTATAATTCCTCGACACCCTGGAACAATTCACTTTCAGTCATGTTCCTGGGTCTTACCACAACGTGGTCCCAGTCGAAGCACGACCAGTCTTTATGAAGTATCCTGCCTTGCTTCAGGAAATACTGGTAATATTCCGTCCCCGGATACGGCGTTAGAAAATAGAAGATGTACGTATCGAGCCCGATATGTCTTATCAGGTCTTCAGTGTCTCTGAAGACGTCTTTGGAGTCTCCGTCAAAACCGAAGATGAAGGTGCCGTCCACGAGTATCTCGTATTTGTGAAGCAGATCCACAAGTCTCTTGTAATTATCGACGTTGTTATGCAGAATCAACTCATCTTTGGTAGTAGAGCTGCTTGTTGTTTGAAATCCGATACACAGGGAAAAACACCCGGACGCCGAGAGTACGGATATCAACTCCTCGTCTTCGTGTATATTGGTTGGCGCCTGGATCCACCATTTCTTGTTTAGGGGGGTAATCCTTTTGAAGAATTCAATTGCATAATCACGGTCGCAGAAGAGATTGTCATCGACAAAAAGAATGATGTTTTCCTCAATAGATTTCAATTCGTGATAGACCTCATCTATATCTCTTAAGCGGATTTTCCTGGAGGGAACATACTGAAGATAACAGAACCTGCACCGGTTGGCGCAACCTCTCGATACCTGACAATAGGCCACCTTTCTTTTCATTTTTCGCAAGAGGTCTCGCCTGGGAGCGGGAATACTCCTGCCGGATGCCTCGCAGGATGAAAGATATTTCGGCTTCAGTGTATTGCCGGTGAAATCTTCCAGCAGGACGGGCCAGGTGTCTTCTGCGTCTCCGATTACTATGCTGTCCGCATGCTCCAGACATTCATCCGGCATCAGACCTGGATGGACGCCGCCGAAGACGACCGTCTTTTTCTTGCTGCGCAGGCTATCCGCGATCTCGTATGCACGCGGCGAGGTATAGGTATTGACCGTTATACCAATGAGGTCATAGGAGCTGACATCGGCCGGTATGCTCTCTATTGCCTCGTCAATGATTGTTACATTGTGATTTCCACTCGAAGCAGCAACGACAGCCAGGCTCAACGGATGAATCTTCCGCTCGTTTATTTTTATTCTCCTGCGATAGGATAATCCCGCCCAGCGAGGATGAATAAGAAGAATGTTGATGCTTTTCGCCATATAACCTGTTCCGTGGCATTTTCGTTCAAGCCCGGACGATGTCAGCCTTGATCTGCTTTGGCAAGCTCACGCGCGGGCCTTTTGAACAGCCCGCGGCGGAATATCCAGAGGACAAAGCAGACGCCTGAGATAAACAGCAGCTCGGTGATTTCTTCCCAGAAGTCAAACCACATCTTATTCTGACTATACATGCCGCCGAGTATAGTCCTGATCATTCCGAAGCCCATGGGGCCTATTCCGGCAGCAAAGAAGAGCTTGGCAAGGGGCAGCGGATCTTTTTTCTTGAATTGAAGAATCAGCAGCGAGACCATCAGCAGGACTGCTGAGGCAATTGGACAGTAGAGCCTTTCAAATCCCTGGTAGAGCACGCGGTGTGAGTAGTTGTAGAAAGTGCCGAATATCATCGTGTTGTACGAAGTGCATTGCCAATCTGCGCACAGGGGCATAAGCGCGACAACGGCAAGTGCCGGGATCATCACCAGGAATGTTTGCCTTAGACGGCACGAAACATCCTCATATTTGATGCATTTGGTGCAGAGGCTCATCGCGGCGCAGCGCTGATCCGGGTCGGAGAGCCTTAGAATCCTGGTGTCCATCCCTTCAAAAAGGGCATAGGCGGCAAAGCCGAACGACAGGAGCATGCCAAAACTGTGGAGATACTCGAGCAAATAGCAGGCCTGGCTGAAGATGTAGTACACGGCGCAAGAGCTTTCTCCTGCGAAGAAGAATATCATCGACCACCGCAGCGCCACGAGGTCTGCAGATTTGCCCTGCCGCAGGACGATGACAACCGCCAGGGAAAGGAGCATATAGGCCGGCTTGACCACAAATCCGATTATGACCGCCAGCAATTGAAGATGCCACGGCATCGGGTGGAAGGGGAATTCGGCAATCTCGCCTGTTTGAGTTATCCATCTGTCAAAGACGTCGGCCTTTGGCCCGGCAACGCTGCCAATCCACTCCTGCGTCCCGCCGCGGACATTCTTGACTTCTTCCATGCATAAGCCGATTAGATGCTTGGCAGCTGAGCTGCTGACAACTCCGGCATCGCATACAAGCAGGAGAGTCCTGTTTCTGAACTGTTCGGGGATGTTCTCTTTGGAGGCGATGGCGAAGATCTCTGCCGCAGGCCAGTTTATCGCCCCATCGATATGACGGGACGAGAACTCAGCCGGCTTTCTGACATCGACAAGGACGGCCGAGCTGTCGGCGGCTCGCAGCAAGGTCTTGGCCTGGGTGGGTGTAACCGTGGGCGCCTGGCCTAAGAAGAACCAGTAGAGTATCAACGGGATCAGACCGCCGACAACAATGACACCCAGTACAATAGGACGTGTCCAATGACCATACGTTTCAACGCGGCTGTGTTTCTCCGTCATCTTTCAACTCCATTTGGTTTCCTGCGAAGGACATTGTGAACGCATATTGGAATGAGTCTGCCATCCGGCTGGGGGTACGCCTGGCAGCATCGCCTCACGCGGGACAGGTCGAATGTCTCTACATCCTGGAATGCGTGAATGAATATCGATTTGATGTGCCGCTCGGCCACTGTGAACGCTTTCCGGGGGTCGAAGCAAGAACAGGACATCTCATCCATGATAGCGCGAAGCGTCTTTATCACCGCCTCGCTGTCGGGCGCGCTGCCGGCGGGGCCGCTCCACATTTCGTAAATCATATCCTTGAGATTATCGTGTTCTTCGCTGTCCAGCCCGAAGATCGTTCGGTTTGCCAGAGAGTCCATCATCCTGGATGCGTCCACCAGCCGGCTGAGTGAGATAGTCCCGCCGTCATCGAGCATCAGATAGTAGGCCAGACAGAAACAAAGCGGATGGCTGCAGGGCAATGGTGCGAAGTCCGAGGCGCTTACCCGCGAATCACCGGCTGTATCAAGCAGCTTTATGACATCAGGGATGGTCAGTCGCTGCGCTTCTGCGGTGCAGTTTGCAGCCCGACCGGCGAACGAGATCGGCTGAATCATCATACTGACCACGTTGCGATGCGAGAACAAGTACTCAAGGATGGGGCCGAACTGGTCTTCGTTGACGCCGCCGGCGGCCGTGACCGTCAGCGAGGTGGAAATGTCCGTCTCGGCCAGCATTTCGAGAATCTTGAGCTTTTCTCTTAGCAAACTGCGGCCCCTGAGGATTTCGTAGGTCTTGTCGTCAAATCCGTCGAATTGGAGCGAAATGACGACGTTGCGTTCCATCAGGCGGCGGAGAAGTTCCGGCTGGCGAAGCAGCGTTAGACCATTCGTCGAAATACTTACCCGCACAATCTCAGGGCGTGACAGGGCCTTGTCCACAATCTCAAGCAGATCAGGATGGATCAATGGCTCACCACCGGAAAGGTTCAGGACATCAACCTGATTCTCAGCACGTATTAGTCTGTCTATCAGGCCCTCAAACTGCTCAACGGTCATATCCCACCGCCGGCCGGCGTCAACGATACACACCGGACAAGTCAGGTCACATCGGGACGTGATCTCGACTACAGGCATACACAGGTGCTGCTCGTGTCTGTCGCAAAAGCCGCAGCCCTGGGGGCACGCGACGCCGGATTCCCCGGCGAACTCATTCGGCGCCCACGCCGGCTTAACGTACCGCTGGGTCTTAAGATAGTTCTCAAGGTCCCTCTGCACGAGGTTACGGCTCCGCCCATCTTTGGCGCAGAACTTCTCGAAGTAAACATCCCGACCATCCGTGACCACCTTGGCCGCGACTATTTGGCGACAGGTATTGCAGGCCGATTGTGTGATGCCAAGAGTTTTCATCTGTTCGATCCGCTGAAGATATCAGACTCCCCGGCCGGCTTGTGTCTGTTTTGACTCAAAATAGAACCGCTCATCCTTCATTCTATGAAAAAGATTGTAAGTGCAGGTGCAAATGAGGCGTCCCGGCTCGGCCGGCGTCTGGTCCGGACAAAGCATTGCCCGCGAACAGTCAAACGTGTCCTCATCCATTTGGGCGTGAATGTACAGTGTCCGCACGAATGATTCCCCGATGCGCTGGCGCTCAAAATCGTTCAGGGCCTTGCCCGCCGGATACAGTCTCTCCGCCATTTGGCGAAAGAGACCCAGGTGCTTTGTCCGGCCCCAGGCATAGAGCTGGTTAATCACATCCGTGAAAAACTCCTCTGACCCGGGACGAATAAGGTAAGAATCCCGGATAAGCCGTTGAATCTTATCCCTCGGTGCAAATCTCGTCAAAGGGATAAGCTCATCGCCGTTCTTAAACATATAACAGATCAAGTAGCAGAGCGGATGGGCTGAGGGCTTTGTAACAAAATCATCCAGTTCCAGCATCCCGCCGGACTGTTCGCTTACCACCGCCGCCGCCTTGTCAACCGGAACATGCCGGGTGCGGGCAAACGTGCTTGCCCCCTGTCCGGAGTAGGTCATGGTTTGTATCGTCAGGCTCAGTATGTTGTCGTTGCGGCGCATCAGGTCGAGCATACCGGAGATTGCGTTTTCGTTGACATCGCCGACCATAACGTTCAGCAGTGTCATTCTTACTCCGGCGCGGGTAAGGTTTTCAATCGCCTTTAGCTTTGTGTGAACAAGATCCACGCCGTTCAATCGCCGGCTGACCCGGCTGTCAAACGTATTGAACGAAAGAACGACACAGATCCCCAAATCCGCAAGCTGCTCGCAGAGGGGGTAGTTATCGGCCAGGATGATGCCGTTGGAATTCATCGTGACCTGACCGATCCGGGGTCTGATGCAGACTCGAAGCAGGTCGGTCAGTTGCGGGTGCAGCGTGGGCTCGCCGCCGGTGATGTTGATCAGATCGAGAGGGCCGGATGATTCAATGAGCCAGTCCACGGTTTGCTTCATTTCGTCGATGGACTTGTAGTAATTGCGATCTTGGCGATTGTAGGTGAAGCAAATGGGGCACCGCAGATTGCAGGCATTGGTGATGGAGATGACCGGAAGCTGGCAGGGGGTGGCGTGCCAGGCGCACGGTCCGCAATCGTGCGGGCAGCCCAGCTTGGGCGGCTTTGCGCCAGGCAAAGGCGATTGGTCCGGCATTGCCTCAAGAACATTGGCGAGGTACCAGTTTTTGTCGGCAGCGATTAGAGCGGGCTTGTTTGTGCAGGACGGGCACAGACTTTCCTGCCATACCTGCCCGCCGCGGAAGAAGACCCGCGCAGGCACAATTTTGCGGCAGTTGCGGCACATTCCGCGAACCGTTTTGAAGTACGTGTAATCTTTCTCTTTTAGTCTCGCCATTGTCGTGACTTTACCGTCCCTTATTCGTTTGGCCTGTAAATCTGAGAGAACAACACACGCAGGTCGTCGGGGTCATAGTAGTCCGCCAGCTCGACGGGTACCGCCAGGCAGCTTTTTCCGACGGCTATCAATTTTTGGCCTGCGCAAGCTTTGCCATCGAACAGAATCCCGTCACTGCGATAGCTTCGGACCTCTGCCTCCATAAGAAGACTCTGGCCGGGCCGGAGAGGTTCCAAAAAACGCACCTCGTTTGTTCTGATCAGCAGACCCATTTGAGAGAAATCCGACGAGAGCATTATCAGCCAGTTGCCCAGTTGAAACAGTGCCTCCATTATCAACGTCTCCGGCAGGTGCGGCTCATCCGCCATCGCTGATTTCAACTCGTACTCTTCGAAAGAGAGCGCCTTGATACCGCGGATGCTCTTCTCTGCCTGGAAATCAATGATTCTATCGACCATTCGGAATTTCATCAGATGCCCCCATCAACAGAAATAGACTGGGCGTTAATGTAGCTGCTGCGGTCACTCGCGAGAAACGCGACGACTTCGGCCACTTCCTCGGGCCGGCCCGCGCGGGAGAGGGCACAGTAACTCTTGTACTGCTCCTGCTGCTTTGGCGGAACGTTCGTGCTGACTCCCTCCGTCAGCATGCCCGGTGCGACGGCGTTGACGCGGATGTTGTATCGGCCCAGCTCCCTCGCCAAGGCGAAAGTGAAGCCTGTCACGGCGCTCTTGGCCGCGGCATAATGCACGGGCACCTCCAACATTCGCATACCTGCCAGCGAGCCTATGTTTATGATATTGCCGGCTCTCCGCCGGATCATACCCCGTGCAAAGGCCTTGGTCACAAGGAACATACCCTTGACATTAACATCCATAACGACGTCCCAGTCCTTTTCGTCAATCATCGCAAAAGGCAGGACGTTGGTAGTACCGGCATTGTTCACGAGTATCTCGACTGGACCGACCTGTTGTTCGATTGTAACGGCAAGCTCGCAGGCCGCTTTTGCGTCCAGGACGTCCAGGGGATATGACCGCACATTGAAACCCGCAGCAGCGGTTTCCCGGTCAAGCTGCTGGGCCTTCTCCACGCCCGTTTTGTACGAGTACGCCACTCGGGCGCCATGGCGGGCGAAGGTTCTAACGATTGCGCGTCCGACCGCTCCGCTGCCCCCCGTGACAAAAGCCACCTTATTCTTGAGCATTTCTCACCTCCTGGCCGGTTCCGGCGAGCTTGCGCTGTATAAGATGTACGAGCACCGCAACATTCAAAACGCTTGGCAGCTCGATTTTCTTCAATCCCGGCTGCAAGTATTTATCGGGCACTTCAGGCAGCGCTTTCCTTAGTTCTTCCAGCGCCTCGGCCGTTAGATAACCATCCTTTTCAAAAGCGCCTCCCGGAATCCGTTGCGCAGCTTCTCGCTCGAATTCGTTTCCTTCAAGAGTGACGCCGAATGTCTCTTCAATAAGAAAGCTCAGATCCAGCAGGTCTATGGATTCAGCGCCCAGGTCGTGCATCAAAAGGCTGTCCATCTCTATTTGGTCTTTCCGCAGACCGGTGACCTCACGGATTAGCGGCCTGAGTTTTTCAAACACTTGCTTTTCTGTCATTTTCGTTCACCTGTATTCAAGAATATGTTCAAGTCTTTTTCTTCTCGGGGCATCCGGCACGTTCTCGGGGCAGCCGACGGCAATGAGACACGTCGGCTCGAAACCGGGGGGAATATCATCCAATGATTTCCAGATATCTCCAGCCAGCAGGGGAGCGGTCATGACGCACGCTCCCAGTCCCATTGCATGAGCGGCCAGCAGGAGATTCTGAACAGCCATTGCCGTACTTAATGCTTCACCGGAGGCAAGCTCGCCGGTGGCGAAGGCCAGCAATGACTTTCCCACCGCTGGACTTTTTTTGTGGAGGGCAAGGATTACAATGGGAGATTGGTCGAATGCTCCTGCAAAATGGATTAGCTCGTCATCGCGGGAGGCGGCGAGCTTGTGAGCGTTCTTGATAGATCTCTGGATGGATTTACGCGCTTGCTCCGCCAGTGTGCGTATCCGCCGGCGATCTTCAAAGACTATGAATTTCCATCCCTGACGGTTATGGCTCGAAGGCGCCCAGCGCGCCGCTTCGATTAAACACTCGATCTGGACGCGGGACGGCACATCTTCGGTAAATCGGCGAATCGACCGGCGTGATTTAAGCAGCTCAAGCAGACTCTCGAAGTCCATTAGCAGTATCTCCTCAAGATCAGTGTGGCGTTTTGGCCCCCGAAACCGAAGGAGTTGGATAGAACAGTGTCGCCCTCAAAGTCTCTGGCGCCGTCCGCAACGTAGTCCAGGTCGCATTCATCGTCGGGGTTTTTGAGATTGATTGTAGGCGGAACCGTACCGCGCCGGAGAGTTAATGCCGCAACGACCGCCTCGACTGCTCCGCTGGCTGCGATCATGTGGCCGGTCATTGACTTAACGGCGTGGACCGGAATGTCATACGCACGTGGGCCGAGCGATTCCTTTATGGCCGCAGTCTCAACGATATCGTTCTTGATAGTGCCCGTCCCGTGGGCATTTACACAATCAATGTCACCCGCTTTGAGCCGTGCGGTCGCCATTGCCTTGTTCATGCTCTGGACCGCTCCTTGACCGGTGTTGTCCGGGTCCGAGACTCTGTAGGCGTCCAGTGAGCTGCCGTAGCCGATTAGCTCTGCGTAGATATTTGCCTTTCGGGCCAGCGCATGGTCCAGGGTCTCAAGGGTGACAAAGGCGGATCCTTCACTTAGAACGGCGCCCTTGCGTGACGCATCGAACGGCCGGCATGCCTGCTGCGGTTTGTCGTTTTCATCGGACAATACCCGCAGGAGACTGAAACCGCCCAGCCCGAGAGGATTAAGCATGCTGTCCGTTGCGCCAGCCAATGCGACGTCCGCCAGTCCCTCGCACAGCATTTGCCATGCTTCGCCGATTACCTGGGCGCCGGCGGCGCACGCCGAACAGTTTGTGTATCTGCCGGCCAAAAATCCGTAGCGGTCGCCGAGTATCCTGCCTGCATAATCGAGTGGAGTTTGTAACGGCTGATCCGTCTGCTCATTAATGGCGGAGCTCACGATTGAATAACCGAGATCCGGCGAATCGGCATAAGGCGTCAAATCTTCCAGACAGAATACCTCCAGTCCGACGCCGACATGCAAAAGCGCTTGGTGCAGATGACCATCCGACAGTCCGGCGTCGGCTATCGCTTCCTGAGCTGCGGCAAGCGCAAAAAAGACTTTGCGGTCCCGGCAATCCATACAGCAGGGAAAATCTCTTGTCACGGATTCGAGCCGGAGATCTTTGACCTCTCCTCCAATTCGAATCGGAAATGTTGACACATCAAACAGGGTTATTGGCGCAATCCCAGAGTTTCCGGAAGTGAGATTCGCCCAAAAAACGTCAACGCCGCTTCCAACCGGAGTCACCGCACCAACACCTGTTATCACTACTCGCGGCATGGGGCCTCCAGTACAAATGAAGCTTGCTCGCTTCCAAATCCGAAGCAATCAGCCGCAACGGGCTGACCGTTTTCTTTTCTGCCGACGAGTTCGGCAGCCAGGGCTATCTGGACGGGCGCGGCGGCCGCAAAAAGATTCCCCAGGTGCAATTTGGGTCTAAGGAAGTCCTTTACGTCAAGGTCTGCGTATTCAAACGCTTGCTTTTCATCTTCTTCAATTCCAATATCTCCGTCGCCGGCGGCGATGACCGTCGCTTTACCGCTGATCTTGAGCCCGGATATTACAGACGACAAAGTGTGCTTCAAATCATGATTACCACAGACTGAACGCATTACATAATCGGCAATTCTCGCGTAAGGACGTTTTCCTCTTGCGGCTGCCTTTTCTTCATCCTCCAGCACCAGAAATGCGGCGCCTTCTCCGGGTACGCAGCCTTTCCCATAACGTTTCCACGATTCGAATGCGCCCAGTTGCTGTAAATTGATGAGCGAAAGCTCCCGAGTCTTGACGTCACAACCGCCCACAAGCGCACACGGCGTCTCACCACGCTTGATTGCGCGAATGCCCGCTGCCACCGCCTGGGCGCCCTGGCCTTCCCAAGGGGTGTACACGGAGTTTTGGCCTCTAATGTTCTCAAAGATTGATACAAAGCAAATCGGCATGTTGGCAAGGATTCTAAATGACAGAACGGGTCGGACACGCTTTAGAGCCACCTGCCCAAAACGATGAAGATCCAGTGACCCATCGCTGGCTGCGGCGTATTTGATTATTCTGGACATTTCCTCGACCGACATGCTGGAGACGCCGGTCGAGCCATAAAGAGCGACGTGTTCGGATGGGTAAGTTTCATCGGTCTTGATGCAGGCATCCTGCATGGCAAAATGGGCCGCGACGACCGCCATTTGTGCATCACGGTTCATCAGACGAAGCGTCTTGTTATCCGGGAAATACTTTTCGGGGTCAAACTCGCGGACCGGGGCGTAAAGAGGGCACGCCAGCGAGCCCGAATCAAACGGTATATTCACAGCCGCCTCCTCACCTTGGGCCATGCGATCCAGGACTTCGCCCGCACTTTGCCCAAGAGGGGTCACCAGCCCGATACCGGTAACGACAACGCTCCTTGCCACATTAACCCTCCCGGTCTTGCGTCGAAGACATCCACAGCTTCATCAGAGCCGCCCGTTTGGCTTCGAGCATCGGATCATCGATATATTTGAAGGCAAAGACCATACCCGTGGTGGCAACAACCTGGCCGTTGCGTGAAGCCTGGGCCGTCACTTTGGCGCCGTTTGTATTGACGGAAACGACCCGGGTCGCGTAGATAAGAGAGTCACCGGGGCGGATCGGCTCGCGAAACTTCGTTCGCTCGAGGACGGTCAGGATAGCCTTGGCGTCTCGGTCGTATTTCTCCTTGAGGGTCGCTTCCAATAACAGCCCCGAGAGCTGGGCCATTCCTTCGATGATCAGCACCCCCGGCATGACCGGGCGGCGAGGAAAGTGGTCATCGAAGAAATCCTCACTCAGGGCAACGTTCTTGGTTGCCTCCGCAGCGGTCCCGACCTGCCACTTGTTAATCCTGTCAATTAGAAAGAATCGCATTGTTTTTTCTCTGCCTGGCGAAATATACCCGGGCCTATCAGGCTTGCACAGTAAATTTAATCCGACAAGGCCCTTTATTCAACAAGTTTCTTCAACTGGTGCAGGCCGATAGTGAATGACTCGTCGCCGGCACAACAAGACCCATTGGGAAATTTCGTCAGGATGACAGGACCGGACCGCACTGCCGGCCTTGAGAATCCGTGGGTCTGCAACGTATCGACTGAAGGCTGTCAATGTGAGGCTGTACACAACCTCATGCAGAACACCACAAATCATCATTTCGCCGTGTCAACTCTTGCTTAGTCCTTCATTTTGTACTCGAGCGAAAACTGGCTTATCAAGGTCGTTTTGTTTTCCTTGAGAACGGGTGAATACGTCTGCACATTGATCTTGTCTTCATCGGGGATAAAAGTCATGATGCGAAGATAACCGGCCCCACCCTTGTCCTCGGCCTCATAGTTCGCCAAGATCTGGTGGACCTTGTTTCCCTTTTCCCCGGTGCTCGTCAAAAGACCTTCACCTAACATGTGCCCGCACAACACTAAGAAGATATTCTCATGACGACTGACGAATTTTTGCCATACAGCTTCACCTGCATTGCCCTCTATTGTGCAATAAGGATCCGCAGCAAGGCGATCGTTCCTGGTATCCAGATAGGAATGGGTCAGAACGATACAGCGGCGGTCCATAAGTCGAGTCACGATCTCGTTGGCCCAGGTGAGCACGTCGTCTCGCGGGTGCATCTCCAGTGAAATGATGAGGAGCTTCATGCCCCCGGCTTCAAATAGAGAGTAATAGTTCTCATTGCCCCGGCCAAAGTGGCCGCCATACCAAGGCGTTCCTTCAAAGCGTGAGGAGCCAAAGTGCTTGTTGTAGTTGGCGGCGCCGCGGTGTGCGCCGAACCAGAGCCGTGGCGGCTTTTCCGGGTCCTCCTGGTAGCCGAAATCGTGATTACCCAGGCACAACATATACGGGACTACGCCGTCGATTGTCCGAAATGCCTTGTCCGCAACCTCCCATTCTTTCTCATCATCCGCCTGGACGACATCCCCGACGTGGGCAACCATGGCAATGTTCAACTTATCTTTGTTCTCCTTGATCCACTGCGTCTGGCTGAAGAAGTAATGGCGCAGGTCGGCGCCCCAGCGCCGGGACGCGAATCCTATACGCGTGTCGGCGTAGCACTGCGTGTCGGGCAGGACGGCTATCGTGAACGGTTCCGGCTTGACTTGCTGCGCCAAGCTTCGTCCTGCGAGGAGCAGGCCAAAGCCCAGAAGCGCCAATCCGAAATAAGTAAAACGAAACTTCTTTCGTTCCATGATTCTCATTCCTTTCTATTTCTTCCCTAAGCCGTTTATGCGGGCATGCAGTCGGCTTCTCATTTACATCGCTCAAGCCATTTTATGACCAAAGAGAACAAATCAAGCATATTGACTCTACGGTCGCCGTCAGACAGCGGCGTTAAATCAACCGACGGTCCATCCTGAAGCCAGTATTGAGCCAGGTTGGCAAAATCCTTGAAGTTAATGGAACCATCGCCGTCAAAATCAGCGCGCATCAGGCTGGGGTCGCAGTCACGAACGACGCCGAGATGGAACAGCTCCGGCCAGGGCAAGCGGCCGGAAACGGTAAACCCATCAGTCAATTCAACGAGGTCGTAAGCGGCTGCGCCGACGGCAATCTGCATTACTTTCGTGCCGGTGCTGCCGTATATCTGCGATAGAACGGTTGATGAACCCACAGCTCCCGTAACTTCCAGGTCGGCAAAGAAACCTCCGGTTACTGTATTGAGCACGACATTGCGTAGTTTTCCGCCCAGGATCGGTTGATAATCGCCGGGACCCACCTCCACAGTGATACTGATGTCTGCATCGGCGAATTTGTAGATACCCTCCGGTGATTGGGCGACATACGCCAACGGCTCGACCTCAACTCGTCCCCCAAGCGCTGCGTCGATCATTGGATTGGCTGCATAGCTGCCGTCATCGTAGCGCACCATTGCAATGTCGGCGTTAGGCTGCAGGGTTGTGTTCTCCAGCAGTCTTAGCGTTCCGTCTTCGGCGTTAAATTCGAGAACGTGGGCGCCCATCACTTTCGGCAGACCCGCTTCAATTCGATCACCGCGCAGAGGAACGAGCATAGAGACATCGGCCAGGATCGGGGCTCCTACGGTTGCATATTCGTCGTGGTATTCTCCCCCTCCCCGTGGACGCGAGATTCCACCGAAGATACTCGCGAAGAACAGTATTGGCATTGAATGGTCGTACAAATCGTTGGTAAATATGCCCTCAAGGCACATCTCGAACTGGTCCGTCGAAAAATTGTACTGGCCGACCGGCGGGGAGCCGAAGGGATTGAGAACAGCGCTATTGATGCCGGTCCAAACGCCCGGAAAAAGCTCGAATGAACCCATCTGATAGCCAAAGCTTTCCAAATCGAAATCGAGGGAAACACGTGGGTAGTCGCGGTAATAACTGTCTTGATTACCCCAAAACCTCAGTTTGCCGTCCAAAGCCATCACGGAAGAACCTTCACATCCGGCGGACGCCAGTGAAACGACCGCCGAGACAGGACCATTTGGCTCATCTCCCGGGAGTTCACCAAAATTGTCGTGTATCAGCCAGCTATTGTAATCACTGCCGTCCCACTCGTTAGGCATCCGTGAGAGCTCAAAACGTCCGTGGAAAGCCAAGGACCGGCCGCCTTCCCTGGCTTCTCTGACCTTTTGCGCCCAGGCCGTGCGTTCGTTCTTGATTCTTGTCAACTCGGCCTTAATCTGGGCACAGGCCTTTTTCTGACGTTCAAGCTCGACCGGCCTGTCACCGATTGCCGTCAGTGATTCCACAGTGATCCGGTGCTCCGCTTCCGCCACAGCGATTTCGAGGGCGGCAAGCTCATTCGTACCGGCGTCTTCAGCAGCTTCCACTAACGGACAGATCGCGCTGGGTAGAGGCGTCTCACTCACTGAAGCAAGGACATCATCAAAGATCTCTTTCAGCGTTTGGGCATGTGCGGAAGGTATGAAGATGCACAACACAAACAGTGTAACGGTGATCAAACTAATTGGCAGTCTTCGAGTTCTCATCTATGTATTTCTCCTAATACTTTTTGACCAATTTGGCATGATCAACGCCGTTTTCCGTATGAGATTACTATACAGTTCAGATGCGCCGCGCGCATCATAAGTAACATTCATTTCAGAATTTTCGGAAAATGCGCCAAAATTATGCCGCAATGCGAGTCAAATCCGACTATTTTTGGTAAAATAGGAAAGCGAGGGTGGACTTGTTGTCCATTTGACGTGCCCAGCCGGCGGATTTCAGGCCTCTTCGTGTTGGGCTGCCTTACAAGTGTGTGCGAACAGAAGGTGCGTTCCTCCTCGCACTGGAGGGCGTTCCTCGGCATTTCCTCCAGAGAAAAATAGTTTGCCGCCAAAGAAAAAGAAGGCATTGACTGGGGTATTCTGAATGTGTTAAGATACCAAAGGCTGTCTGATAGTGCAGCCAATACTCTGGCGTCAAAGGCCTGGAAATGTGAGATTGTCAAGAATTGGCGTGATAAGCGGCCTAAGACGTCAGTGGTGAGCGGCCTGCGAACGTATCTTGTTGCGTTCGGGGCCAAGAGGATATAGAAGATGCTCAGGTCTGCCAGAATCTCGCTGCTGCTTCTGGTCATAGTCGCATTCCAGATCATTTCGGCCTTCAATATTGCCCGGCCTTTTCCCAAGGGCGATCTGAACGAGGACTGCAAAGTCAACTTTGAAGACTTGCGGCATTTTGTTCAGCAGTGGCTGGATGTGAACTGTCTGGCTCTTGATTGCGAGGCCGACCTGGACAGCATCCGCGGCGTGGATATGTCTGACTTCGCCTGCCTGGCGGATAACTGGTTCAAAGGACGCTGCGAGGTCACCCTGGTAATCAACGAGTTCATGGCCAGCAATAATCGTGAAAGCGGCATCCGGGATGAGCACGGCGATTATGATGACTGGATCGAGATTTACAACTACGGCGACGATGCCGTCAATATGGCCGGCATGTATCTTATCGATGATAAGAATGAGCCTGCAAAATGGCGGGTTCCTGCCAATAATCCCTCTGCCACAACCATTCCGGCGGGCGGCTATCTGATTATTTGGGCTGATGATGAAACTCATGAGGGGACTTTGCATGCAAGGTTCAAACTCAGCGCCAGCAGCGGAGAGGATGATGTTTGCCTGTTCGACACCGACGGTAATACTCCGATCGACGGGGTTTTTGACTTTCCGGCACAGGAACAAAACAAATCATACGGCCGGCTCCCCGATGCCAGTGATAACTGGCAGGTCTTCAAAGGTCCTACTCCCTGGAAGACCAACGGGATTCCGCCTCCGAGCATTCTGATCAGCGAGATAATGTACCATCCCTATCATTCCACTTCCGGCAATATAGCGCCGGAGAATATTCGGGAAGAGTACATTGAGCTGTTCAATAGGGGAAATGGACGTGTTGATCTGGCGGGATGGCGATTCAGCGATGGTGTGGATTTCACTTTTCCAGACGTAGCGCTCGGTTCGGGGGAATATCTTGTTGTGGCCGCGGACGTAAATACGTTTAGGGCAAAGCATCCAGGTGTTGACAATGTTACGGGCGGCTGGGCCGGCCGTCTGAGCAACCAAAGCGAAGCTATCGAGCTGGTTGACGCCGCAGGTGTGAGAATCGATAGGGTCCGCTACGCCGACGAGGGGGACTGGGCGACCCGTGCGCTTGGTCCGGAAGACCATTATCACCGCGGCTGGGTCTGGTCGGACGAGCACGACGGCGGCGGCAGGTCGCTGGAGCTGATCAATTCAGAACTACCCAATGACTACGGGCAGAACTGGGCGGCAAGTGACGTTAATGGGGGCACACCCGGCGCCGCCAACTCGGCTGCTGATAACGATATTGCGCCTTTGATTCTGGATGTTAAGCATTGCCCGATAATTCCGGGACCTAATGACCTGGTGACAGTTACCGCTCGTATTATCGACGAGCGACCCATGGGTATCAATGTGACATTGCACTATAGCCGTGATAGTTCGACCTACGAAGGCGAGACGGGCCGCCCGCATTACGACGCCGGTGACTATAACGATACGACAATGTTTGACGATGGAGCACATGGTGACGGCCAAGCCGGCGATGGCGCGTATGGGGCACGAATACCTGCTCATCCCGACGGCACAATCATAGAATTCTATGTGGAGGCAAGAGATGCCGCCGCCAATTTGCGCGCCTGGCCCGCACCAAGCCTGGTTGACGGGGCGCCGGAGCAGGTCACAAATGCACTCTATCAGGTTGATGCCTCGTTTGACCCCAATGCCCCCTGGGTACCCGGCAGTCAGCCGTTCAATTATCTCATTGCGACAAATGCTGAAATGCAGGAACTGTCGGATATTGGGGATTTGGACTACGGCGGCAATGTGTTTGCAAGCGAGGCGATGAGCGATGCCCAGATGAACGCCACATTTATCAGTGTGGACGGGGTAGATACAAAGGTTAGATACACCGTTGGTGTCCGAAACAGAGGCCATCGCAGCCGTGCCGACCCACCGATGAACTATCGCGTCAACTTTCCGCACGATCAGCCGTGGAAAGATATAACCGCACTCAATATAAACAGCAAGTACCCGCATCTTCAATTGATGGGCAGCGCGTTATTCCAATTGGCAGGCTTGCCCGCGGCGAATGCTACGGTCGTGCAGCTCAGGGTAAATGGGCTGAACCTGGCGGCGGACGACTACGGCCGCATGTTTGGTTCGTACGTTGCTTTGGAGGCATACGACGGCGATTGGACAAACAACCATATCCCGGATGACGACGCCGGCAACCTCTACCGATGCACTTTCTACTACGACGGCTTCAATCCGGAGTCGTTTGCCGACCTATACTACAAAGAAGGGCCGGGTGAGACTCCCAATCCCGACGATTACCGTCACAATTACCGCAAGCAGACCAATACAGCAGAGGACGACTGGTCGGACCTTCTGAGCCTGATAGACAAACTCAATAACCCCGATATTGCGGATGCCAACTTCGTCAGAGAAATAAGCCGGGTCATCAATCTTGAGAAATGGGTCCGCTACCTGGCGGCTGATGCTCTTGCCGGCAACCGGGAGAGCGGGTTGAACACCGGGATAGGTGATGATTATACGTTGTATCGCGGGGTGGAAGACCGGCGATTCTGGCTGCTGCCGCATGACCTTGACGCCGTGCTGGGCCATGGCGCACCTGGTTACCAACCCCAGAGCGACATTCTCGCCTATGCGGACGTGGCCGGCTTGAGCCGGCTGCTCAACGACCCGGACGTCATAAGACTCTACTACAACCAGTACCCGGAGCTCATCAATACCGTCTTTGCGCCTGAGAATATTCTCCCTATGGTTGACCGGCTGCTGGGCGGCTGGGTGTCAAGGTCGCAGACCGAAGGTCCGAACGGCATAAAGCAGTTCGTTATCGAGCGAGCCAATAGCGTATTGCACGGAGGTTATCCGAGCGAAGCGAATGATCCGCAAATCCCGCAGGACTTCAGCATAGACTGTGATTTGCCGATGGTCGGCGGGTTCCATCGGACCGACACAAATGTTGCCGCTCTGGGCGGCACAGCCAACGCAATCGAGACACGTTCGGTGCGGGTCAACGGCCGATCGGCCCAAGACTCTAACTGGTCACAGAGGTACGGCACATGGTCAATCGCGGACATCGCCCTTAATCCGGGCATCAATCGTATCATAGTCCAGACGTATGATGGTCGTGAGGGGACCGGCAATGAGCTGCGGTACGCTTATATTGACATCTGGTATGATGATGACGTCACGGAAATATCAGGTGCGCTCACATCCGACAAGACCTTTGATGCAGCATCCGGTCCCTGGCGCGTCAACGGCGACCTGACCGTTTCCAGCGGCACGACGCTGACCATCGAGCCGGGAACGACTGTTTACGTTGGCCAGGGCGTGCAACTTATCGTCCGGGGCCGACTGGCGGCGGAGGGGACGCAATACCAACGCATACGCCTTACACGTGAGCCGGGCTCATCCTCAACCTGGGGTGGTTTGTCCTTCAATAGCGTGGAGGATAACCGACTGTCTTACGTCGATATGGAGTACTCTTCAGCAGGTGACAGGTCGATCAGCCTGGACAGTTCCAGGATCCTGATTGACAACGCAACCTGGGCCGGCACGGACGAGACGATCCTAAGTATCTCCAATTCCTCGTTGGTGGTCCGCAACAGCGTGTTTCCCGATACGAAGGTGCAAACCGTCTCCGGGCATCGCCTGCTTCCATCCGATCCGTACATGCTCTTTGAGAACAACTTGTTTGGCGTTTGCGGGGGACACAAGCAGGATGTAGTTGACTTTTCCACCTCCGGCTCAGCCGTTATGCCGCGGTTTATCAACAACACTTTTCTCGGCGGAGGAGATGACGGCTTTGACCTCGACGGCACAAACGCCTATCTCGAAGGCAATGTGTTTATGAACTTCCACAGAAACTTCAGTCCTGAAGATGGCGAATCTTACGCGATAACTACAGGCTACGACGGCAGCCACAGCTCTAATCATGTCATCGTACGCAATTTATTTGTTGACTGCGACAATGCCGTGCTGGTCAAAGATCAATCGTGGATTACTTTTGCGAACAACACCGTCGTGGGCTGTACCGGAGCCGGCGTCAATTTCGATGAGCCGCTCGAATCCGGTATAGACCCTGGAGCGGGAGGTTATCTGGAGGGCAATATTTTCTGGGACACTCCGATGCCTCTGGCACAGTTCTACGTGGGCGACCCGGTGTGGGGCACGACTGATATTACCGTCAATCATTCGATTATCCCGTTGCCGTGGCGGCATTTTGGCGAAGGCAATCTGGATGTAAATCCTCAGTTCGTTGACCCCAACGGCGACTTTCGTCTCAAATCCTCTTCCCCGGCCCGCGGCGCCGGACCGTGCGGACTTGATATGGGAGCCTATGTTCCCGCGGGGGCTTGCATCTCTGGCGAGCCTGATCAGATAACGTACCGCACGACCGCCACCCTTGCTGTTGGCGGCCCGGGAATTACACATTACCGGTATTCCATTAACGATACAGGCTCCTGGGGCGAGGAGCTTTCAGTAGATATGCCCATAGAGCTAACGGGTTTGGCTGACGGGCAGTCTTATACCGTTTATGTGAAGGGTAAGAACGCCGCCAGCGTCTGGCAGAACGACCCCTGTTATGTATCATCGAGAACCTGGACGGTTGACACTTCTTATTCGCGATTAGTAATCAGTGAAATCCTGGCCCACACGCATGGAGCCGACCCCGATATCATTGAATTATATTACGATGGTCCGAGATCGATTGATTTGGCTGGTATGAGTTTGACCGATGACTCGACAGAGCCGAACAAATTTGTCTTCAGCAGCGCTTCTGCCGCCGCGACTATCATGAATCCGGGCGATTACGTGGTGTTGTATGGCGACCTCAATATTCATCTGAAGAATCACCTGGGCTTTGCATTGTCGGCCGAGGGTGAGCGACTCTATCTCCACGACAAGCCGACCAACGGCGCTGGACTCATTGACTCGGTTGTGTTTGGACCCCAGATAAACGATTTCTCTATCGGGCGTGTCGGCTACGATGGCGCCTGGAGACTCAACAAGCCTACGTTCGGACAGGCCAATGTTGCCCAGCCGCTTGGTGATCCTGAGCAGTTGAAGATTAACGAGTGGTTGGCCGGCGAAAAGGTGCTGTTCAGCGAAGACTATGTTGAATTGTATAATCCTTGTGACTTGCCGGTGGATTTAAGCCAATTGTATCTTACCGACAATCCTGTTACTCAACCGGCCAAGCAGGAGTTAGGCCCACTCAGTTTCATAGCCCCCGGCGGTTTTACTGTTTTTGTAGCAGATGACGCTAATGCCCCCGGGCATTTGGGTTTCAGGCTTTCAGCCGATGGAGGAATGCTTGGGCTCTTTGATGCCCAGCTCAACGGGATCGACAAAGTCATCTACGGCCCGCAGACGCCCGATGTCTCTGAGGGGCGCGTGCCCGACGGGAAAAACAGTTTTGATTTCTGTATGCTGCCTACGCCCCGCGCGGCCAACCCGGTCCCGACGATTACCAGCACTACGCTCGTGGCCGAGAACGCCGACAAGCGAGTTCTGGTTCCGACCGGTGACATCGGCATTGCCTGGAGGACGGACCCCAATTTCGACGACTTCGGGTGGACTCTTTGCACCGGCAGCCCCGGCGGCGTCGGCTATGAGAGGAGGCCGGGCGACCCCGTGAACTATGTAAATCTTATCACCCTCGGTGTTGAACCTGCTATGTACGGTCGAAATGCCTCCTGTTACATCCGGATTCCGTTTGCCGTTGACGTGGCTCCAAGCTCCTTTACTGGAATGGTCCTGCGAGTGCGGTATGACGACGGTTTCGTTGCCTACGTCAACGGCGTCAGAGTGGCCGGTCGCAATTTCGATGGTGCGCCACGGTGGAACTCCATGGCTGTCAGAAGCCACGACGACCCTCACGCCGTTTTCTTCGAGGACATTGACATCTCCAGCTACATCGGCGCGTTGCGGCAGGGCGACAATGTGCTGGCCATTCACGCCATGAACGTTCACCCCAGCAGTTTTGACTTTCTCATCTCAGCCGATCTGGTTGCCACCGTGACAACGTGGGACGGACCCGTCACTGAAGCTTTCGCGCTGCTCGACGGCCTGCGAATCACCGAACTGATGTATCACGATGTCAACGGCAGCGCCTTCGATTTTATCGAATTGAAGAACGTCGGCGACGTCGTGCTGAACCTTGACGGCGTGCGATTCACCGAAGGTATTGAGTTTACCTTCCCGGCGATGGCGCTCGATCCCGGCCAATACGTTGTAGTCGTCAAAGATGAAAACGCATTTCAAGATGAATACGGCAAGAAAAATGTTGCAGGCCGGTACGCGAACAATCTGGACAACGGCGGCGAAGAGATTGTTTTGCAGTTGCCCTGGCCGTACGAAGCATCGATAATGCGGTTCGAGTACAACGATACCTGGTATCCATCGACCGATGGCCAGGGAGACTCATTGGTGATTGTTGACCCCTGCGTGCATCCGGTCACTTGGAATCACCCGGAAAACTGGCGGGCGGATTCTCCTACTCCTGGTGGCGAGTAAGAGCAACAAAGACCGTTTTGATTACTTCAGTGTTCTCAGATTTGCGAACCTTTGAAGATGAACATCTGCAAAATCAAGCTTCGATCACGCAACACCTTTTCCTTGAGTCAAGTACTTTCTGCTATTCTCAATGGCTCTGTCAGTTTGTTCAGAAACATCCTGCACGTATCTTGTTGCCATCGTTAGGTCAACATGACCGAGAAGTTCTCGGGCCACAACGGCAGATTCCTTGAGACTCCCGTCTTGTTTCTGGCGAGCTCAACCCTGCCGTTCTCAAAATCCAGGTCCTTCCACTTCAACAGAGCGCAATCCGTACATCCAAATCCGCAGTTCAAACCTAACCATATCATGGCCCGCATCTTCAGATCCGACACGGATAGCAATTTCTTGATCTGTTCAGAACTGAACGTGTACATTTCCTGATGAACGATCTTGCCTTTTGAAACTGCATCGATGTTCGGGATACTCTGAAGAATGTCGTTCTTCCTTGCCCAGTGGAACATCGCCTTCATGGCGCCAATATGAAGATTGACCCGGTGGGCCGAGCCGTAAGCGTCCTGGAGTTTCCTCTTGTAGTTCTGCAGATCCAAGGTTGAAATGCTCTTTATCCTTCGCCCTTTCCCAAGAAAGGACATCAGTTTGTTCAGACTGCTCATTTGATCGTTATGGTGCCTTGGGATTAGGTTACCTGTGAGTACTCTTGAGCGCTGATACTCCAGATAGAGATCGCACAGCTCCTTCAAGGTCATGCTACCATTGTATACTTTTTGTGCGAAGTCCAGATGGAGCACGTTATTGCACCGTAAATAGCGTTGTAGCACTAAGAAAAGAAGAGAATCTACCGCGCCATCCAGGCCACTCGTATGCACGCCTCGCCCGACGGCCCGTGGTTCTTTATCATTGCCCGCAGCAATCCCGACGACGACCGGCTCCGGCTGCTCGGCATCACCGATACATCAATGCTCAGGCCCCTTCGGCATCTCGATCGACCGTGACCTGCTCACTGTCGATGGCGCAAGACGCGCCCCTGAAGACGTCTATCGCAAGGTCAGCCCTGTAAAATCAGCCGTACTTGCCGCACAGGAGCTCCCCGAGCAGAAAACTCAACCTGGTTGATAGGCTCCGGATGGATCCACGGCTGACGGTATGGCCGACGCAAAAGACCGTTCGCCTCCTTATCACCTACAACCTCCCCTTTATCCGGGTCCCACGTAAGCGTCCGCCCGAGCTGCATCGAGATATTAGCCAGAATGCAGGATGTGGCCGTGATATAGCCCTCCTCGATGTCGGAGACGGGGCGTCCCCGCGTCTCAACCATATCCAGGAAATTCTTCCAGTGCCGCCGCATCGCCGAGGCCACGTGGCGCTCCAGGTCCTTCTCGGTCTGGTCTTCCGGGAACTTGTCGTATTCGTAGAGGACGTCCCCATGCGCCGCTTTACCCCCGCCGCTGGGAATAAAATCGTACTTGTGCACGTCGGCCTTGAGCGTTCCCTTCTCGCCGTAGATAAACGCCGCCCAGGGATACTCGGGGTCCGGCGCATTGCCCCACGTCCGATGCGTCCACACCACCGGCACCTCGCCGAAGTCGAACGTCGCCGTTTGAGTGTCCGAGATATTTGCCTTGCTGCCCTTATCGACTAAGATGCCGCCGGTCGAGCCGACCCGCTTGGGCCAGCCCAAATCGAGCATCCAGCGAACCATATCGAGCATGTGCACGCACATATCGCCGACGATACCGTTGCCGTATTCCATAAACGCCCGCCAGCCCCGCGGATGCACGATGGAATTGTACGGGCGCATCGGGGCCGGGCCTGTCCACATCTCGTAATCCAGATTTTCCGGCGCGGCGGTGTCAGGCGGATTCCCGCGAGCCCTCATGTGATAGTAGCAGCACATCTCGACATAAGCGATCTTGCCGAGCCGACCCTCTTTGATGATTCGGTCGCGGGCTTCCACCAGGTGCGGCGTGCTGCGCCGCTGCATATTCACTTGCACCACCCGCTTGCCTTTACGCGCAGCGGCGACCATCGCCTGCCCCTCTACAATGTCTGTGCTGATGGGCTTCTCGACATAGACGTCGGCCCCCGCCTCGACCGCTGCAATCATCGCAAGCGCGTGCCAGTGGTCCGGCGTCGCAACGTGCACGATGTCCGGCCCTTCCTGTTTGAGCATCTCTCGATAGTCGCCGTACGTCCGGGGCTTCTTCTTGGACACTTGCCGGGCGGCCACCATCTCGGCGGCCTCGCTCAGCATCCTCTTGTCAACGTCGCACAACGCCACAACCTCAACCGGCGCCACCTGAAGCAGCCGGAACAGCGCGCCTTTGCCGTACCACCCGCAGCCAATCAGGGCGACGCGCTTTGGCTTCTGCCCGGCAAACGCCGGGGCATAGCCGCCTATGGCTGAAAAAGCCAGCCCCGCCGCACTGGCTTGAAGGAACTTTCGACGATTCATCGTATTTCTCCTAAAGACGAACATAACATTGCGATAGATTGCAGCCGGCCAGATCTTCTTTTGCGAGTGTCTGCTTTCACGAAGATTCTGTTCCGAATTTCTGTGTTAATAGGCTTTTTTGTTTGGCTTCAAAGGGTAGATATTCGTCCTGACGTGGTGTTCAACGGCGAGAGGCGTTTGTGCATCCGCTGGAACACATGGTTAGGTGTTTCTGTGTCAATCCTATTGGCGAACTTTATTTTAGATTTGGTTCAACTCCGAAAAAGCTGGTGAATTTAGCGCATGAAAAACAAAGGATTTATCGCATTGTGGGCGCCGGCATACGTTTGTAAGCGGGCGCCACCATTGAAGATACCGCCCCATGCCGTATGCCGCTATCGAGGCGCTCGGGTCGCTTCCCAGCGTTGCCCTATCCTCCCCGATAGCAATGACATTATACCTATACATGCTGTTGCCTTAAAGCGTTAAATCCAAAGTACTTATGTATTAGTTGTGCCATAAAGTTACCAACTTTTTTGGATGAGAACCTAACAAATCTAATCAAATCCCACGAAAATCAATTGTGCCTGTTGCCCCAGTAACGCTTGAAGTCCGCGTATGCCTTAACGTTTAGCCTGAGATTGCTCCTGTATGAAAGATTGCCCACCAAGCTGATCAGCGGCTGGCGGCGATGCCATAAGTTGCTCCACACTCTGTGCAGAATGTGCGACATGGAATAGAAGCCCCGCTCGCACGAGAGCATTTCTTCGGTGACGCTGTCCAGAGACAAATGCTTATACCGAGCTACCGGGAAGGTCAGTGTGTAGTATTTCCAGTCTTGTGGGAACGTATCGAGGGCGATGCGGTCCTGTGATTTCATCTGGTCCCACAGGCGCGTGCCGGGCAAGGGAGTCAAAAACAAAACGTTGAGATTGTCCAGACCGTACTGACGGGCTACCTCGGCGATACGTTTACCGATTCCAGCTTCGTCTATATCCAAACCAATGATAAACGAACCAACTACCAGAATGTTGTGCTTTTGTATGCGCCGCACTGAGGCGCGAAAATCCCGGCTTTTGAGAAGGTTGAATTTCTTGCCGATCTCCCGAAGCCCTTCCGGCGAGAGGGACTCAAAGCCGATGAAGACGCCTCTGCACCCGGCCTTTGCGGCTAACACCAGAAGCTCTTCATCATCCGCGAAGTTAATGGTGGCCTGGGAAACCCATTCCTTTCGCAGGTTTGCTTGTGCCATAGCACGGAACATGTCCTTGGCACGAGCGATGTGTTCAGGGCGCGTGCCGATAAGGTTGTCGTCCACCACCAGAACACGTTTCTCACGAATCGACTGGAATTCGCGCACGACATCCGGAATTGGGCGTTGCCGGTAGCGGGCTCCGTTAAATGCCGTCACACTGCAAAAGCTACAGTTCAATGGACAGCCGCGTGTGGTCTGAATGGCTCCGAAGGCATATCCCGAAGCGAGCAAATCATGACGGGCCAACGGCACATCGTTCATCTCGGCAAGCCCTCCGTCATACACGCGCTTCAGGCAGCCATGCCGGACGTCCTCCAGGAGCTGCGGCCAGATGCCCTCGGCTTCCCTCGTGACGACCGAGTCCACACGCTCGGTGACCTCGTCCAGGCACATGGTTGCATGAATGCCGCCCATGACGACGGGCACGCCGAGACGGCGGAAGTGAGCGGCCACTTCATAGGCGCGGTTCGCCTGCGATGTGAAAGCGGTAATGCCCACCAGGTCCGGCCGAGGCATGGCCGGATAGTCCGGCACGCTGAGGTTTTCATCCACGATCGTGATTTCCCACTCCGGTGGGGTCAGGCCCGCCAGAACCATGAGGCTAAGTGGTTTCCACACACGGTAACGGTTCCAGCGGCTCTCCTTGACGTTGACGATGCTCACAAGCGGATTTGACGGATTGATGAGATATAATCGCATAGCAGTGTCCTGATCAGCTACGTCGCTGAGTTACATTTTCAATAAAGTGCCGCGTTTGTCTTGAAAAGTCAAGCTTTTTGGCCACTGCTCAAAGATTTTTCAGGCAGATTGGTCACAGAAAAACGAACGATCTTGTCTTGACCATAACCTTTGGTGCATTGCGATCTGCGAGTTCTGCTGTTTTGGCTCGTCAGGACCCACGTTCAGGCGGGTTTCCAAGAAAAGCCTTAAGATCAAAATGTGTTTTAGCTCTTTTATCTTGGCGAAGAACAAAATAAAGTGATGCTAAATTATGGTGAATATAACTATCGAAATTGCGGTTACGCTTGTGCCCATAACGAAGTATATTTTCATAGGTCTTTATAGCATCCTCAAACCTGCCTTCATATATGGCTTCTTCAGCCCGACGTAAGGCCTTTGTTGGATGTCTTTTCCTTTTTCCGTAAGGCCACTCACCTTTTTGAACAAATAGCTTCGGATCGAAAGCTGTTGTGGCTTCGGGCCGCCATATAGGATTGTCGTCTGAAAATCCGGGCATAAACGGACGTGCAACATCCTTCCAGTCAATACCCTCCCCGTAATGTCCCCTGCCGAACACGGTAAGAATGAGTTTTTGAACAAGCCCTTGTATTAAATCTGATTTCTCCTTGCGTTCCGTCAACAACTTTTCCTGAAGAGACTGCAATTTTTCTCTGTCATTCCGGCCAACCTCGTTCTCGTGAAAATAGTACATAAAATAATTCACGGTTTGAAAAGGCGGAATTTCTATTCCAGACTCTGCTGCAAGCCAGGAGAGCCTGTCATAATACTGTCGATAGACTCTCTCCTCGCTGCAGCAGTTCTCGATAAGCCTCACGAGGTCAACCACAATGCTATCTAAAAATTGGCATTTTGCCAGGTTATAGCGGTGTGCAGCCTCTTCCCAATCCACAATTGTCAGAGAATTGTCAAAGAAGAGGGTATTGTTAAAGTGGACTTCATAATGAACTAACCCTATATCGTGATTTTTGCGCATCTCCGCAATTATCTGGGCATGACGTTGGCGCATCCACGAGATCGCTTCTTGAAACACATTCCAGATTTCTCCTTTTGAAGCAGCGAGCTCAATTTCATCCAACATACGGAAGAATCCGGCGTCCAATTCATCCCCAAATCTTGAATCATCGGGATGCTCTACGCCCCAGATAGAAAAAGCTATCGGCTCGCCCTTATATAGAAGCTCACGGTCCTCATATATCCCCATACCAGCCGGCACCATTACCGCCCGCCCCCGTGATAATGCATATCGTGAAAGGACAACTTCGTTTATCACACTGCGGAACCTTTTTGCCCTGTAGGGCTCCCCCACATCGAATCTAAAGTCTTCTATCGTTCCATCGGGATTCGTATAGGGAAGCAGAAAAGGAATGTTACCCACGCCGAGCGCACGAATATGGCGAAGCTTGCCCTTTTTGATCATTGCAATTCGGTCGGTTATGCCTTTAATCTTGATGGCGCGAACCCAGCGGTCATTAACCCTGAGGTAGTCTTTCGGATCTAATTTGATAATTACGCTCGTTGGTTTAGGAATATCACCAAAATGCGTGAGGTGGATGACTCCACGAATTTTCTCAAGATATTTGCCTGGAAGTCTGCTTTCCATGTGGACAAAAAGCCCCCAATATGGACAAACTATCCCTTCGCTTCTGTTTTGTACTTTAAGATCCTCCAACCTTCCGATGCATGATTTGATTTCCTTCAGGGTCATTTTGGAGGAGACATTTCTTAATACTTTCAGATTGCCAACTGGTGAACTTACCACTTTATGTGATTCTCCGGCTTTGGCGCCTTGCCTCCGGCCTTCGCTTTTACTATTAAGCAGCCGGCACTCTGTAACGTTTGATTTACCGGGTAGTCATTGCGAGCCGGCCGAAAGGAGGCGCGGCAATCTCAAGCATTCGCAATGACTGCGGGTGTTTTGCGCGTTCCGGAGTCCAACCTAACTATGGACAGCCGGCGTTTTTGCCTGCCTGTCTTTATTTTTCAGCCTCCGGCCTCCTGTCCTATTGTAGCGGTCGGTCAGGCTTGCGATTTCGTAGTCCACGTTATTGCCCCGCCACGGCGGGTCCACTGAATCCCTGTTGCCCAAATCGTTCCGCCCCGCCATAGGCGGGCCTTCAGCACTGCGTACCTTCGACAATGGTAAACGTCTCATTGGAGTCGTTTATACTATACCCGGCCAGGGTGAGCTTGTCAAGAGCGGTGTAGCTGTAATGGACGGCATTGGAACGAACTTCGGTCTGGGCCTTTACCCGGTCAGGAGTACCGAGATACTGTTCGGTGATGTAGTGGCCGCTGGGACTGATGTCAAGAGCGTCATGCCCGGCAGAACCTGTGCCCTGGGCGATTAGACAAACGGAGAGGAACACCCCCAGAATGGGCGGGCGGGCCTGCTGTTAATATTGACCGAGTTCTTTTGCCAACTGCGCAAGTCTCTTCAACCTTTCAGGTTTGACGTGAGGAGCTACGCTGCACGCTGAAGAGAGTATGTAGCCACTGCCCGGCTTGCCGATTTCAATCCTTTGTTTCACAGCCTCTTCAAAGGTTTGGTCATCTGCATTCAACATCTCGTTTACAGCATCCAGATTTCCCTTGAAGAAGAACCTCTTGCCGTATTTTGACTTTGCCTCTGCCAAATCTACAGTCCCCAGAGGTGGAGGATCCAGCGTGTCGATTCCGTCGGCGCAGGTCTCGCTCATAAGGTCCAGCCGGTCACCAATAGCTCCGCAGGTATGGACATACGATTTCAAGCCGTGATTTCGTACAGTTCGGAAAACCTCATCTTCATAAGGCATCACAAATTCCTTATACATCTGCCTGCTGATGAAACCTGCCCCGGCAAATGCTGAACTTACAAGGATAGCGTCAGGCGCATGCCCGGCATATAATCCAACCTGTGCGAGCACTATTCTTGTAAGAACAGCAAGGACCCTGTGGCATTTCTCAGGCTCATCCAACAGGGCAAGGAGAGCCTGCTCATAACCAAACAGCTCCATCAGGTGAGTGAAGGGTGAGAATACCTCTGCATGTACGGAGACATCCGGTGCAAACTGTTGGGCCTTCGTAAGTGCACTTGTGAACCACGAAGGATAAGCCGTGGGATCGGAAAGATCAGCCTGCGGGTCTATATCCCAGAGTTCAGGCGTATGCCAGGTATTCCAGACATAGCCGGGCAGCCTGTACGTGGCAGGATCATTGATATCGACGGATCTGTAGTCTGCCCGCCCCAGAGGTGTTTGACCCGGCTGACATGTTTGAGGATTGTCATCCGGCGGAATGACTGTTTCGAGGCCTGACTCCCAATAAATGTGCTCAACATTGTTGATTCTTTGGGATGACCTGATGTTTGTCGTCCAATCTTGTGGTCTGCCTGGTATGTTGACCAGAATGCCGTCAAATTCGTATCTCTTCTGCAGGTCAACCAAAGCTTTGGCGAAAATCTCGCTGTCAAACCATATTTCTCGAGGGCTGAAGCTGCAATTTAGAAAATAATGACCGAGTGCAAGCTGGCACATTACTGGAACGCGGTCTGGTTCTTTATGGTTCATTGCCGCCAGAATTCGGTGCTTTGAGTTCATAGCTCTGTTGTCCTATACTTCTGAAATTGCTCGCGTGCCGCCAGTGGCATTCCCCTCGGGACCACCGGCCGGGACGCCTGAAAATATCATACATAAGTTAGGCTGCAAAGTCTAAGACCGAGCAGGAGAAAGGCTCCTGTACCGGGAGGGCAAAAAAGGTATAATTAATCTTACAGGCAACTGGTCGAGTATGGCCATGACAAGAACAAAGATTGGCGCAAGCAGCCCGTGCTCTATCGATGACCACATAACAAGGAAGATAAATGACTTACATATTGGGTTGATTCCGATTATTATTTGAATAAAAAGTGCTTCTCCAAAATTCATTTTCACGCAAATAGCGTTGACTGAGAACTCGAACAGAAAGGATTACCATGTTTTATCGCTCACGTATTACCAACAAATTGACCTTGGTGTTATCTCTCTGGATGGTCCTTCAGTTGTGCGCGATTTCATCGGCCTCCACGGATTTCTTCGTCTCGGAAAACGGCAAAGACCAATGGTCCGGCCGTATCGATGCGCCGAACAGCGGTGCAACGGATGGGCCGTTTGCCACGTTGCAGCGGGCCAGAGATGCGATTCGTGAGTTGAAGGCGTCAAAGGGCCTGCCCGAGGGCGGTGTAACGGTTTGGATTGCAGCGGGCATGTATAGCCTTCAGCAAGGCTTTGAACTTTCATCGCAGGATTCCGGCGATGAAAAGACGCCAATCGTTTACGCTGCAAAGGCCAACGCACAGGTGCGGATCAGCGGCGCCCGAATCGTAAGCGGATGGCAAAAGATCAGCGATCCCGCAATGCTTGCACGATTACAGCCGGACGCGAAAGACAAGGTCATGCAGGCCGATCTCAAGGCGCAGGGCATCACCGATTGGGGCCAATACAAGTCGCGAGGCTTCGGCCGTTCCGCATCGGCGGCGCTGGAGTTGTTCTTTAATGACAAACCCATGAATCTGTCACGGTGGCCCAATGACGGCTTTATGAGAATCACCGGCATCCCCGACTCATTCAGGGATGAGCACGGAGGAACCATGGGTAAACTCGAGGCGGGATTCAACTACGATTCGGACCGCCCCGCCCAGTGGGCCGACACCTCCGACATCTGGGTTCATGGCTACTGGGCCTATGACTGGGCCAACTCCTACGAGCACATCGCCTCCATCGACACCAAGGCCCGCCTGATCAAGACCAGCCCGCCCTACGGCAATTACGGCTTCCGGGCCGGCGGCGACGGCGGACGGTTCTTCTTCCTCAACATCCTCGAGGAGATCGACACGCCCGGCGAATGGTTCCTCGATCGCAAGACTGGCATCCTGTATTTCTGGCCGCCCGAAACGATGGAAAAGGCATCGGTCATGGTCTCGATCGTGCAGGCGCCTTTGATTCATATCAAGGACGCATCCCATATCGAAATCGGCGGCCTGACGATCGAGTGCGGCCGTGCCGACGGCATCCGGATCGACGGCGGCTCCGACAATCAAATTGTCAACTGTATAATCCGCAACATCGGTAATTGCGGTATTTCAATCGACGGCGGATCGAATCATGGCGTACAGGATTGTATCATCAGCGAAACCGGAGACGGGGGTATCTCGCTATCGGGCGGCAACCGCAAAACAATCTCGCCCGCCGGCCACTTCGCCCGCAACAACCACATCCACCACATCGCCCGATGGTCGCGCTGCTATGCCCCGGCCATCGCCATGTCGGGCGTCGGAATCGTCGCGGCCAACAATCTCATCCACGACCACCCCCACTGTGCGATCCTCTTTACCGGCAATGAGCATCTCATCGAGAAAAATGAAATCCATCACGTCTGCCTTGAGACCGGCGATGTCGGCGCCATCTACACCGGCAGGGATTATACCTATCGCGGCAACATCATCCGCTACAACTTCATCCATCACGCCGGCGGCGTCGGAATGGGCTCGATGGGGATCTATATGGACGACTGCGTCAGCGGCACGCAGATCTACGGCAACATCCTCTGGGGCCTTCATCGCGCGGTCTTTCTCGGGGGCGGGCGAGACTTCACCGTCCAGAACAATATCTTCGTCAACTGCGACCCGGCCGTCGAACTGGACGGCCGTGGACTCAGCAAATCACCTGTTTGGCACAACATGGTCTATCAGACCATGAAACAGCGGCTTGAAGAGATGAGCCACAAACAGCCGCCGTATAGCATACGTTATCCGGAATTGGCGGCCCTTGATGCGTTTTATGCGGTTGATGACGGGGTACCGCCGGGGAATATTCTCGTTGCCAATAATATCTGCGTAGGCAGCGCCTTGTTGAAAATCACCTGGGGAGCCAACGACAAGATGGTCGAACTCCGCGACAACATCGAAAATATCGATCCCGGTTTCGCCAATCCCGATACCGGCGATTTCCGGCTCAAAAGCGGTTCGCCCGTATTCGAAAAGGGATTCAAGACCATCCCCATGGAGACCATCGGCCGTATCGTGAAAAAATGACCTTTCCACCCCGTCATCAAGACAAAACCCCCTTGTCACCGTGAGGATGACAAGGGGTCAGGAAGAGGGTCTGCGAGGCGAGGTAAATGTGTGTCCAAGGAAACCCTGGGGCGGGGGAATGGAAGACAAATAATGCTTATCAAAATTCTATTGGTAATATATGCTGGAGAATAGAAAGTAGGTTTGGATTATGAAAGTAACCAATATGTTTGTATTTTTGGGGGCGTATTTGGCTCTTGCCGTGACTTATGCAGCGTCGGCAAATCAAGAGACAAGAAGTTACAGTTCGTTTAGCCCCGGGGAGATTTGGCTGGATACTGATGGTAAACCCATTGAGGCCCATGGCGGGGGTATGTTTTATGAAAAAGGAACCTATTATTGGTTCGGAGAACACGGAACCCCGGGCAGGACCAAGATAGGTGTGATGTGCTACTCATCAAAAGATTTATACAATTGGAAAAATGAAGGTGTGGCACTGCCGCTGGCCTACAACGACCCCAACCACGACCTTGCCATAGGTTGCGCCCTCGAACGGCCCAAGGTTATCTACAACGCCCTGACGAAGAAATATGTTATGTGGTTTCACCTTGAGTTGAAGGGCCAGGGATACGATTCTGCTCGCAGTGGAGTGGCGGTCGGCGATCGTGTAACCGGCCCCTACACTTACCTTGGAAGTTTTCGACCAAACAATTCAATGGCCCGAGATATGACGCTTTTTGTAGACGACGATGGCAAGGCCTACCAGTTTTATGCCTCTGAAGATAACAGAACTATGCATGTGTCACTTCTGACCGATGACTACCTCAAGCCCGGTGGGAAGTTCAAGAGAATCTTTGTTGACAGGTCCACAGAAGCGCCAGCGGTCTTCAAATATCAAGGCCGATACTACTTTATGGGCTCTGGTTGCACGGCGTATGCCCCCAACGCGGCTCGCTCAGCCGTAGCATCTTCAATATGGGGGCCCTGGCAGGAACTGGGCAACCCATGTGTCGGAGCCAACGCCGACAAGACGTTCTTCTCACAGAGCACCCGTATTCTCTCTGTTGCGGGCAAACATGGTGCGTTCATTTACATGGGTGATCGGTGGCTGCCTGCAAAAATCGGCGACCAGGAAAAACCTGGCGGTCGGTATATATGGTTACCTGTCCGTTTTGAAGAGGGCAGGTTTGTGCTTAGATGGATGGACGAGTGGGACCTATCTGTGTTCGAGCGGCAGCTACTCAGCCAATAGGGTATGAGGTTGATTCTTTAATTTGCGTGTAGGCCCCGTAGCAATCTACAGACGGGTAAATGATGAAAATATGAGAAAAGAGAAAAAACTTCTGGTTATAGAATTTGTGAAGTTTGTTGTGTTAGTTGTCTGTTCGATGCTGTCAACAACAATGGCGACTGAGAGTGCGGAGCCGCTTGTGCTGAAAGCGGATTCGTTTAAGCACTATATCGATACTTTCAACAAGGACGATGAGGAGCTGTTCGTCCAGCACATTCCAAATGAAAAAGCGTGGGAATTTCTTAAAGCGAACATCCCACTTTTTGAGTGTCCTGATAAGGATTTTGAGCTGACCTATTACTTTCGGTGGTGGACCTATCGCAAACACATTAAGGAAACGCCGGACGGGTTTGTCATTACGGAATTTTTGCCGAAAGTCGGTTGGGGTGGTAAGCACAATGAGATTAGCTGTGCTGCAGGCCATCATTTTTACGAGGGCCGATGGCTGCACACCCCGAAATATCTGGACGACTACGCAGTGTACTGGTTTCAAAAGGGCGGAAGCCCCAGGCAGTATAGTTGCTGGCTTGCCGACGCACTCTACGCTCGGTATCTCGTGCGGCCGGACAAAAAGCTCGTTACTGACCTTCTTGATAATCTGGTCTATAATTACAAAGAATGGGAAAAAGAAAAGCTCGCATCTGATGGGTTGTTCTGGCAGATAGATGACAAAGACGGAATGGAATTTTCCATTTCTGGTTCAGCTGGGCTAAAAATGTTAGGTGAACCAGGCAAGCGACCCTCGATTAACTCTTATATGTATGGTGATGCAATGGCTATTGCAGGAATCGCCGAGCTTGCCGAACGACAGACAATCGCACAGGAGTACCGAGCAAAGGCAGAAAGGCTCAAACAGCTTATCCAGACAAAGCTGTGGAACGACGGAGAAAAGTTTTTTATGACACTGCCCCGCGATAAAGAGACTCTGGTCAATGTTCGCGAAGAAATCGGTTTTACTCCGTGGTACTTCAACTTGCCTCAGCACGGTTATGAAGAGGCCTGGAAACAACTGATGGACCCAGAAGGTTTTTATGCACCATTCGGTCCCACGACCGCAGAGCAGCGCCACCCACAATTTGCTGTTCGTTATGAAGGGCATTCTTGCCAGTGGAATGGCCCAAGCTGGCCTTACGCAACTTCAATAACCTTGACGGCGCTGGCCAACGTATTGAACAGCTATGAACAGGATGTTATAAATAGAGCTGACTATTTTGAGACCCTGAAGATTTACACGAAGAGCCATCGCCTGAAGCGTGAAGACGGTCAGCTCGTTCCCTGGATAGACGAGAATCTTAATCCTTATACTGGAGATTGGATTGCTCGCACTCGCTTATCTCCTGTAGTCCGCGGCAAGGATTACAATCACTCCAGCTATTGTGATTTGGTCATCTCCGGTCTGGTCGGCCTGCGACCGCGGCCAGATGACATAGTCGAGGTCAACCCGCTGCTGCCTGCCGATATGTGGGATTGGTTCTGTCTGGACAACGTGCTGTATCACGGGCATATAATCACTATTCTGTGGGACTGTACTGGCACCAAATATGGCAAAGGAAAAGGGTTGCATATTTTTGCCGATGGTGAAGAAATTGTCTATAGTAGCGCGCTCAGCAAAGTCAGTAGCAAGCTGAATGCCAAAGTCCATGAACCTAATCCTTTAAAACCAGCCGAGTATGCCGAACCTTACTTATGGCGTGAAATCAAGGCGCCGCAATCGCTGCTTGCTGAGGAGGGATTTGCTGGCGATATGCGTGTCGGCGACCTTAACGGGGATGGAAACGTTGAATTCGTCTTGTTTCGTTCAACAGGCGGAAATATGAAACCCTGTTTCATCGCAGCATTTGATATCAATGGCCAGGAACTCTGGCACGATGGAATCGGAGGCGAGCAGCCACAAAGACCTGGTCCGGTAACGGTCTATGATTTCGAGGGAGGTGGCCGAGCCGAAGTGCTCTGTTTTTTCATTAACTCTGCTATTGAAGCACCAAGTCAAAGTATGGCCAACGTGGTTGTTCAGGTTCGCGAGGGCTTAACCGGAAAGGTCATCCGCCAAGCAGCACCCGCTCAGATGTGTCAATGCAGTGGGGAAGGCGCGAACTGGGTCCATCAACGTCTGCTCATCGCAAACTTCCGCGGAACCAAAAGACCAGAGGACTTTGCAGTAAAGCTGGGCTCGAAGGTCCTTGCTTTTACCAAAGACCTGGATGTACTTTGGACATACGAAATTCGATGGAATGAATACGGCAAGTGTTCAGCATATGTTCCGGCCGTTGGTGATATTGATGGCGACAACCGGGATGAGGTGAATGGCGGATATTACCTTCTGGACGATAATGGCCAGCCACTTTGGGAAGGTCAGCTCGCCGAGAATATGGATTCCGTTGACATCGCACCATGGGATGATGGAAAAATGCGCGCCATTTGCAGTGGGCACGGGTACGTGCTTGATAGCAGAGGTAATGTAATATTGTGTTTGGGAAAGGAGCTTGTCCCGCATGGTCAGGAGGTCCGCGTAGCTGATTTTGATAAAAGCCTGTATCGTCCCGAAATGATCATCCGCTACAACGGGCACAATCCTCATGTAATAGTCGTTGCCAATAGCGGAAAGGTTGTTAGGAGGTTTCAGCTTAACTACTCTCCCAACTATACAGGTATGGAGGCGGTATATTGGAATGGAAGGGATAAAGCGGCCTTGCTTTACAACGGAGGTGTGTTGTGGTCATCTGATGGCCAACGATTTTCTAACCTACCGGGACTGCCAGAACCGATTGGGGAGACAAAGATGGGTTGGTATCACTGTATTCCAGCAAATGTCTGTGGTGACGAGCGTGAGGAAATGGTCCTTTACAACCCATGGGACCAATACGTATGGATATTTACCCCTGCACCAGTAAAGTCAACTGTATTTGGCGGTTACCACGCCGGGCCGCGACAATACAATCCACGACTTATGGATTAACCACACGATATCTTGGTCTCATTTCTGATACGCGCGATCGACATGTTGTATCATGCAGATAAGGTCGTCCGCATAACGGGTAATGAGCGGGGGCTGGGGACGGTCGGTTCGGAATAGATGGATCGCCGTAATAGGGGGCTGATAGTCTCGAGTGCCTGTTCATGGTAAGGGCGTAACCGATTGCTGCGGCTTCAGAAAATGCTCGAAGAAGAGGTATATCTGCGCATTAGACTCTGCTGTTGGTTCGTGGCTATCCCGGTTGGTCATGGCAACGCGGTTTGTACACCCCAAGAGCCTATTAACTGCGATGGTGTGATTAAGGGCCTTCCAACGCTTGGGTGGATCTTCTGCGCCGCCCGAAACAAGGAAGGGTCTTGGCGCCATGAGAGCATGTAGTTCGTGGAGGTCGTGGCCCTTTTCGACCAGTTCTTTGTAGGCGCCTGTTCGCGGGTTAGTGTCACTTGGGACGCCTCTGGGGCGTTGTTGATTTGGCTCGTAGCCCAGATACCAAGGCTCCCAATAGTTGATGTTAGGTCGGCTCTCATCGAATACGATCCCGGGATCAGACCATACCGCACAGGCGAATTCCTCGTAGAGGCAGGACGCGAACATGGCCCATTTGCCCCCGTAAGAGTGGCCAATGATGCCGATCCGTTCAGCGTCAACATTGGGCAGGTTCGCCAGGGCCTTGTGGCAATTAGCTGCGACGTATGCCAAAGCCGAAAGCGGTTGAAGTGGGGGCTCT
>CAYGZM010000018.1:0-33613 GCA_964354365.1 uncultured Pirellulales bacterium
GAGCTGCGTATGCAGTAGCAGACCGGATATCGATATCGCGGCGGTTCACCGCCCGTTCGCGCGAGGTGTGCAACTCGAATACCGCGCAAAGGCCATTAATAAGGCCGGCCAAAGTTCGTCGAGCAATGTTGTTGCGGTTGTTTTCTAGAATTGTAGGTAACTTAACCTAAATAAAGCAGTTGTGTCGGAACATACTTATCTGGCTATAAGGCAGCCGTCTAATACCATTGCAGTCGTTCTTTAACCGCAGATTTCGCAGATTGGCACTGCTTTTCTATGAACAACGAACGAATAACGACCAACTGATTTGCCAGACAGCACACCGAGGACCCAGCGCGGCTTCGCTTCGCTCAGCCGCAACCAAAAAGTTCGTCTGGCAAAAAAGTCTCATAACACATTGATAATAAAGAGGTTGTGATCGCCCAATAGAAAAAACGTGCATAAAAAACAAGAAGATACAAGATTGTATTACAGAGATGTCATTGCGAACGCAGGCAAATTACGTCTCGCCTATTTCAGCTAAACGTTTCAAATAATAGTCCATTAACAATTGATATCGAAGTGCCAATTTAGTGGTTTTCTCTTTCTTAAATCGCTCGCATTCCCTTGCAACTTGTTCACGCCCATCATTTATACACTTGCGAAATTCTTGCATGCGCGGATGTCTGCTTGTTCGCTCTGGTGATAAGAAGTTTTCGATCCCATTACCAAGAAAATCGATTATTATTTTACCATCGCAGTCTTCGTAGAAAAGGGATTTGCATCGCCGCGCCAACTCGCGATTGAACTTGTCTATTACGTCATTTTTTTCGATTTGGCTGTTTAATTCGATGAACTTAAGCAATTCGTCACCCACGACAATTCTGGGGTACTGTGCAACGGTGCTTTCAAGTTTATATGCTTCATTAAGAACACTGCCATAAATGCCAATCTCCGGATCAACTGTCGCCCATCCTATTTCGATCCCCCCTCTAAAAAAGATGCCCTTGGCAAAGCTTACTCTCGTACATATTGTAAGGGCGCTAAGCATCTCGGCAATTGCCCGAAGGTTAACGTTACCTTGGGCATTTATCAGCGAGGCATAAAAGATAACAGAATCGGAAAAGGCCTGGGCATAAAGCTGACTACCGGCCAATTTCATGTATTGTTCTTTTCTTTCCTGAGAGAGTGCTTCGACCCACGGGGGCTCCGACTTTTGACCGCCGCCGTGAAAAGACTTGAACAGACTATGAACAATCCGGACTCTACCAAGAGTCTGTATCAAAGAATCGCCATCTACATGTTGAGCAAGAATTCTCGGCGATTGTTCAAAGGCTGCTTTTTGTCCCAAAACATCTACAAATGTGACAACATAATTACATATGAAGGCATCGTCTTTGTCAGTCGTTTTTTCCATATCCCGACATTATACCTAACATCGCTCTGCAAAGCACAAACATAATACACCCCAAAACTCTAACGAACGTTAATTTAACGCCGTTTCAAATCAATTAGTCCAACTCTTGGGTCTTGTCATTCCCCTCTTGGAAACGGCCCTAACGCGTTGTTCCGGCTGAAAAACGCAGGCGGGCGGTTACGGGGAAATGGTCGGATGGGTATCGGCCATCGACGTTATCGCGGATGATTTGGGCGTCGAGCGCCTGCACATCGGAGGTTGTCAGGATAAAGTCGATTTTTTCGCCCGTTTTATCTCCTTTGAAGATGTTGAAAGTCCCGACATCGTTTGCATCTGGATGCAGCACGCGGAATGTATCGACCATCGGGACGGGATTTTCAACATTGGCGTTGTCCTTGCCGGGCACAGCGGCCTTGCCCTTCAAGAATTGAATGGCCGGATTGTTTTCGCCTGCGTTGAAGTCGCCTGTGACCACGAAGGGCTCCGGGCGTTTGCGATTCTGGATGCGTTCAGCCAAAAGGACCACGCTCTTTTCGCGTGAGGGCTGCGAGATATGGTCGAGATGAAGGTTATAATGATAGAAGGCCCTGCCGGTCTTTCTTTCGACGAATCTCGCCCAGGTGCATATTCGGGTGCAGGCGTTGCCCCAGGTGATTGAGCCGGGAATCTCCGGCGTATCGGACAGCCAGAACGTGCCCCCTTGCTCAATCTCGAATCGCTCACGGCGATACAGGATCGCGGAATACTCGCCTTTGGTCTTTCCGTCGTCTCGCCCGACGCCGATCATCGCGTACTGAGGCAGGGCTTTGCACACTTCATCTATCTGGAAGCCCAGCGCCTCCTGCAGCCCGACGACATCGGGGTCGTATTTGCCGACCAGGTCGAAGACCATTTGCCTGCGGTTTTGCCAGCGGTTTTCCCCGTCACCGGCCGTGCCGTAGCGGATATTGAAGCTCATCACCCGCATCTCCAGCCCGTTCGTCGCGGTCGTCCCAAGCGGGGATGAGCCGGCATTACAACGCAGGCATACGCTAAAGAAAATATTTAGCGAAAAAACAATTCTGATAACCGCCCAAGCTCTTCCACAAAACATAGTTCGCTCCTGTGCCTTCGCCCAATTCATTCTCGATTGCCAACTGCCGATTACAAGCTGGCAAAGAACCGGCAACAATCGTAAATAGGAAATCGCAAATCGTAAATATGAAATTGGAAATCCCTCTTGTTTTTCCCAATGACCCCTGCGATGATACCAAAGGCTCCTGCAATTTTGCAGAACTCATATATGATACACAAAAAAGGAGACTGGTGTGGCGAAAAAACCAACCATCCGCACGGGAAAGCGAACCCGGCAGCGAGCGAAGTCGGCCCAGCCGGCGCAGGTCCACGAACTCAAAATCACGCTGCACGGCAGCAAGCCCCCCATCTGGAGGCGTATCGCCGTGCCAAGCAATATGCGGCTAAGCGACCTGCACGAGGTCATTCAGACTGTTTGCGGCTGGACCAACTCGCACCTGCATCAGTTCGTCGTCCGCTACCCTCGGCCCAAGCCGGCTCACGGGGCGATTGCTGCGCTGGTGCAGAGCGGGCAATGGGAAGATCTGGCAAAGTATATGCAGCGTGACCGTTGCTGGAGCGACCCGCGAATGGAGATAGAAGAAACCGAAGACGAAAACAAGGTAATGCTGAGCGAATTGGCGCCGGCGGTCAAGAGCAAGTTCATCTATGAGTACGACTTCGGCGACGGGTGGGACCACCAGATCGAGGTGGTCAAAATCGGCCCGCCGGCTGAGGGCATGAATTACCCGGTGTGCCTCAAGGGCAAACTCGCCTGCCCTCCTGAAGACTGCGGCGGCATCTGGGGCTATTACGAAATGCTCGAAGCCCTTGAAGACCCCAAGCACGAGCGACACAAGGAATTCGTCGAATGGATAGGCGGGAACTTCGACCCCGAACGATTCGGCCTCGATGAAATCAACGCGGAGCTCACGGCGCTGCGGAGCGGAAGAAACCGTCGCCTCTGGGACCCGTATGGTATGTAAGGAACAAATGCGATGACGGGCAAAGAATTCGTTAACCGGCTGGCAAACGGAAAATCCGACATTATCCAACTCTTTCTGGAAATTCTTTCCAAAACGGGTTCCGAGTACTGCCTGATCGGAGGACTTGCCGTAAACGCTTATGTTGAGCCGGTCGTGAGCCTGGATTTGGATGTCGTCGCGGCAGTCGAAGATGTCGGGGCTATTTGCGAAGCGGCCAAAAAACGCGGCCTAAAAATTGAGCAGTTCGAGCATAGCGTAAAGATCACCAGCTCAGACTCCGACCTGCGGATTCAACTTCAGCAAGACCCGCGGTACCAGAGGTTCCTTTCGACCGCAGAAGATAGAAACGTGCTGGGTTACCCGATGACAGTCGCAAGGGTTGAAGATGTGCTGCAAGGCAAGGTCTGGGCGTATTCAGATAAGACCCGGCGCAAAAGCAAACGGCAAAAGGATTTGGCTGATATCTTCCGCATCGTTGAAAAATTCCCCCAGCTCGAAACATCTCTGCCCCAAAGCATTCGGGAAGAATTGAACAAATAAGATAAGACCGACCATAAATCGAAAATAGCAAATACAAATTTGAAAATCCCCTTGCCTTTCCCGACAATCGCTGCGATAATATATGGAATGGTAACGTGTGGCGCGTGTTTTATATGTGAACGTAGAGGACTAATAAATGGATCTGCAGGGTATTAGAGAAGCCTTACACAGACAACCGTTTGAGTCTTTCAGTATTCGTCTTGCGGATGGGCGCTCATTGTCCGTCCCGCATCCAGAAATGGTCGCTGTCGGCAACCGGCGGCTCATCGTGGTTGAGCCGGACGATTCCTGGTTGGTAATCGAGCCTTTGCTGATTGTGTCGCTGGATTACAACGGCAAACGCCGCCCACGAACGAACCGCCGCAAAAGACACAACGCTTAGCAGCTATGAGCCTGAGGTCATGCGGAGACTACATAGTAAAGTTGTCCGGAGGAAGACAAAATGGATAACAACGACTCTGTTCCGTCTTCTATTGCTTTCCGAAAACAGAAGCGACCTAAGTTAGTATGGGTGATAACAATATTAAACGTGTTGTAGATATGAGCTATGCTGACGTTCAACAAATCGCACGTGTCCTTGGGATATGTGATCAGGCAAAGCTCAAAACCAATCCGCTTGCTCACCTACTAAATGAAACTCGTGATTTTTGGGCTTATTGGGTTCGTTCGACCGCAGATGTTTTTGTATCTAAAGAGAAGGCCTAAATCGCAAGGTTACTGCAGAGCGATGCGCTTCGGTGCACCACATGGGACGTGAGCGCTAAGCCACAACGTTAGGTCCAGCTCTGGGTGAGGAAATCTGGGGACAGCCTTTTTCCTCTTTACATGGTGTGTTTTTGCTTCTCCTCTTCCACCAATACTTCGTTCATCGAGCCGGAGCGGAAGCCCTGCAAATCTATCGTAACGTATTTGAAGCCGAGGGATTTTAGCTTTTCAACTATCTGCGAGCGAAACGGTTCCGTCGTGATTTTCTCGATGTCTTTTGGATTAACCTCAATCCGGGCAATGGCATCGTGATGGCGGACGCGGAATTCAACAAGGCCGAGCGTCCGAAGAAATACCTCGGCCTGGTCGATTTGCTTTAGCCGCTGCTCGGTGACTTCGAGGCCATAAGCGATCCTCGAAGCCAAGCACGGCGAGGCGGGCTGGTCGGCGGTCGGCAGATTCATCTGTCTGCTCAGCTCGCGGATGTCGTCTTTGGTGAGCTTGGCCTCGGCCAGCGGCGAGCGGATTCCAAAGACCTTCATCGCCCTGTTGCCCGGCCGATAGTCGTCAAGGTCGTCGTAATTCGTGCCGAAGGCAACGTGGTCAAAGCCGCGCTCGGCGGCAATATCCAACAGGGTCTTGCAGAGGTGCGATTTGCAGTGAAAGCAGCGGTCGGCCTTGTTGGCCGTGAAGCTCGGGTCGCCAAGCTCATCGGCCTCGACCGTCAGCATCTCCACCCCGATACTCTTGGCAAACTCCGCCGCCCTCTCAAAAAGCCCGCTCGGCTCCGACGCCCCCACGCTCGTACAAGCCAACACATTCTCCACCCCCAGAGCATCCACCGCCGAGGCGAGCAGGAACGTACTATCCACCCCGCCGGAGTACGCAACGACGACCTTGCCCAAGCCTCGCAATATCTGTTGAAGCAAATTGTACTTCTGTCCCGCAGTCATAGCAGCCACTACTACCCCGTAACAATCGAAACTGTGGGCATCATCGTGAGGCGCTTCGGCGCCGGAACAGCCTCTACCTTCGAGGGGTAGGAGATTGCCACGTCGGCCTTCGGCCTCCTCGCAATGACGAGGGCCACAAAATCAAGTGTTACGGGGTACTACACCCTCGCTTCAGAAATTACCCGCTGCAAAAGCTCATCGACGCCAAGTTTCCTCGACCATACCTTTAAGTATTGAAAATCCAGAGAGTCACCCTGCACGCGCAGCACCCCCAGAATGTCATCCCACTGCCGATCCGACACACAGCCGCTCCGGGCATACCACCTGAGTTTGAGCAGAACAATATCCTCGGGCGAAACCACGCAGAAGGGTTTTTCCAACGAATCGCTCAGCCTGATTCGTTTGCGCCGCGCCAGGAGCTGCTTTTCGAATTCGCTCCGGCCCTGGATAAACACGTCGATCTTGAAACTGGTTTCCAGGTGGATGGCATTGAAGCTGCCGCAGGAATCCAGCGCCTGGACCATAGCCTCCCTGCCGAGGTAGAACTCGTCTTTGAGCCGCTCATATAACCGGTCAACAACGCCGCGAAATTCCTTAACCGTGATGTCCGCGTCTTGAGTGAATCGCAGAGTGCCGTAGAGGGAGCTTGCGATCGAGCCGCCAATGGCATATTCGATATTCAGCTCATCGAGCACATCGGTGAGCTTCCTAATCACTGTCACTTGCTCGCCGCTGCTCATTGTCTTTGCTCCCGTAGGCCTGTTCGTAAAGCTCCCGCCCAAGATGCTGCCTGGCCCACGTAAGGCGGACCTGGCCATCGGTGGCGTTGGGATGACGCAGCCTTATCCCTGCGATCGCAAGGGCCCGGCCAAACTCGTAAGCCTGGGATATCAGCTCAAACTTCCTCGCGGGCGTCATCCGGCGATAAAGATCAATCTGAACTCGGCACGCTTCAGGGGATGTATCGCTGTTTTTCATAAAAGGCATTCTACTGATACGAATGAGAATAGCAACCGCCGAGCGGAGAATTGGTGGGGCAAGCCGCCACCCTGCCTCTGGAGAGTCACACAGCCGATGGAGGGACTTGAACCCTCAACCCCGGCTTTACGAAAGCCGTGCTCTACCGTTGAGCTACATCGGCGCATACGGCGAGTATAATACCGATCATTGCGTGGTCTGTAAAGAGCCTTGGTGCGGGTAATGAGCAGGTGCCGCGAAGTCTGGGGGCAGGGGAATTGGCTTTGATTGGGTTTGTTTTGGATAACGTTCGTTGTTCATTGTTCGTTGTTCTTTGGCATAAGCCTTTGTTCTTGCTGTACTTATGTTTATATTGCCCATTGTGAAATTGGGTTTGTTTTGCGCAATGATGCTGGATTCTTGATTCTTGATTCTTTCCGCCAGGGGGGCGTTGTTTGGTTCTGTGCTGCCCCCCGGCACAGGGCCGGGGGCTAAATGGCGGGCTTCGGGTTCGAGATTTGGTTCTGAAGGTTCGAGGCTTCTGAGGACGTGGAGTCTTTGGAGTTCGAGGGTTGTTTTGTATAGGCTGTGCTCTATTCGGCGTTCGTACATTAGGAGGCGGTCGAGGACTCTTGCGTTTGAGAAGTCTTTTAGGGCGATGCGGCCGAGGCTCAAGTCGGGGTGCGAGTCGGTCGTTTCGTCTTGCGGGAAGCCTAAACCTTTTAGGCCGAAGGACTTGGCGATGTTGGCCAGTGAGTTGTTGGTGTTTTTTTCGTTCATTGCGTCGAATGTCTGGTTTTGGATTAGGTCGGCGCGTTTTAGGCGCCATGAGAGGCTTACTATGCGGTCTGCGAGGATTGATTCCATTGGGCCGATGGGGGCGAGCTCGGCGAGGAGGCTATCGCGGTGGAGGTCGAAATCGGCCTGGCTTTCGGTGGTGATTACGTCGTGGCGGGCGGACAGGCCGTGCTTGAGGGCGTTTTGTGAGACGACGGCCTTGCCTTGAGGAGTTTGGGGGCCGGTCGATTTTTGGGCGTTTAGGCGGTTTGCGAGGATTCTGGCTTCTGTAGTCATGATTTCAACCTCCGGGTTTAGGATTTGTTATTGACTATTTACTATTGCTTATTGAGAGTCCATTAGTTTGATATATATTATATCATATTATAAGTTAGATGTCAAGTGAATTATTTTTTAGACACGGATTAACACAGATTTACACTGATTTGGTAAAAACTCGAAATCCTAAGCACGAAATTCGAAACAATATCAAAACCCGAATGCTCGAATGGCCAAAACGAAAAGGAATTGCGGATTGCGCAGATTCAACGGATTTGGCCACTAAGACACGAAGGGAAAAAGAAAGCGGACACGGATTCGCACTGATTGACACGGATAAACAGGGGTGGTTGATGTTGAGATAAGAACTATAAAGTCGAATCGCGGATTTCACGGATTGACACGGATTGTTGAGTCGATTGTGGAAATGGCTGCTTGTTTAGCGGGCGAAGGGGCGATCCGCCGCGGCGGATTCGAAGAAGGCTGTTCTGGAAATCGGAAAAAACTGGTCTTGAGGAAAACGGGCCGGGTAGATTCTGCGTGTGCAAACAAGTTGCACACCCTGCAAGGCTTAGATTATGTCATTGTAAGCTTGCATCGTGGAATTGATGGGTTACAATGTGGCGTTGTACCTGCCTGCCGGCAGGCAGGAACGGGCAAAAAGACTGGAAAGTCGTTTCCTTCGACGGAGTTTACCCTGAGCGTAAGCCGAATGGGCTCAGGACAAGTATTTTAAGCTTGCCCTGAGCGTAGTCGAATGGGGCAGTTAGACGAATAAAACGCCAAAAAGGCAAAAAAAAGATTTCACCACGAAGCGGGTGTTTAAGGGCCCGGATGGGAAATATTGAAAAAAAATAGAATGCAATTCGAGGAGGATTTTGATATAATGACCGTGCCATCTTAACGATTGTGGCATCGGAAGGCTTGGTTGCGCAGCCAGGCGTTTAATGACGCCAGCCATCCCAGCGACATGGGAAATGTCAGATAAAGGGAATATCACGGGAAAACTGATATTGCAGGAGGATAATATGAATCGAGAAGCGATAAGAGGGGATTAAAATGTCTCACGGGGTAAAAAGCAGTGAAAGATGGTGATAATTGTAAGCCGGAAAGAGTGATATATGGCTTATCCCTCTGGTGGAGGCTGGCCCAGAATTTATTTTGAGGAAAACGGGAGTCGGGTCTATTATATAGGTTTATACGCCAATGAAAGAGTTGTCAATAAAACTGCCTAAAAGTAACAAGTATGTAATTGTGAATCGGTGTTATCATAAGAAAGTTGAGGGATGCTAAAATGACAGAAAGCAATCCAAATAAAGAACTTGAGGTTTTTCAGCAAATTGTATCTGGATTAACTAGCTTGGAAAAGGATGCGCAGCTTCGGATACTTCAATCTGTAGCGACATTTCTGCAAATCGGAGGCATTAGCACTTCAAGAGATGCTATAAATTTTGAACAGCGTGGGCTAGTGTCGGCCGAGAAAACCGACCCCGGTTTTACCGAAAGGGAGGAACTTTCACCTAAGGATTTTCTTCTAGAGAAAGAGCCGCAGACCGCTGTAGCGCGAGTAGCTTGTCTTGCTTACTATCTAACACACTATCGAGCCACTCCACACTTTAAAGCATTCGACATCAGTAAATTGAATACGGAAGCGGCACAACAAAAATTTAGCAACCCAACACAAGTATTAAATAATGCTCTAAAGTGTGGTTTGCTAGTCCAAGCATCAGGTGGGCAAAAACAATTGTGTGCAATGGGCGAACAATATGTGCAGGCACTGCCGAATCAGGACCTTGCAAAAAAAACTTTACGTCGAATGAAACGGTCGCGTAAGTCGAGCAAGAAAGTTACCAAAAAAGAAGAAACCTGAAAAGAAGATTGAGATACGGGAGTAGCAATGAAGGTTGAACCCATACGCTTAGCGATATTTAATCACAAGGGAGGAGTTGGAAAAACAACACTAACCGTTAATATTGCCTCCGCTCTCGCAAACATGGGTAAGCGCGTGTTGTTGGTCGATTCAGATCCGCAGTGTAACCTCACATCTTATTTAATTGAGGACTCGGTTGTTGATAACCTTCTTGAAAATTCCGACAAACCTGATGGTGAGACGATTTGGTCTGCGCTAAAACCTGTTGTTGATGGTACGGGAATTTATAAAGATATACCTGTTATAGAACCGATAATGGGTCTTTATCTGTTGCCGGGTGACGTTAGTTTGTCAGAATATGAGTCCGAATTAGTAGATTATTGGGGAGCATGTATTCAAAGAAAACCAAGGGGATTTGTTGGGACAACCGCACTGAGTCAATTAACACTAAAATGCGCGAAAAAAACAAAAATAGACTACATTTTTTATGATACTGGGCCAAACATCGGAGCATTAAATAGGGTTATCCTTTTAGACTGTGATTATTTTATAGTTCCCGGTGCTTGCGACTTGTTTTCCGTGAGAGCACTTAAGACTCTTGGGCATACGCTGACTCGCTGGATAAAAGATTGGGATACTATAAGAGATTTAGCCCCGGATGGTACAAACTTATTAACAGGAAGACCGAAATTCCTTGGGTACATACCACAAAGATTCAGGGTGTATCGGCATATGATAGCCCAAACTCAGGCAGGTTATCTTGCTAGGTTTGAGAGACATATACATAGCGATTTGATTAACATGCTAAGGACGGTTGATAGAGATTTAGCAAACACAACGGTATCTCGTGCAAAACTTGGAGACATCAAGGACTTTGGAACAATAGTTCAAATGGCCCAAGAAGAAGGGGTCCCCCTGTGGCAAGTAAGCAAAGGGAACGCGACACTGAAAACAGAAGCAAAAACAATATTCAGTCAGATTGCAGATGCGATTGTGAAAAGAATTACTTGATGAGTCGGTATGGCGATAAAACAGCCAAAACTTAATAAGACGGTTTTAGAAATGATTGGGAAAGCCGTAGAAAAGTATAAATCTCAGCAGGACTCTTTTAAGTCGCTTTCAAAAACTATACATGACAACTTGGTGGAAATAGAAAATATCCGAAGGTTAATTCATTCCTCTAAGTTTCGCGCTAAAGATCCAGAGCATCTCCGTGAAAAGCTTCAGCGTATTGCCTATGAAGCAAAAAGTAAAAGCAGAAAATATGATATTACTGCTGCGAATATATTTGAAAAAGTAACTGATTTGGCGGGTGTTAGGCTTCTTCATTTGCACACTAAGCAAATGTCTGAGATACATCCAGCAGTGATAGGAGCTTTAAATGAACTTAAATGGAGATTAATAGGCAAACCTATTGCCTATACTTGGGATGTTGAAAACGAAACATTCTTTAAACATATGGGGATCAAAACTAAGATTAGTGAAGATCTGTATACCAGTGTACACTACATTGTGGAACCAAATCGACGGACCGTGATGAGATGCGAACTACAAATTCGGACATTAATGGAAGAAGTTTGGGGTGAGGTTTCACATACAATTGATTACCCTAATGAAACCAAAAGTCCCGAATGTAAAGAACAACTTAAGGTGCTTGCGAGAGTTGCATCGGGTTGTAGCCGTCTTGTTGATTCAATATTTTTATCTCATGCGGAACACGTAAAGAGAACTTCAAATGGGAAAAATACGTAGGACGGGATCCCGAGGTTTTGTGGAACAATCAGGGGACACCCGCGGGGAAAAAGGAATGTAATTTTTATTGACCTGCCTGCCGGCGAAATCAGAATGGTTGGAGGAGCGACTTAATATGGCTAATGAGATTACCAAAGCGCCTCCTACGGGCAATGATTCGCCTTTCGAGCGCATAAAACGAACCAACACGGCGGGTAATGAGTATTGGTCAAGCAGGGATTTTTCGCAGATTCTTGGTTATTCCGATTACCGCAATTTTGAACAGGTCATTCGAAAAGCCAAAAATGCCTGTTTTAACAGCGGATACCGCTTAGAGGATCATTTCGTTGATATCACCGAAATGATAGAGATAGGCAAAGGGGGACAAAGGCCGGTCAATGCGGTGTATATGTCCCGTTATGCCTGCTATTTGGTAATACAAAACGCTGACCCAAGCAAGGAAATTGTGGCTTTGGGGCAGACATATTTTGCCGTTCAGACTCGCCGGCAGGAAATTTCCAAACAAGAATTCGAAGACAAGCGGCGGTTGCTTCTGCGTCAGGAGATGAAAACGCATAATGTGCGTCTTGCGGGAGCAGCCAAAGAGGCGGGAGTAATCAAGGCCTCGGATTATGCAATTTTTCAAAATCACGGCTATATGGGATTGTACGACGGTCTGACTTCCGGAGATATTCATCGTCGTAAAGGTCTTAAAAAAGGTCAGCAGATTCTCGACCACATGGGCAGTACCGAACTTGCGGCAAATCTTTTTAGGGCTACACAGACGGAAGAAAAACTGCGGCGTGAAAATATTAAAGGTAAGGAAAAGGCCAACCGTACGCATCGCAAAGTGGGATCCAAAATCCGCCAGACAATTAAAGAACTTGGCGGCACCATGCCGGAGGATTTGCCAGTTGCGGAAGATATAAAAAAGATCGAGACAAAACAGAAAAAGGAACTGAAAGATAAAGCAGATTGACCCTCGACATACAGAGTGGCTTAAATCGGTAAAAGAACGTATCGGTGTTGGCGAATTATCCCCGCAACCATATTGGGGGTTTGATGATCTTGAACATAAGGCAGGGACTAAACTTTTGAACTGCTTTTATGTTCAGGCCAGAACAAAAAGAGAAAACGGAAAAGAATATTTTTCTTACGAAAAGATTTCGATGCTGAGAAAATTCAGTATCCGCGCCTTTACAAATGCCATCGAAAAGGGTTATGTCTATGTGGATTTCGATGCTCGAACAGGGCATAATCACGGAACAAAATTTCGTCTGAGGCAGGAATCTTTTCCTAGCCTTTACGATGAGACCACCGAATTGTAATGAAATCCGCAGTGAGGCAGAAATTGCCCAGAATATAGGTTGAGGAAAACGAATGGCAAAGCCACATCTCCAACACCTTAGATCCGCCAAGAACCTTGAGACCAGTTATGAAGCTGTTCGAGGGGGGTTCGCCGCCCTCGTAGTGGAGAAAAACCGACGTGCGGTACCGTTTGTCGCCCAGGCTCGCGCATTGAAAACAGCGGCAAGCAAAGCTCGGTCGCCCAGAGACTTGCTCAATATTCCAGATATTCAACCTGCCCTGCTAACGGCCGCTGGAGTGTCAGACAAGGCGACCAACCACCTGCAAGACTCGGACAAGCGCGAGGCCGTTGACGGTCTCATCAAGAATTTCCTCGAACCCGCAGGTACCAACTTCGTCGAGGAACTTGTTTTTCGATTCAGGATAGCATGCGATAACACGCTTGGCGGTTCGATGCGGAACGTCGGCGGCTTCATGGCACAGAAGAAGCTGACGCGAGCTATCATCGCCTACCTGAAACTTGCCCGATACCAGTGCCAGTGGCTTCACAGTGAAACGAATACTTGGGCTGAACTGCCGGAGGATGACGCCGACGTGGAATTATCGCTACGTGGCCTATGTTGGGACACGGGAAAAGGACCACGAACGCTCCTCTATAACGTCACAGTTCCGTTGTTCCGAAACAATGTGGATTTGTCGCTATTCAACTGTTCTGCCGAAGACCTGACGCGTGAAGTCATCAAAACGCCTTCAGCCTATATCGCTCTTGGCGAATTGAAAGGTGGGATTGACCCGGCGGGAGCGGATGAACATTGGAAAACCGCTAGGACAGCGCTAAAGCGGATTCACGAGGCATTTTCAAAACGGAAACTCAAACCGCACACTTTCTTCATTGGAGCGGCCATTGAAACCAAGATGGCCACGGAGATATGGGAAATGCTCAAGCGAGGCAGCTTGGAAAACGCCGCAAACCTTACCGATGAAGATCAACTTACTTCCGTTTCAGAGTGGCTTTGCACACTTTGAGGGAAACGAAAGAGAACACGATGCCTAACAAGGCGCTGCACCGGACGGCCATTCTGTTGCGCTCCATTGCCGGCGGTGAGCTTGGTCGTTCTGCGGTAGAGGTGTCGATAGAGAAAGATGAAAAGACCGGTATGCAATGGCTGCAAGAACAGACCCAAAACAATTGCTAACGATGTAAAAGAAAAATACAAGACAAGTCCCCCGCAGACCTGCGGGGGAAAAAGGAATGTAACTTTTTATTGAGCTGCCGGCAGGTAGAGAAGGAATTGTAAAACGCCAAGATTTCCAAGAACAGAAGGAGAGATTGTGGCATTGGCATAGTAGCCGCTCACAGTTGAATTTGTGGGTGCTGTTCGCTCAGCAGGCGGTTAAGGGTTGTGGATTCCGCATCAAGTGCGGAATGACAAAGAAGATTGAATTGCGGAGACTTGCAATGAGAATTTCCAAGAGACCCCTCGCAATGACGAGGAGTCATAGTGCCATCCCCAAGCTTCGCTTGAGGCTGCCACACGTCGCGATTACATGCGGGGGAAGGGAGAGGATATCAGATTACCGGGAGATCAGGGGAACAGTGGGAGAAGGCCGAATATCGAACAAGGAATGTCGAATGGCGAAATAGATTGGGAACGGGGGGGCATCGGGCTAATCGAACCATTCGTCGTTGGGGTCGAAGGCGGGGATTGAGACGTTGACGATCCGCATTTTTCCGACGGCGCGGTGTCGGCAGCCGGGCTTTATGAAAATGGCGGTCAGGGGCGTTACAGGCACTTTGCGGCCATCCAACTCCATCTGCCCGGCCCCTTCCAAGACCAGATAGACTTCAGTGAGCTTTTTATGATAGTGGACTTTGGAGTCTTGCTGGATATCGACGATGTGCATCGTGGCTGTGGGATTATCCGGGGCAACGAAGGCCCGGCGTGAAAACCCGCACGGGCAGGTTATAGCGTCGATTTCATCGAACCGTGCAACCATATAATTTGCCATATTTCACTCCCAATCTGAGGCTCTCACCGCCGAGCATGCTGAGAACGCAGAGCCTGGTATTGTGTAAGGACCTACGGTAAATTCCCGGCGTTGTCCACTGTCTGCGGCGGTCTGGGGCATCCCCATCCCCAAGGGATGAGGCTGCCACACACTATTGGTGTGCCGTGGACACCATATCGGCTGAGACCCGAAGGTCAAAGCAGAATGCCATTCCCAGGCCAGATGCTTCGCTGCGCTCAGCATGCCAGTGGCGGACGCAAATCCAAAAATTGTTGAAATCTCAACGGGCCTGGTATATATTCGCCCGACGATGGGTGAATTTTACCAGCATATTTGGGAACTTGTAAGGGAGTATTTATAATGGGCGCAAAACCTAATGCAATTGTGGCGCAATCGGGCGGGCCGACGGCGGTAATCAACTCAAGCGCCTGCGGCGTGATACAGGAGGCGGCCAAATCGGGCAAGATCGGACGGGTAATAGGCGCAACCAACGGCATTTTAGGCGTTTTGAAGGAGGATTTGTTCAACGTCTCGGCTGAGAGGTCCGATGCGATCGAGGCCCTCAAGCGGACGCCGGCGGCGGCTATGGGGTCGTGCAGGTACAAGCTCAAATCAATCGACCAGTCCCAGGCCGACTTCCAGCGGGTACTGGACGTGTTCAAGGCGCACAACATCCGCTATTTTTTCTACGCGGGCGGCAACGACTCGATGGACACCGCCGACAAGGTCAATAAGCTGGCCGCAGACGCTGGGTACGAGCTGGTTTGTATCGGCATCCCGAAGACGGTCGATAACGACCTTGCCTTCACCGACCACTGCCCCGGCTATCCGAGCGTAGCCAAATACGTCGCAACGTGCGCGGCCGAGGCCGGGCGGGATACCGAGGCACTTTATACGGCCGATACCTGCACTATCCTGGAGGTTATGGGCAGAAACGCAGGGTGGATAGCTGCGGCGACGGGGCTGGCGGCGACGACGCCCGAAGATGCACCGCACTTAGTGTATATGCCGGAAGCGGCCTTTTCGTTCGATAAGTTCGTCAGGGACGTCGAGGAAGTGCTCAAGCGGTTGGGCAGGGTGTTTATCGTGGCAGGCGAGGGACTAAAGGACGAAAACGGCAAATACGTCACGGCGGACTCAGGGGCTTTCGCCAAGGACAGCTTCGGGCACGTTCAGCTCGGCGGCGTCGCGGAGATGCTAAAGGCCGTGATTGAAAAGGAAGTCAAAATCAAGGCCCGATTCAACAAGTTGGGCACCAACCAGCGCAGCGCAATGCACTTCGCCTCGCTTACCGACGTCAAAGAGGCCTATATGTGCGGGCAAACGGCCGTGAAATACGCCCTCAAAGGCGTCAACGGCAAAATGGTGACGCTCGTCCGCGAGAAAGGCCCGAAATACAAGTGCACGACCGGGCTGGCCGAGCTAAGGGACGTTGCAAACGGCGAGAAGAAGGTGCCGCGAGACTTCATAAACGAAGCGGGCAACCACATCACAAAGGCCATGCGGGATTATCTGCGTCCGCTGGTGCAGGGCCAAGCGCCGGTGACTATCGGGCGGGATGGAATACCCGTCTTTATGAGATTCAAACGCAAACCGCTGGAAAGGAAGCTGCCGCAGTATAAGTAATCTGCTCAAACTGACCGGTTTTCAAGAAAAAGGGGCGATAAGTCTCTATGCGACAGCAATATAGCACAGTGTGTCATTCCCGCCCCGCATCGGGGTGCGGGGTAAACTCCAGCGGGAATCGACTCAGCCGGCAGACTACTGGATACCTGCTTTCGCAGGTATGACAAGGCGTTCGCAGGTATGACAAGGCGTTCGCAGGTATGACAAGGCGTTCGCAGGTATGACAAGGCGAACCGGTCAGTTTGAGTAATTTGTAAAAAGGGACCGAGCATGAAAGACCTGTTTTCTGTCAAAGACAAAGTAATCGTGATAACCGGCGGGGGCGGGGTCCTCTGCGGGACAATGGCAAAGGCATTGGGCGATGCGGGGGCGAAAGTAGCCGTTCTGGACTTGGCTGAGGCCGCGGCTGCCAAGGTTGCCGATAAAATTAACTCAGGGCGCGGCAAGGCCATCGCCGTCCAGTGCAACGTACTCGACAAGAGAAGTCTTGAGGCCGCAAAGAAGAAAATCACATCCGAGCTGGGCAAGATTGACATATTGATTAACGGGGCGGGCGGAAACAAGAAGGAGGCGACCACCTCGCCGGACCTGTCTTTCTTCGACCTGCCGAGCGAGGCGATTCGGTTCGTCTTCGACCTCAACTTCATCGGCACATTGCTGCCGACCCAGGTGTTCGGCAAAGAAATGGCCGAGAGCGGAGCGGGTATTATCCTCAACGTTTCGAGCATGAACGCATTTCGCCCGTTGACGAAGATCGCCGCTTACTCTGCCGCCAAAGCAGCGGTGAGCAACTTCACGCAGTGGCTGGCCGTGCACGTCTGCCAAAACTACTCGAAGGACATCCGCGTCAACGCAATCGCACCGGGATTCTTCCTGACCGAGCAGAACCGTTTCCTGCTGACCGACGAAAAGACAGGCGAGCTGACGGCCCGCGGCAAGACGATTATCGAGCATACGCCGATGGGCAGGTTTGGCCAGGCCGATGAGCTTATAGGGACGGTTATATGGCTGCTGAGCGACGCAGCCAAATTCGTTACCGGGGTTGTCGTGCCCGTTGACGGTGGATTCTCCGCCTTCAGCGGCGTATAGTTGGATTTTCGACAGCAGCAAGTATAATGGGAATAAACTATGATAACCGTGAAGGGATTCGCAGATGAGCGGCGACGTAAGTGACAAGAAAAGACTAATCTCGGTTACACAAGGAAATATTAAGCATAGCCACATTTACATAAGCGGCCATCATGACTTCTTTCCGAAAGAATCATATGGGCCACCCGATCGAACTAATGGAACCGGAAAACTGTTGACACTTTTGATAGAAGGATTCAAGGAAGCCATTACAACAGACATCGGTAGAGAGGGACGAAATGGTAAGCCGCGGAATTTCTTTCGTAACAGAAGATGGGTTAGGAAATTCTTCGAAAAACACAACATTCGTGAGGGAGATGTCATCGCAATTGAGAGGGTCGGCGAGTTCACGTATCGAGTAACTCCTTTTGATAGCAAAAACCTTCGCGAAGATGCAGTAATTCCAGAATACTGGCCCGAAGTAAATCACGATAAGCCCACTGTCATGGATTTGTTTGCTGGTTGCGGTGGCCTCTCCGTAGGTCTTATGAAAGCCGGGTTCCAAAACCTGCTTGCTGTCGAATGGGACGCATCGTGCTGTTCAACTTTTAGGGCTAATATAAGTCCACGCATTCTTCAATGTGCAATGCAAGAAATAGAAACGTTTCCCCAATGTGACCTCCTGGTCGGTGGGCCTCCTTGTCAGGGTTTCAGTAATCTTGGCGAACGAGTTCCTAACGATCCTCGCCGCCAACTTTGGCGGCATTTTCTACGAGCAGTTAAGGACGCTCAGCCGCTCATTTTTGTAATGGAAAACGTACCTCCTTTGCTGAAATCCGCAGAGTACGAAGAAATATGTAAGGAGGCCGAAAAGCTCGGTTATGCTGTCGAAGGGCGCGTCATGAATGCTGCTGACTATGGCACGCCGCAATTAAGGAAAAGAGCGTTCGTGATTGCCAGCAGAATCGGCGAACCACCTTTTCCGAAGCCGATACACCGAAACCCTGATTTGCCTCCAACATTTGAAACCAGAAATTTACTACCGTGGCGAACCGTGAGGGATGCTATAGGAGATCTTCCCGCGATGCCTACCGGTCAAGACTGGCACATCGGCCGAAGTCCAACAGAGAAATCACTTGAGCGATATAAATGTATACCACCAGGAGGAAACCGATGGAACCTTCCTATCAAACTCATGCCTGAATGTTGGAAAAAGAAAACCGAAGGCGGTACCGACTTGTTTGGGCGATTGTGGTGGGATCGCCCATCTGTAACGATCCGAACCGAGTTTTACAAACCAGAGAAAGGACGATACCTTCATCCTGAAGAGAATAGGCCGATTACTCATAGAGAGGCAGCAAGATTGCAAGGATTTGACGATGATTTCCGGTTTGTTGGGAAAAAGATAGAAGTGGGCATCCAGATAGGAAATGCTGTACCTCCTCCGCTTGGCTACCAAATTGGCATTGCCTGTATGAGAGAGATCGGAATCGCGTTAGAGAATCAAAAACGCAAACATATACCGAGGAAAGCCTGCCGTGTCTGCTGAGAGAATAATTGATATATTAGTAGCGGAAGTTGAGGAGAACCTTGCACATTTCAAGCGAGAATACAAAGGTCTGACATGGCGGCAGAAAGTGCTTTTGTTGGTCGAACTGACCGCCAGTGTTAGGAAACTGGGCAAGAGTAGTAATCCTGCTGCTGCGAAGTTAGGTTCCCGCGAGCGCTTGAAAATCTACCTCCGAGAACACGTAGGCATTGTCATCTCTGCTGAGGAACTACAAGTGGTGTCGGGTATTTCAGAATATGCGAGGCGGATCCGTGAGTTGCGGGTGGAAGATGGGTACAAGATTGTAACGGGCCATAGTAACGATCCCGAGTCTGGGATATCTTTAAAAGCTACAGAATATCTATTATTAGATAAAGAACCCGATATCACGGCAGCACGCAGATGGCATATTGCAAACAGGATCAGGCGACAAACCAAAGGCGGAAGCAAGGGACGGGTCTTGCGATATTTGTTGGAGAATGTCGGCCAAGTTATAACCACTGAAGAACTTGCATACGTGGCAAAGGCGCGAGAATTCGGTCGGCGGATACGAGAGTTACGAACAGAGGAGGGCTATCCGGTTGCGACTCAGTTTACGGGTCGTCCAGATTTAAGGATGGGTGAGTATGTTCTTGAGAGCAAGGATAGAATCGCGCAGTCTCACGACCGCTGCATACCTTTTGAAGTCCAGAAGACAGTATATGAAAGAGACAATAACACGTGTCGTCTTTGCGGGTGGTGCAGAGAAGACTGGACTCGCAAAGATCCGAGGATACTCGAGCTTCACCACATCCAAGAACATGCCTGTGGTGGTGCCAATGTCGCCGAAAATCTCATGGTACTGTGCAGTAAGTGCCACGACGAGATACACGCAGGTCGAAAGCGGCTTCCCCAAAATGTCTTGGGATAGACTTCGATGACAGATGTGTATACGAAAGCCAAGCGAAGCGAAATAATGGCGCGCATCAAAGACCGTAATACCTCACCTGAGCATGCCGTTGCGCGTCTTTTGCGCAAGCTGAACATAAAATACTCTCGACACGTAAAGTCTGTCATCGGACACCCTGATTTTGTTGTCCGTTCGTTGAAGACGGCTGTTTTTGTTCACGGTTGTTTTTGGCATAGTCACGCAAGATGTAAAAGGGCAAAGCTCCCGAAAACGAACAAGAGTTTTTGGAAAAGGAAGATTGAGCAAAACAGAAAGCGTGATTTGAGGACTGCGCGAGCTCTTCGAAAGGAGGGCTGGCAAGTATTGACTATTTGGCAATGCAGTCTTCGCCAACCAAACAGAGTCTTACGCAGACTTGAAAAGGCACTACACAGCCGTTGACCAATACCAATTGCTGATGTGGGATGAGCCGATTACTGATTGTTATTTTTACAGGAGAAGAGAATGGCTGAAGTTGACCCGGCAAAGGCGTTGAAGGATTTCAAACCGAAACACAAGTTTTTCGTGGGGATAGACTCGGACGGGTGTGCGTTCGATACGATGGGAATAAAGCAGCGGGAGTGCTTCTGCCCGTGGATGATAGGCTATTTCGGACTTCAGCCTGTCGCCCAGGCCGCGCGTGAGTGCAAGGATTTCGCGGACCTGTTTTCCAAGACTCGCGGGGCCAACCGGCACAAGACGCTGAAACTCATCATAGCGGACCTCCTGCCGAAGCATCCGATGACGAGAGCTATGCGATTCACAGTCCCTCAGTACCCGCACTATTTCGCCTGGGTCGATGACCCGAAAAGCCTGTTGAGCAACGACGGACTCAAACAGGCCATCGAGAAGGCCAGGAGCCCCGAGGCCAAAGCCGAGCTGGAGCTGGCGCTTGCCTGGAGCAAGAAGGTCAATGAAGCCATAGGCCAGATCGTCAAAGATATGCCCCCGTTTCCTTATGTCCGCGAGAGCTTGGAGAAGATTCAGCCGTTGGCCGATGTTATCGTCGTTTCGGCGACGCCCGGCGAGGCGCTTATCCGCGAGTGGCAGGAGCACGATATCGCCAAATACGTCGAAGTCATCGCGGGCCAGGAAATGGGCACGAAGGCCCAGCACCTCGAATACGCCACAAAGGGCAGATACGAAAAGAACCACGTCTTAATGGTGGGCGACGCCCCGGGAGATATGAAAGCGGCCAGGGCCAACACCGCCCTGTTCTACCCGATCAACCCCGGCGATGAGGTCGAATCGTGGAGGCGGTTCCACGACGGGGCGTTCGACAGGTTCATCAAGGGCCGATACGCGGGCCAATACGAGACCAAACTGATTGCCCAATTCGATGCTTGTCTGCCGGAAAAGCCGCCGTGGGAAAAATAACGAACGAGCGAGGCCGGGAGGTCGTAAGGATTAACGTGGGCGTTTGACGCGCATAAAGCTATAGTCTGATTCAGTATGATTATCTCAAGGGAAGACAAAGACGGTTTCGTTGAAATCGGCCAGGTTCGTACAGCCGTCGCCGAGTTCTTTGCGCGGAATGACTACGCCAGCAAGCGGATTCTGCTGATAATCCCCGACAATACCCGCTCCGGGCCTGTAGGCGATGTATTCAAAATCATTTACGAGCAGCTAAGACCAAAGGCAAAGGCCGTCGATTGCCTGGTTGCGCTCGGAACGCATCAGCCGATGAGCGAGGAGCAGATATGCTCCAGGCTCGCAATGACGCTCGATGAGCGAAAGACAAAATACGCATCTGTGAAGTTCTTCAACCATCAGTGGGACAATCCGGAAACGTTCACGTCCATCGGAAGAATCTCCGCAGACGAGATTGAACAGATAAGTGACGGCCTGTTCCGCGAGGAGGTCGATGTCGCAATCAACAAGCTGATCTTCGATTACGATGAGTTCTTCATTTTGGGGCCGGTCTTCCCACACGAGGTGGTGGGCTTCTCAGGCGGCCATAAGTATATTTTCCCCGGAATCGCGGGCGACGAGATAATTCATTTCTTCCACTGGCTCGGCGCGGTTGTCACCAATCCGCTGATAAACGGCAACAAGTGGACCGCCACCAGAAAGGTCGTTGAAAAGGCCGCGTCCCTCGTCAAAATGCCACGCAAGCTGTTTGCAATAGTGGCGCTTGAGAACGAGCTAAAGGGCCTCTTCATCGGCGACTGCCTCGAAGCCTGGGAGAAGGCGGCGGACCTCTCGGACAAGGTGCACATCGTATATAAGGACAGGCCCTATCATACGATTCTCGGCCTCGCCCCCGAAATGTACGACGATATATGGACCGCGGGCAAGGTAATGTACAAGCTCGAGCCGATACTCGCCGACGGCGGAACGCTGATAATCCACGCCCCGCACATCACCGAAATCTCATATACGCACGGCAGATACCTCGACCAAATCGGATACCACACGCGAGATTACTTTCTCAAACGTATGGACCAGTTTAAGGGAATCCCCAGAGGCATAATCGCGCACTCCACGCACGTCAAGGGCATCGGCACATATATCGACGGCATCGAGAAGCCGCGGGCCAACGTCATCCTCGCCACCAGCATAAGCAAGGAGCGATGCAAAAAAGTGAACCTCGGCTATATGGACCCCAACGAAATCAAGATAGCCGACTACGAAAACAAGGAAGACGAGGGGATTTTAGTCGTCCGCCACGCAGGCGAAATCCTGCACAGGTTGTCCAACGGGACAATTCCGCGAATACCGAAAAACTGATATTCCGATGTGATAACCGTCAGAATCAGACAGTCGTCTTGGGGATAAAAATCTCTGATACCGAGCGCATGGCAAAACTGTCGGTCATCCCGGCAATGAAGTCCAGAACAATCAGCTCGCTCTGCGCATCAGGACCATACACGTCTTTCATGTCCTTTTTGACAAAATCCCGAAAAACTTTATAGACCACAGGAATGGAGTTTTCCCTCTCCGGATTAATGTACTGGTCCGACTGAAATCGCCCGGCGGTCTCCAATTCTTCCATGAGATCATCAAAGAGATACGCTATTGTCTTACCAGCCTGCCTCTTATACCCCTCGGCTTCCCGGCTGTGATAGATGTGCTTATTGTTGAACTTTATCAGTTCGTGAAGCAGGGCGCCCAGGTCCGAGGAGATAGCCACGTAGTCTTTGCCAACGCTGTTCTTGACCATACTTTCAACAAAAGTCCCTATGATCTTGCCGTTGGTAGTTCCCAATCTCTCGCGGAACTTTTCAGGCACATCGTCCGACCGAATGATCCTTGCCTCAATCGCATCCTCTATGTCCTTTCCAGCGTAAACGATTTTGTCAATGAGCCGGACGACACATCCTTCCAGGGTAGCAGGATTCCCCGCTTCCTCAGGCGTTTTGATGTTCTCCAAGGTCTTGTCGCGGTTCCCAGGCTCAAGCTTGCAGGAGGTGAAATCTTCGCCACAGTGCGAAATTATGCCATCTCGCACTTCCCACGTCAGGTTAAGACCCGGCCTCTCTCTGTCCCTTTTAGCTATCCAGTCAACCACCCTTAGACCATAGACCTCATGAGAGAACTTGGGCATAACTTGCTTCAGTACGGGGCGCTTGTCAAAAATGTCAGTAAGAAACTCCTCCCCCTGGTGGCCAAATGGAGGGTGCCCAATGTCGTGAGCCAATCCTATTGCCTCAGCCAAATCCTCGTTCAACTTCAGACAGCGAGCTACAGTTCGGGCGGCTGACGCAACAAATCTCACATGATCCATTCTTGTGCTGACGTGGTCATTCTGTGGGAAGTAGAAAACCTGAGCCTTGTGCCTGAGACGCCGGAAAGACTGCGAATAGATGATTCTGTGGACATCGCGCTGAAACTCCGTGCGAAACTGGTCAGGCCCCTGAGGCTCTCGCCGACCACGAGTAGTTATGGTTGCGTACTCACTTGGGAACAATTCTGCTTCGCATCTCTTGAGCTGTGACATATCCTCTCCCTGAAGAGATTGATAAGTAAGTCTGTAACATCGCCGGGCGACCTGCTGGACGCCAGGTAATCGCTAATCTCTTTTCCACTGCTTGTTGCAACATCAAAATGAGGCCCACGCATCAATAGCGCATCGTCTGCCGCATCAGAAAACCTGCTCTCAAAAGCTATTGGGATGTCTTCATAAGCATCAACAAAAGAAAACTGTGAAAGCCCCAATACCATAGGATTGCAGTTACCTTCTATCAACGACCTGCAATCGCTCCGAAAGATAACCACGGCCCTGTTGTGAGCCCACGCAATCCCCGCTTCCACCATAGCCCCTTCGTCAGGGACACGGCCATTCATGTTCAGCAACAACCCGTGGCTCTCCATAACCTGGAACACATCCAGAGAAAATATTGCCATATTGAGAATCTTCTGTGCATCTTGAGGCGCAACATTTTTCTCAAGAAGTCGCGGGAAGAGTCGGGCAAACTCCAGACCGTCTCTTTGCGGCAGGAAAACCGAATAACCTGCATCTTCGAGAACCGAAGCTATCTGCTCCATCTCTTCTCGTTCTTTGGGGTTGAACAAAGGGCCTGCACAGTAGATCTTGTACGAACGGCCGGCCATGATCGCTCCTCAATCAAGATATTAAAAAACCGTTTGCCACACTAACCGGATTACGAATAAACGACAAGCTATATGCTGTCAACAGAATTTTCGAGAAGATCCGTGACGGGTTATGTCCGCTTGGCGAGAATCAGATACGTAACGAACGGATGTTCGCAGGAGATGAAGACACTGCCGCACGACCTTGCCTGAAACCGCTTTCGAGACCACAAAGGACGGCCGGGGAAAAAAACGGCTATCCGAAAACTGCAAAGACATCGCAAGACACTCTGTGGGGAGAATTCATCTTGACCCACTGGTCAGAATCACCATAATAGGGGACTTAGATCGAGGCAGCATGCTTCTGCAGAATGCGTCCGCCTTCGCAGCCGCTACGGTGGAGTATGCACTGTGCAGTCAGGAAAATAAGAAACGGGTACAATCCAACGTTTGAACAGAGGAGTATTAACTCATGAATAGAGCTGATATAGGGCTGATTGGTTTGGCGGTGATGGGGGAGAACCTCATCCTCAATATGGAAAGCAAGGGCTTTACGGTGGCGTGCTTTAATCGCACCGTCTCGAAAGTCGATGACTTTATCAACGGTCGCGCAAAGGGCAAAAAAATCATCGGCTGTCACTCCATCGAGCAGCTCGTTGAGAGCATAGCCACACCCCGCAAGATTATGCTGATGGTCAAGGCGGGCCAGGCGGTTGACGACTTCATCGAACTGCTGCTGCCTCATCTGGAGAATGGCGACATCATAATCGACGGCGGCAACTCGCACTTCCCCGACACTATCCGCCGCACCGCGCTGGTCGAGAGCAAAGGCAAGCTCTATATCGGCACCGGCGTCTCCGGCGGCGAGGAAGGGGCGCTGCTCGGACCATCTATTATGCCGGGTGGCTCACCGGCGGCCTGGCCGTATGTCAAGCCCATCTTCCAGAGAATCGCCGCAAAGACCAACGACGGCGAGGCCTGCTGCGACTGGGTCGGCGAGAACGGGGCCGGCCACTTTGTCAAAATGGTCCACAACGGGATCGAGTACGGCGATATGCAGCTTATATGTGAAGCATACGACCTAATGAAAAAGCTTCTCGGTTATGATCCTGATCATATCCACAAGGTTTTTGCTGAGTGGAACAAAGGAGAGCTTGACAGTTATCTTATCGAGATTACTCGGGATATCATGGCTCACAAAGACGACGACGAAACTCCATTGATCGATAAAATACTTGACACAGCAGGTCAAAAAGGCACTGGGAAATGGACTGGCATCAGTTCGTTGGAATTGGGTGTGCCCGTGACACTCATAACAGAAGCTGTCTACGCCCGATGTTTGTCTGCTCTTAAGGATGAAAGAGTTTCCGCTTCCAAGATACTCAAAGGCCCAAAGCCCGGCTTTGACGGGGATAAAGAGGCTTTCACTGAAAAGATTCGCAGAGCTCTGTTTGCTTCAAAAATCGTCTCTTATGTACAAGGATTCATGCTGCTACGTGAAGCGGCGAAAGAATTTGCGTGGAACCTCAATTATGGAGGCATAGCGCTAATGTGGCGTGGCGGTTGTATTATACGAAGCGTCTTCTTGGGAAAAATAAGGGATGCCTTCGCCAAAGATATGGATCTCCACAATCTACTTTTGGATGATTATTTCAGAAATGTAATATATAACTGCCAAGATTCTTTGAGGAGAGTTGTATCCACCGCTGTACTGAATGGAATACCGGTTCCAGTTTTTTCCACAGCGATATCCTTCTATGACGGCTACAGAAGCGATAGACTCCCAGCAAACCTTTTGCAGGCACAGAGGGATTATTTCGGAGCACATACGTACGAGCGGGTCGATAAACCCAGGGGGGAATTCTTTCACACCAACTGGACCGGCCACGGTGGTGAAACATCCGCTTCAACATACACCGTCTGACTGTCACAAAATCAGCCATAGAGGTTGGAGTGTCATCTTCGCGTTGTCGAGGCCGAGGTTTTGATTCGCGCGGAATCAGAGCAGTCTAAACATAGCGTAATATGCAGCGTACCCTATTGCAACACAGGCTGCGATGATAACAGCGAGCAGCAGGATGAGCACGAGAACGGCGATGGGGTCATCTTTCTGCAAACCTGCGATGAGCGACCGGCCTAAAGACAGCCCCGGTTCGCTGCTTGTTCGGACCGTTTTTTGGGGCTTGGCCTTACGAGGCGGTTTCTGTTTGGCTTTGGGCCTGTCTGCAGCGGCCTCCTGCATTGCTGGGATGTCATCGGCGGTTGGCTCCTCTATTGCGAGGTCCGGTTCGACATCTTTTACGGCGGGCGTTTCATCCTCCTGTTCGAAGGCCCCGAAGTCGCCTATATCCAGATCGGGCGATTCGTCTTCAGTGCTTTCGGTCTCGGGCAATTCAAGCTCGGGCATTTCCATGTCGGCGTCTTCCGGCTCAAGCGCGTCGAGGTCCGGTGCCTGGGCTTGCTTGCGTGTCGGAGTGGTTGCGATGGGCCGAGGCGGCGGTGTTTCAGCCGGGAGGGCCTCCATCGCCGGCTCGATCTCTTCTTCCAGAGCGAGGGCCTGGAGCTCATCCAGCTTCAGGAGCAGGCTTGTGCCGTCACGGAACTCGCGGAGCCTGCCCTGCCTGACCAGCTCTTTGATCTGCTCTTCGGTCTTCTTGAGTATCTCGGCAGCTTCCTCTAAGGAACAGAACATACCGGCCATAGTCATTTCCTCCTTTGAACCGACAATGCGGCTTACTATGTCTTCTCAGTTTTTAGCACCTACCATCAATATCATTATACCTTTACGGCTGCGCTGTGTCCACGAGTTTTGGGATATTGGCCGTTGTCATCGCGGCAGCTTGTAAGCTCCTGCAAAACAAGGACATAAGATATGTGCCGGGCGAGCGGGCGGGTATCTGTGTGAGCGGATGGTTCATTCGCATCTCAACTTAGACGGCCCCGCGGCGAACCAAATAGGAATTGACAGTAATCGGCGGGGGTTGCTATATTGCACTGACGACAAATGGGCTTTTTGCCGGCGACCGACGGCGCGGCTGCGCCTGCCCGGCCCTAACGCAAGCGGCCCTTGGGGCAGGGGCTGCCCGAACGGTTGAAGAATCGTGAAGACAAGGAGAATGATTTTGACTGAACGAGCGCGTGTAATGGGGGCGATTTGACCGGGAAGTTTCGAGGGGACAGACAATGAAATATTTAGTGCGTTTTATCATACTGTGTGCTTTGCTGGGCGGTTGCGGGCCTGCACATGAGGGCGACCATTCCGAGGACAGCTCAAAGAAGGCCCAGGTCAAAAAAGTGCTGATCGTTACAGGGATAGACCATCCGGCTCACAACTGGCGTGAAACGGCGCCGGCTCTTGCGGATGTGCTGCGGGCGGACGTGCGGCTGAGGGTCAACGTGGTGGAGAACCCGGAATTTCTGGACTCGGCCGAGATTGAGGACTACGACGTTATCGTGCTGCACTTTATGAACTGGGAGAAGCCTGCACCGGGTGCAGTTGCGCGGGCTAATCTGCACGAGTTTGTGGGCCGGGGCAGGGGTTTGATGGTTGTGCATTTCGGCTGCGGCGCTTTCCAGGACTGGCCTGAGTTTCGGAATTTAGCCGGTCGGGTCTGGGACCCTAAGCTCAGGGCGCACGACCCTAAGGGGCCCTTCCGTGTGGATATTGTCAAGCGCGACCATCCAATCACGCGGGGGATAGAGCCGTTCGAGATCGACGATGAGCTGTACACGTGCCTGGCGGGCGAGCGTCCCATCGAGCTTCTGGCGACAGCCCGCTCAAAGGTGGACGGGAAGGACTACCCGATGGCGTTTGCGTTCGATTACGGCAAAGGCAGGGTTTTCCACTGTGCATTAGGTCACGACGTGAAGGCTATTGAGAATCCCGGCGCCGGCGAGCTTTTCCGGCGGGGCTGTGCGTGGTCTGCGGGCTTAGCTGCGGTGGGGAAGGCGGCACAAGAATCGGCGGCCAGGAAATGAATACCTTTTACCTCGTCCCGGGGAAGTGCAAGTTATGAAAATAGGATTTCATACGGACGCGTTCAATTCGGTGTATTTTAGTTTTGAGAAGTGCCTGGAGTGGGCACAGAAGAACGACGTTCACTACATCGAGTGCGGGCTGATTGACGGCGTTAGCTGGATACACGGGTTAGGTTATCAGCCTCACGTGGCGCTTTATGAGGACCCGCTGCTGTTGCGGCGGGAGATGGACGGCTACGGCGTGCGGTTCTCGCAGGTCGATGCGGCGTACCCGCTGTCGGGCAAAGATGGTCCCCTGCGCGGGGCGCCTTACGTGATGAAGGCGATCCAGTGGGCGCACCTGATTGGCTGCAATTGTGTCGATACGACCGACGGGATGGACCAGCCCAAAGGCCTCACGGACACCGAGGCAATGGACCTGATGAAATTCAGCTACGAGCAGATTATCGAGGTCGCCGAGGCGCACAAAATAACGGTGAACATCGAGCCGCACGGGTACTTCACGACGAAGCCGGACATGATGGCCAAGATGCTGGATTTCTGCGACAGCCGGCATCTGCGGATGAACATGGATACGGGCAATACATTTATCGCGGGCCAGGAGCCTGTGGCGTTCCTCAAACGGTTCATCGACCGGGTCAGCCACGTTCACATCAAGGACGTGTCCGAGTCGCTGGCTGCTTCGGTGCGCGGCGGGCAGACCGGGATTGCGGTGAGCCACTGTGCAATTGGCGGGGGCGTCAACGCGGGGAATATTCGCAAGTGTCTGGAAATGTTGCGCGATCACGGCTATGATGGCGTGTTGAGTATGGAATGTGAAGGCCAGGGCGGACCCATGATAGAGCAATCGCTCAAATGGATGCGAGATACGCTGGCTGAGCTGAAAATACCGGTTGAGAAATAAGGAGAAAGTGTAATGAAAGTCGGATTCAATATGTTGTTGTGGACGACGCACGTGACCGAAGATGATTTTGCGATGCTTGGGACACTCAAGAAGGTCGGTTTTGACGGCGTCGAGATACCTATCTTCGGGGGCGAAATCGCACACTTCAAGAAGATAGGCAAGGCGCTGAAAGATAACGGGCTGGGGTGCACGTCGGTGACGGTTATCCCGGACGAGGAGCACAATCCGATCAGTGCCGATGCGAAGCACCGCAAAGGGGCGGTGGATTATCTCAAGTGGGCGATAGACTGCTCCTCGGCGTTGGGGTCGGATATTCTTTGCGGGCCGTTCTATCAGCCGTTGGGCGTTTTTACTGGCGTCGGTCCCACCGAAGAAGAGAAGAAGCGCGCGGCCGAGGTGCACAAGAAGGCGGCGGACGCTGCCGCCGCCGGCAAGGTCGCTCTGGCGGTTGAGTTCCTGAATCGCTTTGAGTGCTATTTCCTCAATACGATGGCCGACGCGGCTGCTTACGTTAAGCGCGTGAATCATCCGAACTTTGGCGTGCTGTACGATACTTTTCACGCGAACATCGAGGAGCAGGACCCGGTCGGCGCGATAAGCAAGCACATCGGCGCGATCAAGCATATTCACATCAGCGAGAACGACCGCGGGACGCCCGGCAAGGGGCACATCGACTGGGCAGGCACGTTCAAGGCCATTCGGTCGGGCGGGTATGACAAGTGGCTGGTGATAGAGGCTTTCGGGCGGGCGCTGCCGGATTTGGCGGCGGCGACGCGGGTGTGGCGGGATTTCTTCCCCAGCCGGGAGTCGGTTTATACCGAAGGCGTGAAGTTCGTCAGGAAGCAGTGGGATAAAAGTGCATAAAGTTTAGAGTGACTAAAGTGCCTAAAGTTAGGAGTGACTAAAGTTGTGGATAAGCTCACTTTATTTCACTTTAGCTCACTTTAGCTCACTTTAGCTCACTATAACTCACTTATTATGAAGGATGAATAATTATGCGTACGACTCATTTTCAGCTTATTTTGGCAGGGTTGATTGTTCTTGGTGTCACGGCGTGCTCGACGGCGGCGGCGGATGCGGGTTTCAAGCCCATATTCGACGGGAAGACTCTCACCGGATGGAAGGCGCCGGAGATGAGCTACTGGTCGGTGGTTGACGGCGCGATTGTCGGGCAATCGACGGAGCAGAATCCCGTCAAATCGAACCAGTTTTTGGTGTGGCAACTGGGCCAATTGGATGATTTTGAATTGACGCTCAAATACCGGATCAGCGGGACGGAGTCGGCCAATTCGGGCGTTCAGATTCGCAGCCAGGTCCCTCCGGACGGCCACGTCGGCGGTTACCAGGCGGACATCGACATGGCCGGTCAGTTTGCCGGGGCGCTGTACGATGAGCAAGGTCGCGGGATGCTGGCCGAACGCGGACAGAAAACGACCATCGGCGCAGACGGGAAGAGAGAGACAGTCGCAATTGGCGACGCCAAGGCCTTGATGGACGTCGTAAAGAAGGGCGACTGGAATGAGTACGGTATTGTTGCCAGCGGGAACCATATAACGCTGAAGATTAACGGCAAGGTGACAGCGGAGGTTATTGACAACGACAAGAAGGACAGCGAGCAGTCGGGCGTGCTTGCGCTTCAGCTTCACGCCGGTCCGCCGATGAAGATAGAGTTCAAAGATATTGAGCTAAAGAGGTTGAAGATGGCGGGAAAGAAGAAGCTGGTGCTGGTGGCGGGGCCGCGGAGCCACGGCTACAACAGCCATGAGCACAACGCCGGGTGCATACTGCTTGCCAAATGCTTGAATGATAATATGCCGAATATTTACGCGACGGTTTACACAAACGGCTGGCCGCAGGACCCGACGGCGTTTGACAATGCCGATGCGATTTGCATGTTCTGTGACGGCGGCGACGGGCACATAGTCATGCAGCACCTCGAAGAGACGGACAAATTGGCGAAAAAGGGCGTGGGCATTGCGTGCCTGCATTATGGGGTGGAGGTGCCAAAGGGCAAGCCGGGGGACTATATGCTCGGCTGGACGGGCGGCTACTTCGAGACTTTCTGGTCGGTGAATCCGTTCTGGAGGGCGGAGTTCAAGGAATTCCCGAAGCACCCGATTACGCGGGGCGTCAAGCCCTTTTCGATAGACGACGAGTGGTACTATCACATGCGGTTTGTGGAGGGTATGAAGGGGGTGACGCCAGTTCTGACGGCTATTCCGCCGGACAGCACGCGCAAAGGGCGCGACGATGCTCACGGCGGCAACCCGACTGTTCGCGCGGAGCTGGGTATGCCGGAGCACGTAGGCTGGGCGTACGAACGGCCGGGCGGCGGACGCGGCTTTGGGTTCACCGGCGGTCATTGGCACCATAGCTGGGCGCATAACGAATTCCGCAAACTCATTCTGAACGCGCTGGTATGGATTACGGGAGCGGATGTGCCGGCGAACGGCGTTCCGTCGAAGACCCCCACTATGGAGGAGCTGGAGGCGAATCAGGATTATCCCAAGCCGAACGACTGGAATCCCGAAAGGATTGAGAAGCTGATCAAGGAATGGAACGGCTGAGGTTTCTCGGTGGAAACGGACCGAATGTGAATTTTTAGTGAGGAGTATTGTCGTGCGCAGGTTGACGATGAAGAATGTGATTGCGCTGCTCGGTTTGGGCCTGGCGTTCGTTTGCTGCTGGGGGACAGAGAGCGCATCGGGGGCTGCGAATTCTCGGCGGATCAGCGTGGCGGATTATGTTGATAAGATGAAAGGCGGCTGGATCGGGCAAATGGCGGGGGTCGGGTGGGGCGGGCCAACCGAGTTTCACTACAAGGGAGAGATAATGCCCGCGGACCAGATACCGCAGTGGAAGCCGGAGATGATCAACCAGTTCGGGCAGGACGATATTTACGTTGAGATGACGTTTTTGCGGTCGCTTGAGTTGTATGGGATGGACGTCTCTATTCGGCAGGCGGGTATTGATTTTGCGAACAGCGGGTACCCGCTATGGCACGCTAACAACGCGGGACGGACGCTTCTGCGGAGCGGGGTAGCGCCGCCTGATTCGGGCCATCCGGAGTTCAACAAGCACGCCGACGATATAGACTACCAGATCGAGGCTGATTACGCGGGGCTTATAGCGCCGGGGCTGCCGAACGTGGTGATCGAATTGGGCGAGAAATTCGGGCGGCTGATGAATTACGGAGACGGTCTTTACGGCGGGCAGCTTGTCGGAGGTATGTACGCCGAGGCCTTCTTTGAGGACGACATCGAGAAGATAGTGGAGGCGGGCTTGGCGTGCATTCCAAAAGGCAGCCAATATTATGAGTGCATTTCGGATTTGCTCAAGTGGCGCCGTGAGAATCCGGATAACTGGGAGAAGACCTGGCAGCTTATTGAGGAGAAGTACGCGGATAATCCTGATTATCGGCGAGCGTCGTGCGACAAGGGCGAGTTCAACATCGATGCCAAGATAAACGGGGCATATATCGTGATGGGGCTATTGTACGGCAAGGGCGACCCGGACCAGACGATTATCATCTCGACGCGATGCGGGCAGGACTCGGACTGCAACCCGTCGAGCGCGGCCGGAGTGCTGTTCACTACAATCGGCTATGCGAAACTGCCGGACAAGTTCAAGTCGGCCTTGAACCAGGAAAGCAAGTTCAGCCATACGCCTTATAATTTCCCGATGCTGATTGAGGTGAATCAGAAACTCGTGCGACAGGCGGTTGATCGCGCCGGCGGACGTATTGAGAAGGATGCGAGCGGCGAAGAGGTCTTCGTGATTCCTGTTGCCCCGCCAAAACCCACCAAGTTCGAGCAGTGCTGGGAGCCGGGACCCGTTGCCAACAGCCGATTCACCGAAAAGGAGATGGCGCAGATTACGGCCACGGTCGGAAGGGATTTGACCAAGGCGATTGAGAAGCTCGCGCCAGGCTGGAAGGTCGCCAAGTGCGGCGAGGATATGAACCCGGGCTTCTACGAGGAGTTGAACGGCAGGAAGAACGTCCTTTTGACGCATCCTCTGAGCCAGACGATAGCTTGTGTGCTGTCGAAAGAAGTTGAGATCCCCGCGGACAATAAGACGAAACTTTCGCTAATAGTGGGGCATCATCCTGAGGGGGACTGGACCCTGATTGTCAAGGCGGACGGCAAAGAGCTGTTCAAGGCGCCTATCGGCAAAGAGACGGCCAGAGAGTTGTGGACCCTTGTGGAGGTGGATTTATCGCAATACGCGGGCAAGAAGACCAAGCTGGAACTGCTCAACGAGGCGAGCGGGTGGAAGTTTGAGGCCGGTTACTGGGCGAAGATTGAGCTTGTCAGTCGGTAGGTTCCGTCAGATTAGAGTTTGTTGGTAGTGTGTTGAAGGAGCGGAGTTTTCATCACGGGCTGGAAGCCCGTGCCACGGGGAATGGTTTTCATCACGGGCTGGAAGCCCGTGCCACGTGATTCTCATAGCCTGGCCGCCT
>CAYGZM010000018.1:33713-39792 GCA_964354365.1 uncultured Pirellulales bacterium
GTTTTCATCACGGGCTGGAAGCCCGTGCCACGTGATTCTCATAGCCTGGCCGCCTTTGGCGGTCATCGCAACCTTGAGAACGGTATCGGAATCGACGACGAAGCGGTATCGACGCGGCCGTCGAAGTAGCATATCGTATTGTCCTACGCATACAGGGCCGATACCACCATAATTGCGTTGAAGATCGAGTGGATGAAGATTGGGCGGAGCAACGAACCGCTTTTTTCGTAAGCGTAGCCGAGGCATACGCCCAATATAAACAGCGCCGGCCAATGTCCGGTGTTTGCGTGCGCGATTGCAAATAGGGCGGCGCTGGGGGCGATTGACAGCCAGACTCCGATGGTGCTGCGAGATGAAATCCCGCAGCAATTGTCCGCCGGCGAAAAGACCCGGCCTGCCAGAGGGGGCAAACCTGCAAGGAGCGCATCAATTGTTGCGGGGGCTGATTGTGCCCCGGTTGGATTTGCACCCTGCCCCCCCACGGGGCCTTGGGTCAAGGGCCACTGGCGTGGGGGCCGGGTCCACCAGCGGATCCATAATGAGCGGACCATTGTCTGAAGCATGCCGCGGAAAAGCAATTCTTCGAGGATTGGCGCCATTACGACGGCGACGACGAAGACCGAGATTCGCAGCGGCAACTGGGAGTATTGCCTTATCAATTCGAGCTCCTCGTGTCGGCCGAGGTCGAATTTGGGTCCCCAGATGAGCCGGCCGACGTATATCGTCAGCACGAGGGCGGCCATCACGAGGGGCCAGACCGTCAAGAGATTCAAGAAAGAGGTGAGAAAATCCCTGGGTATTGTTTTTGGGTTGAGGCCGAACCCCTTCAATCGGCGGGCAAAGTGGTATCTGGCGAGGATGAGGGTCCCGGCGGCCAGGGCCGTTGCGTCAAGGCAGTAAACGGCGTTGATGATCGCGGCGGAAGACCAGGCCGGCAGGTCAGCAGAGAGCTTTTTGCCGATGAGGATTGTAGTCGGGAAAACCCCAAACCACGCAAACAGCAGGATGCCCGGCACATAGACGGGCATATCGTTTCTGCGGACGGGCGAATCGACAAACGCATTTCTGCCCCAGGAGGTCTTCAGGAGCCAAATTCCGAACAATACCAGGCCCACCAGGCAAATCAGCAGCGCGGGGTTCATCAGTTGGGCGACTCGTTTGGCTATCTCGATAATGGTCATCATAGCATATTTTCTGCTTGCCGCCGGGCCGGTCGGAATTATCCTGTTAATAAACCTTTTGCAAAAGTCCTGCTGTTAAAGCAGGACTTGAAAACCAAGTCGTCTTCTATTACAGTATTGTTCCGGCTTGCTGTTGTGCGGAGTATTGCAGAACGGGGGCCGCTTTTCAAGGAAAATAGAGAATGGACGTATTTCGGATTGAAGGACCTGTGTGGCTTTCGGGCGCGGTGAGTGTGAACGGGTCGAAGAATGCTTCGCTGCCGATAATGGCGGCGACAATCCTGGCTGCGGGCAAATCAACTCTCAAATCGGTGCCGCATCTTTCGGATATCACGGTGTGCGGTGAGCTGCTGGGGCAGCTGGGCTGTAAGCTGGCGAGGAGTCCGAACGGTGATTTGTGCATGGATTCGACGGTGATAGATAATCCTGTGGGCGATTATGAGATTGTGCGGAAGATGCGGGCGAGCATTTGCATACTCGGTCCGCTGCTTGCGCGGTGCGGCAGGGCGCGGGTTTCTATGCCGGGGGGCTGCGCGATAGGCGACAGGCCGGTGAATCTTCATCTGCGCGGGCTGGAGGCGCTTGGCGCGGAGATACATCTGGAGGGCGGGTACATAGTCGCGGAGGCGCCGAAGGGATTGAGGGGCGCGGAGGTGTTTATGGGCGGGCCTTTCGGCTCGACCGTCCTGGGCACTGCGAATATCCTTACGGCGGCGACGCTGGCCAAGGGCCGTACCGTTATCGAATCGGCGGCGTGTGAGCCGGAGATAGCGGACCTGGCGAATTGCCTGAACAAGATGGGCGCGAAAATCAGCGGGATAGGCTCGCCGCGGCTGACTATTGAAGGAGTAAAAGAGCTGGAGGGCGTTGAATACGAGGTTATTGCGGACCGCATCGAGGCGGGGACGTTTATGGCGGCCGCTGCGATAACGTCGAGCGAAGTGCACGTGCGGAACTGCCGGCTCGACGATATGATGGCGGTGGTGCACAAGCTGCGGAGTATAGGCGTAACGGTCGAGGCGAACGGGTCCGGGTGCACGGTTGCGGCGGACGGCTCGGTGAAGCCGGCTGATATTACGACCCAGCCGTATCCGGGCTTCCCCACGGATTTGCAGGCGCAGTTTATGGCGCTTCTATCGCTTGCGGACGGCAATAGCGTCATTATCGAGAAGGTCTTTCCCGACAGATATATGCACGTTGCCGAGCTGAATCGAATGGCGGCGGATCTGCGTAAGGAAGGGCCGGTTGTGATTGTGGCGGGCGTGAAGAAGCTGATCGCCGCTCCTGTGATGGCTTCGGACCTGCGGGCGTCGGCGGCGCTGGTGCTGGCCGGGCTGGCCGCCGAGGGAACGACAACGATAAACAGAGTTTATCATATTGACCGGGGGTACGAGAGAATCGAAGAAAGATTGAATCCGCTCGGAGCAAAGATTGTCCGCGAGAGTGTTTAGAAATGAAGATAGTGCGAAAACTGCTGATAACCTTTCCTTTGGTGATAATTGTTGCGGCGGTCGCCATAGTTTTGGCGGTTGACCGTTTCGGCGGGCGGGCCGTTAAATTCGGGATAGAGAAGGCGGGAACCAAGGCGCTGCAGGTGGGCGTCAACGTGGAAGACGTTGACCTGTCAATTATGGGCGGCAGGCTTGCCCTGCATAATCTTGCAGTCAAGAATCCGGAGGGTTATGAGCATAAGGAATTGCTCGAATTGAAGAGCGGCTCAGTCAAGGTCGATGTCCGGTCTCTGTTGAGCGATACGATCAAGATAAACCAGATTACGCTCGATGGGGCGGAAGTTGTGCTCGAGCAGAAAGGTCTGCGCAACAACATTCAGGACGTGGTCAAGGCGATACCCAAGGGTCCGGAAGGCGAGGCTGCCGCGGAGGGCAAAAAGCTGCATATAGACGAGCTTGTAATCAGCAACACTACAGTTAAAGTGAAACTATTGCCCGTTCCCGGAAGAATGGATACGATTCCGTTGAAGCTTGCAACGATCAGAATGACCGACTTGGGCAGCGACAACAAGCTGAACACGGCCAGCTTGATCGGCAAGATACTGTCGGCCATTGCGCACGGCATAGCCGAGCAGGGCGCCGGGATACTGCCGGACAATATGATAAACGGGCTGTCGGGCGCGTTGGGCAAGACACTTGACGCCGGTATGGAGATCATCAAAGAGGGAACCGACGTTACGAAAAAAGTGCTCGAAGGCGCCGGGGACACCGGCAAGAAGATACTTGAAGGAGCAGGAGACGTCGGCAAGGGAATCGGCGACGGCATCAAGGGCCTGATACCGGGCAAGAAAAAAGAAGAGTAGCTCGCCAGGTCCGGCTGTTGAGCCTGCTGAGATTCCGCCGAGCGGATAAAGAAAACTTCGAGACAGAGGTGCCAAGAGACCTATTGTTGGAGGCAGGACCATGCAGAGAAGACGCGGTTTCATTACGATTGTCACCGGCCTGGCCGTGGCGTTATGTATGTTGGATGTGGGGCTTGCGATAGACGAAACCAAGATCGTTAGTCCGGATGGCAATGTGCAATTTCGATTGATGCCGGACGAGGGGCGGCTGACATACGCCGTAACATTCAGAGACAAGGCGGTGATTGAGACATCGGCCATTCGGTTCACGGTGGACGATGTGGAGCTTTCGGAAGGGGCCGAGGCCGGCGGGATGGAGCGGTACGAGGTGGAAGAGACCTACCCCTGGCGCGGCGTCCATTCCCAGGCCGTGAATCACTGCAACGGGGCGAGGATTTCACTCAAGCATACGAAAAGCGACATAGCTTATACGCTGGAAGTGCGGTCGTTTAATGACGGCGTTGCATTCCGGTACGTTATTCCCGGCGGTGAGAAACCGCGGGTGCCGGACGAGGCGACGACGTTCATGATACCCGCCGGCAGCACGGTCTGGTATCACGACCTTGAAGGCCACTATGAAGGCGCGCACGAGAAGAAAGAGATTGGCGAAATCCAGGCAGGCCAGTGGGCTGCGCCTCCGGTGACATTCAAGCTGCCGGGCGGCGCTGGCTATGCCTCGATTACGGAGGCGGCGCTGGTGAATTACAGCGGGATGGCGCTGCAGGCCGACGGTCGCGGCGGGTTCAACCTGGTTCTTGGGCACAAGCATCATGTTTCCTACCCATACAGGCTGCGGTACAAAAACGAGATCGAGCGTGTATCCAAGCCTGCCGTGATTTCCGGGACGATCACGTCGCCCTGGAGAGTCGTGATGATAGGCGGCGATTTGAATACGCTGGTGAACTGCGACGTAATTCATAATCTTTGTGCGCCTGCGGATGCGGAGCTTTTCCCCCGGGGGATGAACACCGAGTGGGTCAAGCCGGGCCGGGCGGTGTGGCGGTACTTGGACGGCGGAGGAAGCACGCTGGAAGATATGAAGGAATTCTCCCGGCTGGCGGGACAGTTGGGTTTCGAATACCACGTGATCGAGGGCTTCTGGTCGCGGTGGAGCGATGAGCAGATCAAGGAGCTGGTGGACTATTCGCGTCAACAGGGAGTTGGCCTGTGGTTCTGGCGGCACTCCAACCAGCTTCGGACGCCCGAAGCCCGCGAGGCGTTCTTCAAGAGATTAAATGATCTGGGTGTCGTAGGGGCCAAGATTGACTTCTTTGACCACGAGCACAAAGACGTTGTCGATCACTACACGGCGCTGCTGAGGGAAGCGGCGAAATACAAGGTGCTGGTCAACTTTCACGGCGCAAACAAGCCAACGGGCGAATCGCGGACCTGGCCGAACGAGCTGGTGCGTGAAGGTGTCAGGGGGATGGAATCCAGCAGGCTCAAAGAGCGGGCGCGGCACGATGCGACGCTGCCCTTCACACGGTTTCTGGCCGGCCACGCCGACTATACGCCCGTGCACTTCGGCGAGCGCCGCGCCGACACCACCTGGGCGCACCAGATCGCCACAGCCGCGGTTTTCACAGCCCCCCTGCTGACGTACGGCGCCCAGCCTAAGAACATTCTGGACAATCCCGGCGTCGAGATGATGAAGAGCATCCCTGCGGTCTGGGACGAGACTATCGTTCTGCCGGTCTGCGAGATCGGCGAGGTCGCGGCGTTCGCACGCCGCAGCGGCGAGACGTGGTTTCTTGCGATTGTAAACGGCCCGGCGGCGCGAGCCGTAAATGTTCCGCTATCTTTTTTGGGGCAGGGCGAGCATCGGGCGCTGCTGATTCGCGACAGCAAGGACAATTCTGCTGCGGTTCAAGTCGAGAACACAGTTCTAAAAAGCGGCGATTCGCTGGCGATAGATTTGAGCGCCGGCGGCGGTTTCATCGGGCGGTTCTCAAAACAGTGAGGTTCACAAAACAGGATTGGCAACAATGACACGATTGAATGGTTCTTTTAGAAGGCAGTTTTCGTTTTGCTGCATTTTGGTTTTACTCTTTGCGCTTCGGGGCTTTGGGAACGAGGCGCAGGACAGGACCGGCTGGATGAAGGATGCCAAGTGGGGCGTGATGACGCATTACCTGGCGGACTGGATCTCGCAGGCGCACAACGAGCGGATGAGCGTCGAGCGGTGGAATGAATTGGTTGACAGTTTCGATGCGGAGGGGCTGGCCGAGCAGATCAAGTCGTTTGGGGCGGGCTACTACCTCGTCACCATAGGGCAAAACTCGGGGTACTATCTTTCTCCCAACGCAACATACGACCACTATGTCGGAATCCAGCCGAGCAGGTGTTCACGGCGGGCGAGATCAACGACGTGGAAAAGACGCTGATCCGGCGCGCGGCGGACGGTAAGGTGGATGGCGCGCGGATACACAAATTGAGCTACCTGGGCCAGATGTGGGGCAAGGGCGAGCCGCGTTACGAGGACCTGAGCCCGGTCGTTATTCCGTGGACGCGTAAGATCGTTGATGCCGGCGGCGCGATGACTTGG
>CAYGZM010000019.1:0-39152 GCA_964354365.1 uncultured Pirellulales bacterium
AGGAGCTTTGCAGCGCCAAGCAGCACAGGTTCAACGGCTTCTTCAATGAGCTGGGACAAGCGAAGGTTTTCTCTCATAACCAGATAACGGTATTGGAGAGCAGGTTCACGGCAGTGGATCGGTCCGATCCGTTTCACAGTCTTTATCGTTACGGTCAGGATGCGGTTGTTGAGCTGGAATTGGTGTGCGAGTATGTGTTTGACGCGAAGGCCTACGACGCAATCAAGCCGCAGGTTGTGAAAGGTGAGCCCGCGGCGGATGGGCAGCAGCCGTTTGCGCCGTTGCCGGGCAGGGGCAATTAATGAGGCGGGCGCAGTATCCAGGAGATGTTCGAAATCCGTCAGGTCCAAAAGCAGATTCGGGGTATGAGAAATGGATAAGATATTACGCTTTTTAGAGGAACACGTCGAGAAGATAGTCCTGGGGATAGTTGCGTTGGTTTGCATCTGGCCTTTTGTGATGTACGTTATCATCAGTCCCAACACTGTGACGTTTGACCGTGAGACATTCACTCCCGGGGCTATCGACGGTTATATAAAGAAGCAGGCGAGGAGCCTTGAGGCGAAACTGGATGAGCCGCCGTCTTCGCCGAATTCTTATGAGCCGAAATTGAATGAATATCGCGCTCTGGTCGCCTCGGCCATAAAGGGCGTGGATTTCAGCATCAGCCCGCCGGTTCCCGAAAGCAACCCGCAGGGCGGGATCATAGTAAGGAAGTATAATCTTCCCGCGGTCGGGACGGTGGATGATGTATTGGTCGGGCATATCAGGGCTGTGGTTTATGAGCCTATCAGCGAGGTTAGTATGGAGAGGCCCTACAACAGCACCGAGTCGGAGCCGAACGATCTTGATTTTGTGACGGTGCAGGGCAGTTTTGATATTGCGGGTCTGCACAAGAGATTCAACGAGAGCTTTGCCGGGCCGAGCGTCAAGGCTGAGTGGCGCGATCCATGCAATGCGGAGCCTGTTTTTGCGGCAGTCCAGCTGCAGAGACAGGAAGTGAACGATGATGGTCTCTGGAGCGAATGGCAGGATGTTCCACGGGCCAAGATAGACCCTTATCGGGAGCTGTTCACAATCATCGAGGATGCGCGGAGTCTTCCGCCCGGGGGGCTGATGGTTCGGATGCTGCAATACAAAAACAGGGATGTCCAGATAGATTTGCTGCAGCCTGCGCCTTATCAGATAGCCTCTGCAAATGAGGAGTGGTTTCCCCCGACGCTGTATGAGGAGTTCAGGGACGTTCAGGCGGCACAAGCGGCTGCGGAGCGTCGCAAGGCGTTAGAAGCACAGAAGGAAGAGAAGGCCCAGGATGACGGCAGCGGGCGTAGAAGGTCGGCTACCGGCACGGGCATGGGGCGTGATACCCTTAGCGGGGTGGTCTCCGGGATAGGCGGCGTTACGGGCTCGTTGTACGGGGGCGGCAGAGACTCCCGCGGCCGGACGTCGTCGCCGTCGTCGGGGCGCAGGTCGGGGAGCAGCGGCACGGGCCTGACTACGGACGGGGGTCGTTATGGCAGTCGAAACCGCTCGGCAAGAACAAGAGGGCGAGACGACACGACCTACCAGGACAACACCGGGCTGTATGGGAGCTCGACGGGGACAGGCCAGACAACTACGGGGCCGACGATGGATGACGTATATGCTCAGCTCGATGAAATATCGGTCACGCCGATGACGGACCTTCGCCGGCTGGCGACATTAATGTTCTGGGCCCACGATGATACGGTCGAGGCGGGCAAGATATACCGATACAGGGTTCGTTTGGGCGTATTCAATCCTGTTGCGGGCAAGAGCCAGGTTAGCAAGCTTGATGAGGCGAGCAAGGACGAAGTCATTCTGTGGAGTGATTTTTCCGGTGCGACGGAGGTGGTGGATATTCCGAGGCGGCTGTACTTCTTTGCAAAGGGGATGGCGAAGGAGGAGGCCAAGGAGGTTACGGTCCAGGTGTCGAAATTTGTGCTTGGGTATTGGTACAGCGAAGACTTCAACGTGAAGAGCGGCGAGGCTATCGGAGACTTTGTGCAGCGGGAGGTTGAGAAAAAGCGTCCGTTGCCCGGAGGGACAGGGAGCCGTCCGTTGCCCGGGGGTACAGTGAATCGTCCGTTGACTGGAGGGCCAGGGAGCCGTCCGTCGCCGTATGATTCGTTGTATAATATGCCGACGGGGTACGTGACGGAGCAGGCGCCGGAGCCTGATTCGGTCGATTACGATACGGGGGCGGTCGTCGTTGACGTTGTTGAGGTCGATGACTGGTCGGGCGATAAGACCATGCGAGAGAGGCGTTACTTCGACATGCTGTATAGCTACGACGGAGCGAATATAGAGCACATGCCAATCGGGGAAAAATACTGGCCGGGTGAATTGCAGGCGGTGCGCAGCGACATAAGCGCCGCCCAGAAAGAGCCGAGGAAGCCTTTGCGGGCCTGGAGCGGCGCGGCGGGCGGGGGACGCATACAGCAGCCGAGCACAAGGTATATGGGAATCGGGGGCACCGACGACATGCCATATCGCGGGCGGGGGGGGATGATTGATACGATGAGGCGGCCATAGCATGGGCCGCCGATGCGGGCGGAGGAGCCCAGGTTGAGCGGGACAAAGGACGATGGCGGGGATATCAAAAGGCGATGGATGTGAGGTGGTTACCGGCAGAGAATCGCGGGGGCGAGGCTGGACTTTGACCGGATGGGTGGCGGGCGCGATACTGTTGATATATGCGGGGGCAGTGATAGCTGGGTTCGTTCTTCCGATGTGGCTTTTCCTGCTTGTTATTGTGGCACACTGCGTATTCTATCTGGTTCTGTATCTGGGTGCACCGTGCGCGGCGGTGGCTTGGCTGGTGGCTATGTTGTGCCGGCTCTTTGTCTTTAAGCAACGCAGAGAGCTGGTCTGGACGGGGGTGAAATATGGGGTTATATGCTTTGGGTTGATGGGCATTTGCTTCGGGCTGTTGCTGTTGGCGGCGCCCGGGTACGTAACGATGACCGAGGGCTTTTGGATTCATATGAAGGTGTGGGCGGATGTTGAGGCGATTCGGACTTGGGGTGTGTCTTATGAATTGGATGGAGAGGAGCCGGAAACATTGAGCGAGGGAAGCGTTTTCGTTGATAGAGGTAGATGGCCTCGAAGCATTCGATGGTTAGGACCGAATATGGTTGTGCTGGAGCTAAGGGATCGTTCGGTGAATCTGGTTTATGGCGGGGGATTTGGGCATTGGGGTCTGACTGTGGGGCCGAAGCGAACAGAACCTCCTGGGGACTTCACTATCCCGCTCGAGGACGGGGCGTGGGTGTGGCATGAGATACAATAGGCCTGCGTTCTGATAGTTTCTTACTGGACGCATTCTGCGGGAGAGGGGTTCAGCCTCTGTCCTGCTGGGGGCGGTGTAGATGAGAACTGTAGAGAGTTGCAAAGCATAGTGATAGTACAGATTGGGTTTTTGCGGGAGGTAGTCTTATGTGGCGAAATGTGATTGCGATGGTTTGCGTGGCGGTTGCTGCGGCGAGCGGTCCGGCGGCTTATGGCGAGTCGGGCGCAAAGGGGGCGAGTCCGTACGTGAAGTGGGAGAGGGGGCCTTCGGGTGACGCCGGATTCTTTCCGATTTGCGTATGGCTTCAGAGTCCGAGGAACGCGCAGAAGTACAAAGAGGCCGGGTTCAATACATACGTTGGCCTTTGGAATGGGCCGACGGAAGAGCAGCTTGCGGAACTGAAAAGGGCTGGAATGAAGGTGATTTGCAGTCAGAACGAGGTAGGGCTAAAGCACGTTGAGGACCCGATTATCGTGGGGTGGATGCACGGGGACGAGCCGGACAATGCGCAGTCGCTGGGCGAGGGCAAAGGGTATGGGCCGCCTATACCGGCTGAAAGAATAGTGGAGGGTTATCAGCGGATTCGCAGGGCCGATGCGAGCCGGCCCGTGATGCTGAATCTTGGGCAGGGCGTGGCGTGGGACGGCTGGTACGGGCGCGGAGTGCGGACGAACCATCCGGAGGATTATCCGGAGTACGCGAAGGGATGCGATATTGCGTCGTTCGATATTTATCCGGCGGTCCACGACAAGCCGGAAGTTGCGGGTAAGCTCTGGTACGTTGCGAGGGGCGTGGAGCGATTGCTGCAGTGGACGGAGGGCAAGAAGGTGGTGTGGAACTGCATCGAGTGCACGCGGATACAGAATCCGAAGGCGAAGGCCACGCCCCAGCAGGTGCGGTGCGAGGTGTGGATGAGCATCATTCATGGGTCGATGGGGCTGATTTACTTCGTGCACGAATGGGAGCCGAAGTTTAATGAGTCGGCGCTGCTCAGTGACGTGGAGATGCTTTCTGCGGTAACGGCTGTAAATAAGCAGATTTCGGAGCTGGCGCCGGTGCTCAATAGCGCGACGGTCAAGGATGCGGTGAGTGTGGCGCCGGATAACAAGGATGTCCCCGTGGCAGTGATGGTGAAGGAGTATAAGGGGGCGGTGTATGTCTTTGCGGTGTGTATGAGAGACGCGGAGACGAGCGCTGCGTTTGGTGTGCGCGGACTAAAAGGCGAAAGGGCCGTGAAGGTGCTTGGCGAAGATCGGCAAATTGAATCGAAGGACGGCGTTTTCAAAGACAAGTTCAAGGCGTGGGATGTGCATATCTATATGCTTGAGAAATGACTATGCACAAATTCGAAATCCGAAGTACGAAACGGAGTTGGCGAATGGTGAGTAGTTAAATGGTTAATTGGTGAGTGGGGGGATATCGGGTTATCAGGGCATCAGGATATCAGGGGGGTGATTTGGACAAAAGACGTGGATTTGGGATGGGGGTGGTGAGAATACACGGGCTGGAAGCCCGTGCCACGTAAAACACGGGCAGGATGCCCGTGCCACGAGGGGCCCGTGCTATGGAACAGGGGCAGGGAGGCGCGTGGTACGAGAGGGGTGTTTTTTTGGGGGGGGGCGGAATGGGGGGAACTGGCGAGGAGGCGAATTTTAGATTTCGGATTGACGCTTCGGCGTTGCGGGGGGTATAATCGTGTCCCGCGTTTATTTTTCTTGTCTTGAAAGGGTCAATGGATGAAGTACGACATTGCAGATTTGTCATTGGCGGAGGTTGGGAAGAAGCGAATACTGTGGGCGGACAACGATATGCCGGTCCTTGCGGCGATTCGCAAGCGGTTCGCCAAGAGCAAGCCGTTGAAGGGGATGAACGTATCTGCGTGTCTGCACGTGACGGCGGAGACGGGGAACCTGATGCGGACGCTCAAGGCGGGCGGGGCGAACGCTGTTCTTTGCGCATCCAATCCGCTGAGCACCCAGGATGACGTTGCGGCTTCGTTGGTGAAGGATTTCAATATGGCCGTCTTTGCCATTCGCGGCGAGAATCGGAGCACCTATTACAAGCATATCCACTCGGCTATCGACCATAAGCCGGTTATTACGTTCGACGACGGGGCGGATTTAGTGAATGAGCTGCACAGGAGCAGAAAGAAAGAGGCCGGGCGGATTATTGCGAGTATGGAAGAGACGACGACGGGTGTTATCCGCCTGCGGGCGATGGCGAGGGAGGGCAAACTCAAGTTTCCGGTTATCGCCGTGAACGACGCGGCGACGAAGTACCTGTTCGACAATCGGTACGGGACGGGGCAGTCAACGGTCGATGGGATAATTCGTGCGACGGACCTTCTGCTGGCCGGCAAGAGGGTGGTCGTGGCGGGGTACGGCTGGTGCGGACGAGGCTTTGCGATGCGTGCGAGGGGGATGGGGGCAATTGTAATCGTTACGGAAGTCGATGCGGTCAAGTCGCTGGAGGCGGCGATGGACGGGTTCGAGGTAATGCCGATGGCGAAGGCGGCGAAGGAGGGCGAGCTGTTCGTGACGTTGACGGGCAACAAGCACGTTATACGGGCCGAGCACTTCCGAGTGATGAAGGACAGGGCGGTGGTTTGCAACAGCGGACATTTCAACGTTGAGCTGGATTTGCCGGCGTTGAAGCGAATAAGCAAGAAGGTGACTCGTAACGTGCGCAATCACGTCGATGAGTATGTGCTGAAGAACAACAAGCGGATCCATCTTTTGGCGGAAGGACGGCTGATTAATCTTGCGGCGGCGGAGGGCCATCCCGCGAGCGTGATGGATATGAGCTTTGCGACACAGGCGCTGCAGGCTGAGTACGTGGTGAAGAAACAGGGCAAGCTGGACGCGGCGGTTTACGACGTGCCGACAGAGATTGAGGAGCAGGTAAGCAGGCTCAAGCTCAAATCGATGTCGATTGCGATTGACAAGCTTACGCCCGAGCAGATTGAGTATCTATCGAGCAGCGGCGAGGGGACGTAGCTCGATACTCGATGCTCTCTGTCATTGCGAGGCCCGCAACGCGGGCCGTGGCAATCTCAGGCGTGCGAGGGGCTGGAGATTGCTTCTCCCTCGACAAGCTGGGGGTCGCAATGACACGTGTCTCGATACTCGATGGTCGATGCTTAGTGCTCGATATTTGAAGGGCCTATGGATAATAAAGAGACTGATAAGACACCGATAGTGGGGTCGAAGTCTTTTCTGGCTGTCGGTCCGACGCTGCACTACAGCCATTCGAACGTTCAGCGGAACTGGCTTTTTGCAGTGGGGACATTCTGTCTTAGCTGTCTTCTCTGGTCGAAGATAGTCACGGGCACATTCTGGTCGTTCGATATTGAGGCGGTGACGTCGCCTTCGTACTGGCGTTTGGCGCGGGATCTGGCTACAGGGGTGAGCATATTCGAATACCCGTGGCAGATATTTGTTCTGGGACTGCTGATGGGCATAATGTCGGTTTCGCCGGTGTTGACATCGCAGCTTATGAGCTTTCGTTACAGTGTGGTATTCATATTAGCGGTTGTTTTTCTTGCGAACCTGCCGGGGTTTGCATTGTGTCTTTTGATTAGCTGCCTGGGAGCGGCGTGTCGTCCGCTTCGATTTCGTTCGCGGTATATTGCGATAGCGCTTTGCACGGCTCCTCAGTTAGTGTATTGGGGCCTGCTTGGCGGCGCAAAGGGAGAGGACCCGATTGAGTGGGGTTTCTCTTTTACTCCGTGGGTTTGTGCGTGGCTTGACGGTCTGATCATAGCGGCGTTTGTGCTCGGGATAGGTCATTACACGCGCTACCGTCCGGGTCTGGTTTGGGTATTCACTTTGCTTACGCTTGTTATCGCGGTGGGGACGTTTGAGGCGGCGATTGGATTTGACGAGCTGGACTATCAGCTTTACGTGGCGAAGAACGACCCTGAGAACGTTGAGGAGTTTCACGATCACAGCGTAACAGAGGCGCTCGATAGGACGATTACGGACCCCGACGTCAGGAAGTACCTGGGAGAAGTCCTCTTTTATGTTACCGAGCCGATACCCCTTCGTGCGGAGCTGAAGAAGGAGATTCAGATTCAGTTGCAGTACGACCGCTGGCCGAGCTGGTTTATTATGCCGGAGAGTCTGAATTATCAGGCGAAACGGCAAGGGCTTCTGCAGCAGTATGATTTATTCATCCGGAAACGGCCCGACAGCGGACGGATGCCGATAGCGCTTTACTTCACGGCGCTTTTGAGGGAATACAGTCCTGATGTGAAGATGCTTGAGCAGAAAGAGATACTGCATTTCTATACGGACTATCCGCGTCCTGACGCCTTGCCGATATGGTATCGACTTTATAAGTATTTTCCGCAGAGCAGTGAATCAATCGAGGCGCGGTGGCGTATAGCAAGGGACTGGGCGGGACGTGAGAGGTTTGAGCAGGCGGAGAGGCTTCTGGCGGAGGCGCAGGACAAGGTGATTGAGCGGTTGAAGGGGCTTGAGAAAGGCCAGGGGCGCGGTGAGGCATTTTTGGGATTGTTACGTCCGCCGGCGGATTCGGTGATGACGGTCTTTAAGCTGATTGAACTGCAGAGGAGGCTGAGTCAGTGGCGGCTTCTGATAGGTCCTGAGAATCGGACGGAGGATCCCGGTTCGGTTGAGCGCCTGGCTCAGTTCGTAAGACTGAATCCTCACCTGCCGGATTACGCCGATCACCTGAACGGTTTGTTGGAGCGAACGGGTGATAAAGATCAGCTTCGTGACAATATCCTGTTGGCGCAGGCGAAGCTTGTTGCCGATGATCAGCTTCAGGCGGAGCGATTGAGCGAGGTGCATGAGGCGTTTCCAAAGACCGACGGGGGAATGATGGCTTTGCATGAGCTTGGGCGTTTGAAGATAGGTCTCTATCAGAGTGAATCGGAGCCGGAGCAGAAGAAGAAGCACCTGAGTGATGCGAGAGCGACTCTGTCGAGTTTTCTTGAATTGTATCCCGGCAGCTTCTGCGCCGACCAGGTGAAAGAGGTTTTAGGGGGGCTGCCGGCTGCTGAAAAACCTTAGCCGGGCCATCTGAGGCACAAAGGGGGCAGGGGTGTTTTTCGGGCTGTTCGGAAGTATGTGTTTAGCCGGGAAAATCAGCCTTTTTGGGCGTTTATCGAGGTTTCTGGTCCTTCCGAGAATCCCAAAATCAGCCTAAATTGCGTGTGAACGCGGTTTTTCGGTCAATAGCCGGCATCTTCAGGCTAAGCATGTACGTTCAGAGGAGGTGAGGGGACGGCTCCGGGGAATTGTTGGAAGATTCTTGCATTTGGCGGGATTTTTCTTGCATTTTGCAGGATTCGAGTATATATTTGTACGATAGATTAGAGTGGCGCTGAAAAGTGCAAAAACGCTTGGCTATTCGGGGGGATACGGCCAGTCTTTGTATCCCCTCGGTTGTTCCATACTCGTCGAGTGGTCTATAAGAGGCTGTAACAAAACCTGACTTCAAAATGAGGCGCTGGTTCGCTGGGCTATTTGAATAGATTCCTCGGCTGCGCTCGGAATGACGAATTGGGTTTTGTTAGAGTGCCTGAATCAAATTGGATTGCGGTTGTTTTTGGAGGACACGTAAGTGAAGACAAAATACATAACAGCGAAGCTGGTGGTGGTTGTGGTTGTGTCGGCTGTCCTCGTTTTGATTTCGCTCAAAGCGGGCGGGGGAAGTCTCGAACCGCCCGGGCCGCCCGGGTCGCCTGAGTCGTCGATGCCGAGCCTTGGCGATATCTATACGGCCAGTATGGGGACACAGCCGCCGCTGCCGTTGGCATTCGATGCATTTCTGAAGATTGACATGATTCCGGGCGAATCGACGGATGACAAGCACAAGGACTGGATAGAGATACTTTCCTTCAGCCACGGTGTAAGCCAGCCCTCCAGGGTTGTAGGAGGAGGGGGAGCCGAGCCAAGCAAACACGAGGATTTCTCGCTCGTGCATACGCTGGACAAGGCGAGTCCGAAGCTGGTGTTGTCCTGCTGCAAGGGCGAGCATATCAAGGAGGTCAGGATAGAGCTCTGCAGGGCGACAGGCGACAAGCAGAAGTATATGGAGTACAAACTGTCCGACGTGATCGTTAGCTCCGTGAAGCCGAGCGCCGGGACCAGGAGCGGCGATGCGCTGCCGCTGGAAGAAGTCAGCTTCAACTACGCCAAGATCGAGTGGGATTACACGATCATAGGCGCCGACGGGCTGCCCGCGGGCAACGTTATTGCCCAGTGGGATTTGATGACCAACAAGGGCAGTTAAAGATCGAACCTCTCGCATGAGATTCAAGCGTCCTGACAGTCGCTCAGGCAGGTGAATGTCTGAGGCGGTTTGGGAATGAGTTCTGCAAAATTGCAGGTAATCAACAAACGATTTTTTCTTTTCTAAGTAGGCCTAACCTGCAATTTTGCAGAAGCCTTGAATTTCGGATTGTAAGGAGGTGAGGTAGAATGAGGCAGAGAAGCGTGCTGCTCGTTGTGTGGATGCTGTTGTCAGCCTCGGTTGCCCTGGCCGGGAGCATTGACCCAACCGAGAACATAGACCCTTATGATGACGGCTCGCAGTATGCCTACAGCGATAACGCGGGGTGGTTGAATTTTGAGCCGAACCAGGGGCCCGGAGTTACAGTGGGCGACGGCGAGCTTAGCGGTTACGGCTGGGGGGAGAACATCGGCTGGATAAATCTCCGGCCTGCCTACGGCGGCGTCGTGAATGACGGGACCGGGCTGCTATCGGGTTACGCGTGGGGCGAGAACGTCGGATGGATAAACTTCGACCCCAAGGTTGCCGGCGATCCGACGCACTACGGCGTTACCATCGACCACGACGGCAATTTCGATGGCTGGGCCTGGGGCGAGAACATCGGCTGGATTCATTTCCGGGACACAACGCCTGTGGCGTACAAGGTGCAGACATCGTGGATAACCGGTTGTAGCGTCCGCTTTGACGACTTAGGCAGGCTGGTGCAGCAATGGCTTTACGGCCCACCCATCAACCCGGATGGCGGTGGGACGCTCATCGGCGACCTGGACGGCAGCGGCGACGTCGATTTCGGCGACTACGCGAAACTTGCGGAACTGTGGCTCGAGTTGTGCCCGCTCGGGTGGCCGTTGAGGGAGATACCGACCGGCGATGAGCCTTGATAAGAGGTCCGGCTAAAGGCCGTTTTTGCTATCGGCCTTCTCCTGGGATTCGCGCCACTGCTTGAACTGCAAGACTTCAAGCATCGCACGCAGCGCGCGAACGTCGTCATCGGGCTGCTTGTCCTTCATACGGTCAATTACCTTTTGGAGCATTTCGATTCCTTCGACGTATTTTTGCTGCAGTTCAAAGACCTTTGCAAGCTCGATGTAGCCGGCGATGTCATCGGGATTCATCTCTATCACTTTGCCGAACGCCTTGGCGGCGTTTTCAAAATCGCGGATTTTGACCAAAGCGGCGCCCAGCTTGAACTGGAATTCGGGTGTCTGAGGGTACTTTTCGGTAAGCTCGCGGAAGAGTTCGGCGGCATTTTTGAAATGCAGCGAGGCCTCTTCCTCGCGATTGAGGTTCTGCAGGGCCGCGGCAAGCTCGAAATTCACTCTTGCAAGATTCCTTTTATCTGGAGACAGGTCGTTGTATTCGATGGCTCTTTTGAAGGCCCGGACGGCGCTGCCGTAATCGGCGAGTCGAAAACATATAAAGCCAATTTCGCTGTACGCTATTGTTGTTAACCGGGGCTCTGTTTCGGCTGTTTTCTGATAAAAAGGGATGCTTTCTTCAGGATGGCCCCCTATGGAGAGCCTTTGGGCCTCCTGCAAATACCGGTAGGCGAGGAACCCCTTGGCGCTTCGGCGAACGACGGGGGCGAGGAGGTTCTCGACGGGGGCGTAGTCGTCGGTCAAGACGACGCCTTGGGACCTGGCCTTTATGTACTCCATATCGGATTCGTTCAGGCGCCAAAGCTCGTTTGTTGTTTTTCGGCCGGCGACTACATTGGCGATGTCGAGTTTTCGCTTGGCGGCGACGACGACAAAGGTGTTTCTCCCCCACTTTGGCTGACCGAGCTCCGTCACGATGTGAACGTCGGTGAAGGTCTGCTGCAGGGTATTGACTACGGCGCCTATGTATTCTCCAAACTCGTAAATGTCTATGAGTGTGAGCATATAGACGCCATCGTTGGTGAGAATGGCTGCGATTTTGTCGTTGAATTCCTTTGTAAGCAGTTGAAAAGGTACGGAATAATCGTTGAAGGCGTCTCCATAGACAAAGTCGTAGAGTCTCCCGGTTCCGGCGCGTTGCTGCCGGAGGAGCTGGTCAACGTAATTTCGCGCGTCCATAGTGTGGGTGTTGATGGTGGTGTCGCGTTGGAGGCCGAAGGCGCGCATAGCGGCCCGCGTGACGCCGGGGTCTATCTCGACGACGTCTATTGAGCTTCCGGGCCAGGCCTGCTCGACGTACCTGGGCCACACGTAGCCCCCGCCTCCGATTACCATTACCGAGAGCTTGTCTTTGGCGGCGCTGAGGCCGTGGGTTATTGCAGCGTAGATTTCCGTGTAGAAGTACTGGAGATTGGCGATATCGCCCATCAGAATTCTGCTGTGCGTGAGCTTGTCCTCCATAAACTCGCGTTTGTCGGGGTCTTGGGAGATTTGTTTGACCGCGACGTAGCAGTACGCCGTTTCGTCCTGGTATATTATTTGGGGGTCGGGCTGCTCTCGCAGGGCCAGGGCCGCGCCGGCGGTGCGGCAGTAGTCTATCGGCGCCATTCCCATCGCCATGGCCCAGAGGAACACTACGGCCCAGATGCAAAAGGGCCAAAGACGGGTGGAGTAGAGTATGCCCATAAGCAGGAGGATTCCGCCGATGACCCAGATAATCATCGTGGTTCCCACGGCGCCGATGAGATAGAACCCGGCGGCGAACGTGCCGGCGATGCTTCCGATAGCGCCCCAGGCATAAATAGTCCCGACGGTTCTTCCCGTGGGCAGTCCGCGGTCGAGGGCCATTTTGGCGACTATGGGACTGATTGCGCCCAGGATTGTCGATGGGAGCATAAAGACCAGGAATACGTGCGTGAAGGTCCGTGCGGGCCAGCTTAGCTCCCAAAGCCACATCAATCCGCCGACAAGGTTGTTGAGAATAACGGTGAACACGCAGGCGGCGGATGCAATTGTAAAGAGGACGGCCAGCGCCCTCCTGGCGGGGCAGCGGTCCGCGATTCGGCCGCCGAGGGCGTTGCCGAGGGAAATTCCGGCCAGCACGATTCCTATGACGGCGGTCCAGGTGTATAGAGATGAGCCGAGATGCCTGGCTATAAGGCGTGCGGCGACGAGCTCCAGGACCATAATACAGAGACTTGAGATGAAGACCGTCGCAGCGGGTACAACGAGAGAGACCCCAGCGGGGTCTTTGGCATTGATTTGGTCTTTTTCCATAGGCGTAGAGTCTATGTATCTGCCGGTTCCAAATGCAAGAAAAAAAACGATTCAATCGATTTGAGAGAAAAGTCCTGGACAAGGCCCAGCCAGGCGGGTAGAATAACCTCAGGCTCGTGATTATGGGAACTTTTTAGTGGAAGGAGATACAATGAGGCAGAGAACAATTCGCAACACAATTCTGTCGGTTTTCGTCTGTCTTTTCGCAATGGCCGTTTGCGCCAACGCCAAGACAATCTATGTCGATGACGACGCTATGGGGGCGAATGACGGCTCAAGCTGGGCCGATGCGTACAACTATCTGCAGGATGCCCTGATGTTCGGCACCACAGGAGATGAAATCCGTGTCGCTCAGGGGGTCTATAGGCCGGATGAGTTTGTTTTGAGCAAACGGCCGAATCTTGGGCGAGAGGAGACCTTCCAACTTATAAACGGCGTAACCCTCAAAGGCGGCTACGCCGGCTTCGGTCAGACCGCCCCTAACGCACGCGACGTTGCGCTATACAAGACAATCCTCAGCGGTGACTTAAATGGAGACGACGTCGAGGTCGCAGACGCTTGTGATCTACGCAACGAGCCGAGCCGGGTTGAGAATAGCTACCATGTTGTAACAGCCAGCGTAACATACGCTGCCGCCGTGCTCGATGGTTTCACAATCACAGGAGGAAATGCAAGCAGCCTTTATTATGAAGACCCGAATTCCAGAGGCGGAGGATTATACGGTGGATACCCGGTCCTTCTCAACTGCACGCTTACCGCGAACTATGCACGCCAGGGCGGTGGAATGTGTGGCTGGGGGATCTTCGTCGATTGCATGTTTATCGCGAACTCAGCAGACGACGGTGGTGCGGTGTACAGTGGTGGTGACTTTACCAACTGCACTTTCATTGGGAACTCGGCGAGAATAGACGGTGGCGCGATTAACGGTGACGGCTATCTGACCGGGTGCACTTTCCGTCGTAACTCTGCGGGCTACTGGGGAGGAGCTGTGTACAACTGTGACACTGCCGTCGCAAGACTCATAGACTGTGTTCTCGAAGGGAACTCTGCCGACTGGGCGGGAGGTGGCGTTTTCGTGTACCAAGGTGAAGTGGAACTGATCGACTGCATTCTGCGCGGAAACTCAGCGAATGAAGGAGGCGCGGTGGCAAGCAACAACAGCTACTCCAGACTGATCGACTGCACTTTCACAGGCAATTCGGCCTCCCAATCCGGTGGTGGTGTGTGGAACTGGGGGAGCATGATCATGACGAGCTGCTCCATCACAGACAACTCTGCCGAGCAAGGAGGAGGAATAAGCACCAACGGCGAGTTGCTTCTGATCAACTGCACGCTTGCAGGGAACTGGGCATCCCAATCCGGCGGTGGACTCTGGAATAGATGTGGCGACCTGTGCCTTAGCAATTGCACCTTTGCCGGAAATTCGGCAGACCGTGGCCATGCTCTGGCCTCCAATACATGGGAGCAACGGTGTTCCACGAGCATCCAGTTGACGAATTGCATCCTCTGGGACGGCGGCAATGAGATATGGAATAACGATTATTCAGCCGAGATTACGATAGCTCACAGCGATGTTCAGGGTGGGCCGGCGGCGGTTTATGATCCGTGCAATGTGGTTATCTGGGGCAGCGGCAACATCGATAGCGATCCCTGCTTCGCTGACCCCGGCTATTGGGACGCCAACGCCACGCCTGACGATGCGAATGATAATTTCTGGGCCGATGGCGATTATCATTTGAAGTCTCAGGCTGGGCGGTGGGATGTAAACGAAGGACGATGGATGACAGACGATGTGACGAGTCCTTGTATTGATGCGGGAGACCCGATGAGTCCGATAGGACTTGAACCGTTCCCGAACGGGGGCCGAATCAATATGGGCGCTTATGGCGGGACGGCTGAGGCGAGCAAGTCGTATTTCGGAAAACCGCCTTGTGAGACTATCGTTGCTGGCGACATAAACGGCGACTGCGCAGTTGATTTCAAGGACTTTGTACTCATGGCTCTACATTGGCTGGGAGGTAGATAATTGATTCGGCCCAACCAACGGCGGATCTTCGGTATGGATTGCTGATGATTCCTTCAAAACAAGTTTTGATTGACTTTTTGCCGGATTATGCTATGATAGAGAAGGACGATTGCTGAGGCGTTTATGAGCCGTGGCGGCGCTTCTATTTCAGGGATGGGTCTATAAATACAGGGATGGCAGAGTTCTCTTCGGGTTTGCAGTTGCAGGCGGTAGTAGTCGGCGGCTCATCGGATGAGCTTGTGCGAGGTGTGATGGGCTTGGCCGGCGGTTATGGTATTGAGTCTGTCCGGTGCGAGGATGTATATTCGGCTGTCGGCAGGATGGCTGAGAGGGCGGGGGCGAGGGGTGTTATAATCGGACGGCTTGGAGAGCTTGGCAGAGAGGATGGTCGGTTCTTTGAGATAGCACGCCGAAACGGTTTTGCGTGCTGCTGCCTTGTTGATAAGGGTTTGGCAGAGAGGCGACGGGCGGTTCTGGCTGCGATGGAGGCCGGGGCCTTTGTTCTCACCGAGGCGACGCAGATTGACGAGGTGTTGATGGAATTGTCGGGCGGCGGCGCGCGTGGGGCGGAGGAGCAGGGAGGCAGCAAGCCGCGAGCCTTGCTTAGAGAGGTGATGGGAAAAATTCTGGGGGTCGGCGGAGCCGGCTCGCCTGGAAATAGCAAGGCGTCAAGTTTTCTGAAGGATGAATTTCGCACAACTAAGGCAGAGCTGGATGCTTTGCTTGGAGATTGAGATAGATGGGAGTTCGCGGCAAATCAGGCGGGGCGGAGCGAGAGGGCGGGAAGATCCTTCTTACGGGCGATATCGGCAAGGCCTTTGTCGATGCCGGGGATATTTCTGCGGAGAATTGCGAAGTCTGTCCGAATATACTTGATGCTATCGATGCGGCGTCGAAGAGGAGGTTTGCGGCGATCGGGGTGGTGATGTCGGGCGCGTCCGGCAGGTTGCGCAGCGCCTTGAAGGCGCTGCGGGAGAGCTGCGAGTCGAGAATCATTCTTCTTGCGCAGATGTCGGAAGAGCCGAGGGCGATTCGGCTTGTCGGTTCGAGCTGTAATGGTTCGAGCGTGGCGGATGATTACCTGATTTGTCCGATTCGTTTTTCGGCGTTGGCGCTGCGAGTGCAGGAGTTCGGGCGTGCGTTGAGCGTCGCCCCTTCGGCTTCTCCCTCGACGCCGCTCGGGACATGGCTCAGGGCAGGCTCGCCGGCGACGGCTAAACCTGGGGTGCGGATGAACGCGGCGGCGGAAGAAAGGACCAGGCATCTTGAGAAGCTGGCTACGGAGGATGACCTGACGGGATTGAAGAACCGAAGATACATTTGGGAGTTTGCCGGGCAGGTTATCGCGCGAGCAGGGAAGGAAAACGGGCGGGTCACATTGCTTGTTTTTGACGTCGATAACCTCAAGCATTACAACGATCTGTACGGTCATCTGGCGGGCGATTCGATTTTGAAGCAGGCTGCTGTTCTGATTCGCCGGTGCTGTCGTGCGCATGATGTTGTGGGGAGGATTGGGGGCGATGAGTTTGCGGTGGTTTTCTGGGACGACCCTCGGCGAAAATCGGCTGGCTCGGAAAGCGAGCGGCGCTCGGCGAGAGCGGACCATCCGGCAGAGGCGATTTGTATTGCGAAACGATTCGTGAGGGAATTAGAGAAGGCGGAGCTGAATTTGTTGGGTCCGGAGGGGAAGGGCGTTCTGGCGATAAGCGGGGGCCTGGCGAGCTTTCCGCGGGATGGTTCGACTATAGGGGAGCTTTTTGAGAAGGCGGACCAGGCCCTGCTGGACGCGAAGCGGAGCGGCAAGAACAGAATCTATCTGGTGGGCAAGCCTCAAAACGACATAGCGGATATTGAGTAAGCGTATCTCGCATATCGCATCTGATATATCGCATATTGCATCTTGTTCAAGGCGGGGGCGGACTGCGCATTATTGGGAGACCCAAGGGGAAAAATTCCGGAATAAGCCGTTGACGGTGGGGAGTGATGACATACAATAGTCTGGGATTCAAGAGTAACTTGTACATCCTCAGGCAACAGGAAAGGATATGAATTATGACCATTGACAACATTACGAAGGCATCTGCGGCGGGTGCGGCTGTTGGTTTGGCTGCGGGCGTGGCCGATGCGGCGTCCAAGAAGGGTGCGGCTGAGCTGATCGGCAAGATCAAGGACAGCAGCGCCGAGGTGCGTACGAAGGCGTGGCTCGGGGCCGGGCCCGCGTTCGCCACGGCGGTCAACGCGCTGGCTGAAGTGATGACGGACAAGGATCCGGAGGTTGCGCGTGCGGCGAAGCGCGCATTGTGGCAGATCGTCCATTACACGGGTCGGCCCGGCGCGGACAAAGAGAGGCAGGCGGTGGCGGGTAAGCTGGCCGGGCTTTTGGGCGACGGCCAGCCGGTTGCGGTGCGAAGGGAGGTGCTCTGGATGCTTTCGGAGATCGGCCAGAAGAAGGCCGTTGAGCCGATAGCCGGGCTGCTTACGAACAAGGAGCTTCGTGAGGATGCTCGGATGGTTCTGGAGCGGATTCCGGACAAGAGTTCGGTGGCGGCGCTGCGTGCCGGGTTCAAAGCGGCCCCGGAGGACTTCAAGCCCAACTTAGCTCAATCGTTGCGGAATCGGGGGGGCAAAGTGCGCGGGTATGAGTGCGTGAAATTAGTGCCTGCGAAACAGACGAGCATCAAGCCGTTGAAATAGGACGGCGATGTTGGGGCAGGTCGATTCAGGGGCTGCTTCTCGGCGGCTTGCTTGATGACGAAGAACTGAGACTGAAAGGTGAGAATAATCATGAAACGATCAAATCAACTCAACAGGCGTGAATTTCTTGCTGCGGCGGGGGCGGCGGCGAGTGTTCCATATTTGATTCCGTCGGGCGTATTGGCGAAGGCGGGCAGGGCAGGGGCGAACGAGCGTATAGTAACGGCGCATATCGGCGTTGGAGGGATGGGCGGCTATCACCTGGATGATATGAAGAATCGGATGAACGCAGGCCAGGCGAAGATTGCTGCGGTTTGCGATGCAGATGAGAATCGTCTTGCAAAAGCTGCTATGACGGCGGGTCCGGGTGTGACGCCCTATCGTGACTACCGCTATATTCTGGAACGCAAGGACATCGACGCCGTGGTAATTGCGACGCCGGACCACTGGCACGCGGTGCAGACGGTGCACGCGGCGGAATGCGGCAAGCACGTCTATGTTGAGAAGCCTGCGTGCTGTACTATCGAAGAGGGCAAGGCGATGGTTGCGGCGGCGAAGAAGAACAAAGTTTCGGTGCAGGTTGGCTCGCAGGGTCGGTCAGAGCCGGAGGCTTATTTGGCGCACCGTTATCTTGTGAACGGGAATATCGGCGATATCAGCAGGGTCGATTGCTTCCACTATCCGAGCCCGGAGGACAATAACCCCGTGCCGGACAGCGATCCGCCGGAGGAGCTTGATTGGGATTTATGGCTTGGGCCGCTGCGATGGCGGCCTTATAACCAGCGATATTGTCACGGCGTTTTTCGCTGGCTGTTGGAGTCGGGCGGCGGGCAGATTCGGGACCGCGGGGCGCACGTGATGAGCTGCGCGATGTGGTGGATGGGCGCCGACGGGACCGGGCCGGTGACTATTGAGGCGACGGGGACATCGCCGAAACAGGGGCTATGGGACAGCGCGGTGCTGATGGAAGTGACTTATACATTCAAGAATCCGGACTGGGTGCTCACGTGGACGCAGATGCCCGATGATAAGCTGCCCAAGGCCGAGGAGAGAACCGGGAACGAGCCTGGCGGTAAGATCAGCCGGCCCGGGTACGGGGCGATTTACCGCGGCAGCAAGGGTGAATTCATCCACTGGGGCGGCGACGGCGGCACGTGGGCGGAGAAGAAGGCCCGCGAATGGGCGCCGCCGGCAGGCGCCAAGGACGTCTATAAGAGTCCGGGACATAAGGAAGACTGGTTCGAGGGGATTAAGACCGGCAAGAAGACGATTATGAATATCGAGGCGGCGGTTGGCGTGGCGAACCTGTGTGTGTTAGGGAACCTGTCTTATATTTTGGGGCGGAAGCTCGAGTGGGACCAGGCTAAGCAGGAGATCGTCGGGGATGAGCAGGCACGTCGGATGATGGGCCGGCCCCAGCGGCATCCGTATCATCTGTAATCGCCGCTCGGCATTGAAGCCGTAAATGAGTCATAGCGCACACGGTGGGGGTGATGAGCCATCCCCAAGCCTTCGGCAGGCTCAGGCGGGGCGCTGCGCTTGAGGATGCCACCCTATCTGAATAACGATGGCTCAACCACGCGGGGAGCGGTTATTGTTTTGGCTTGGAGGGCACTATTATGGTTTCAGTCGGGCTGAGGAGTCTGTAGCATATTCCGCGCCAGCAGATGGTCCTGCCGAAGGCTGAAGAGGCAATCAGAATGAACATAAGCAGCGACCAGAGCCACGAGAGATAGATGTCTGCGAGGCGGGCCCATTTAAGATTATGACGGTCGTGTTCGAGCAATTTGGCAATCATTTTTTGTCGGAGCAGGGCCTTTCCGGTCTCGCAGAGCAAAAAAACGATTGGCACGGCGATGAAGAAAGGCAGGCGTTCATCGGCGATTGTTGCGGCATAGACTGCCAGGGCGGCGGTGGGCCAGAGACAGAGGAGCGAATACAGGCTGCTGCAGAGGCCGATGAACCAGGTCCAGGGTCTGTATATTCGGGTGATGAGGAATTGCCTTCGGGCGAATTCGAAGAGGTTCGGCCACGTGGTTGATTCGTAGGTTGCAACGAGGCAGGCGGGGACAAAGGCGAGCCTCATCCCGGCTTTTTTTACGGCGTATGTCAGGGATAAATCGTCGCTGAGGACTTTTGGCCAGATTTTGTCAAGGCCGACCTTGCGAAATACATCGACACGGATTGCCATCGAGCCGCCCCAGGCCTGGTTGAAACGCGTGTTTCCGAGCTGCTGGGCGACCTTTGCGTTGATTGAGGACAGGGCGAGGGTGGCGAGGTTGTTCTTCTTTGGTATGAACCATCGATAGCCGCCGGCGGCGCCGTAGCGGTAGTCGCGGAGGGGCCAGATGAGGTGTCTGAGCCAGTCGGTGCGGACACAGACGTCGGAGTCGGCGAAGGCGAGGATATCGATGTCTTCGGCGATTCTGTTGTAGGCGTACAGTTGGTTATGGATTTTCTGGCTGCAGGATTGCGCCTGGCCGGCGACGAGAATCCGGACGTCCTGGGCACTCGAGCTTTTAGCCAGGCGGTCTTTCAGTTTGCAGAGCTCGGCGTAGGCCGGGTCGGAATCTTCGGCGACCACAAACCAAAGCACGTATTTTTCATAGTTCTGGTTGAAGAGAGAGGCGATGTTTCTGTCGAAGTCGGGGTCGAGGCCCTTGCAGGGGACAATAATCGCGACGCGCGGGTCCTGCCACCAACGCTCTTTTCCATATTTTTGCAGGAAGTAGCGATAGTTGCGGAATGACTGAAAGAGAAAGAGCAGTTGGGAGACAATTATGATTATTGCTGCATAATAGTACAAGGTCATCAAGTCGATTTCCTTTGCCGTATGCCTTTCTTCTTCTCAACGAAGTGCGCGGCGAACTCGAAGTAGCCGGGATACTTTCGGCTGTTGCGCTCAAAACCCGCGCATTTATAACGTTGGAGGATGTGGTTGTCAAGCTATCGAGGTGATTGGCACTATCGAGTCGATTAGCTGCTGGATCGTGTAAAATTTTGCGAGGTCGATGGGCAGGATGCAGCCGTGGTTGTGGTCGGAGGCGATGATCAGCAGGTTTTTGCCGGCCTGCGAGAAGCCCTCTTCCTGGGGTTGATGTCCGAGGACGAATAAACCAACGTCGAATAGTTCAGCCATTTTGTCGAGCAGGGCCTGGGAGTGCTTTCTACCCCAGGTTAAGATGTAGGCGGAGCCCGGCCTGACGACATCTGCGATGTCCAAGCTCCTGTTCAGGACGTCGGGGTCGAATTTGTCGGCGAGCCGGTCGCCGGGCAGCGAGTGCGACACCCATATCCTGTTCTCGCATCTGACGGCCAGGGCCAATGAAAAGAGAAAACGCCTGATTGCCGAGATGATATCTTCGGCGGCCTGCTCGAATTCCCCCTCTATGGCCGAACGCATCGAGCGGTTCATTTCCTTTCCGCCCTTCATAACCTCGCTGCTGTTGATGAAAGCCGCATCGTGATTACCCATAATGATGTGGACGTGATCGGGGAAATCGAGCTTGTAGCGGGCAACATCGAAGAGGAGTTTGTATGACAGGCAGCCGCCCTTTGTGTCTTCGGGGCCGCCGTGTATGATTTCGTGGAGAATGACATGTGTGTCGGGATTGTTGGTCAAGTCGGCGAAACCGACTATTCTCTCAAAGTTGCGTCGATGCCCGTGGAGATCGCCGGTTATTATGAGCTTTCCTGCGGCGGGCAGGTGAATCAGGTTTCCGCGTCGGCGGGTGTCCGCCTGGTTTGCCAGAGCGGCCTTATTGAGCAGCTTGATCGTTTTCTGAGGCATTTCTGTACGCCTTGATTTTGCCGGCGAAGATGTTGTGCACCATAAGGTCGAGTCTGGAAATGATGGTCATCATATTGGCCGGGCGCTTTGCCGGGTCGTCCTCGATGCAATCCATCACGAGGTTTGAGACATTGTCGGGTATCCTTCTCTTTATTTCGTTGGGCGCTATGCGCGGCGCAGCTACAGGTATGCCGAACTTGTTCTTTTTTGGTATCAGGGTGGGGGCGTGTTTGCCCGTGAGCGCCCAGTACATTGTAGCGCCGAGGTTGAATATATCGGTTTTTGGGCCGAGCGGCTTGCGCCGGACCTGTTCCGGGGCGATATAGTCGGGCGTGCCCTGTATTCTTCGTTTTACGGTTCCGATTTTGCAGCTCTGTCCGAGGTCAATGATCTTTATCGAGCCGGACTTGCTCATCAGGATGTTGTTGGGCTTGATGTCACAGTGGACATATCCCTGCTGGTGCATTGCGTTCAGGGCGGTTGCGATCATTCTGAAGACGAGCAGCACGTCGCCGAGGCTGAGGGAGGGGCAGTCTTCGAGGTTTCTTCCGTCGAAGTACTCCATCGAGAGGAGCATTTCCCTGACTTTGAGCATGCTGCGAATCTTTGTGAGCTTGTTGCATTTTCGGATGTATGGGTGGTCAATGCGGCGGGCCGCCTTGTATTCGGTCTCCACCTGCTCGAAGATGCGCAGGTCCTCCGGGCGTTGATAAATGACGCGTTTAAGCGCGACCTCGGTTTTGTCCTCTTCGTCTGTTGCGAGGTAGATAGTGCTTCTGGCGCCGATTCCGATGCGTTTGACTATGGTGAAGCCGCCAACGTGGAGGATGTCTTTGCCCATAATATAAAAAATACCTGTAAACTGAGTATTAACGGCTGTTTCAGCACAATTTTATCAAGATGCGCTAAAACGGCGTTTTGTTCGCCACATCCTGCGATCTTGCCGCTTAAGCGGCTGTTAGTATAGGACGTAAGAGCGACCTGAAACCCCGCGAATTTCTTCGCAAATTGCCCTGGATACGCAACAAAACCAGTTCCATATCGAACCTTATGGCGATCCACTTGAGTTTCGCAAGGCCGGAAGTATATAGTATAAGCGGGTGTTTATCCAGTGTTGGAGAGATTTTTTGCGGGATCGAGCTAAAAATATGACGGGTCTTGACAAAGGCCGTGAAAACTGCATAATGCACTGGATTGATTCTGACGAAAATGGCTTGTTGAGTGTTAGTCGTTGATTTTCGTGGTTTGTTCCCCGATAGCTCAACTGGTAGAGCGAGCGGCTGTTAACCGCTAGGTTGTAGGTTCGAGTCCTACTCGGGGAGTTCTTCAACACCTTACATTTCAATAACTTACAATCCCTCCCAAATTAATTCATGAATTAAAGGCATTTATTTGTACGCAGAATGTACACAGAATGATTCTATTCTTGTGTAATTCGTGTCCAATTTGGAGGGTAGAAAGCCGCTACCATAGTATTGGTCAAAGAAAACTGGCTCAACGACTTCGAGGTAGGTCCGTATCAACCTTGCTTAGCCCAAAGAAATCTGACGTTCGTTCTGATGACCTGAGAGCCAATTTTGAGGGGAGGGAAGGATATGAGTGTGGTCAGAGAGAACACAAGAATGCTGCAAAATCGGCGGGTGTGATACCTACCTCATGGTAAGATACCTGGACCTACTTAGGCGCATAGTGTGCTGGTTCAGCGTGAACTGGACAATTTCGCTTTACGGTTAAGAGAGTACCTTGCCTTCGGCAAGGAGGTTTTCTTAGGCATAAGGGAGTTCTGGATTACGATTTCCCAAAAGAGTGCTGGGCGGCCGATTTGAGACCGGCCACCCATACGGTAATCCGTCACACCCGGCCGGCTATCCCTGGCGGGTTGCACCTCTGCAGAGCCCGCTTCCGTTTCACCGACCAATGGCATTGTTATGATCTTTTCGGTTATCGTCAAGTCGTTTCTAATCATGATGCTTTTCGCTTCGCTTTGCGTGCTTCTCTGGCAGCGGACAGTTTGGCCTCACGACCGGCCAGGATCGCTTCGGCTCGCCCTTCGAGCTTGTCCTTAGGCGTAATATAGCCGATCCCGCTGTGCAAACGCTCGGTATTGTAATGATCCACGAAATCGGCCACGATGTCTCTGGCATCCGCGAGCGACAACGGAGTCTTGACTCGTATGCACGTGCCTTTTATCGTCTTGTGATAACGCTCCAGCTTGCCGTTGCTCTGGGGGTAATACGGCGATGTCTTCACATGCGTCATCCCGCTGATGCGGATGAACTCCTTAAAGTCCTTCGATATGAATTGAGGCCCATTGTCTGAAATCATCCGCGGCGAGGCGTCGGGGAACGCCTCTCTGGCTCGCTGTAAGATAATTTCAACATCAGCCTCTGTCATTGATTCGCGAATCTCCCAGTGAACAATATAACGGCTAAAGCCATCCAATATGCTGCACAGATAATAGAATGTGCCGCGAATGTTGATGTACGAAATATCGATGTGCCAGTGTTCGTGATCCTTGAGCGGCTGCTGGAAGCCGGCGCCTTTCTTCGAGGTCTTATGGTTCCAGCGACTCAGCAGACCAGCTCCGCTCAATACGCGATAAACACTGCTGGGGCTGACTGCAACAATATCATCGTCCATCATCATATAGGTCAACCGGCGATAGCCTTCCAGTGGATGGTCGTCATAGTAAGCAATAATCGCCTGCTTCTCCCAGCGGTAGAAAACATTTGGGTTCAGCCCAGACTTGTCGCAAACGTCCGAAACCGGCTGCTCCTCGAGCAGATGCAGCCGCAAGATCTGGACTTTTTCCTCAGCGGAGAACTTTCTGCGTGCATTTGTCATGGCCATTTCCTTTCTTAATTTGACATACTAATCCAAATTCGGGAAATGTCCAATTCCGTCTGAAGCATTACAAGAGAACAAAGAAGGAGAGAATGCGAAATACCGGTTCGAATATGTTACTGGTGCTTTGGAAAACAGATTTGAAGACATGACACAGAAAGGGATTCTATATCAAAAAGGTATCCGGAACCATGTTTGCGAGGTTTTGGAGGGTGGGGAAGAAGCATTTAAGAAACGGGAACAGAAGTATGCGTTGGCATAGGCGGGGATAGAGAGCTTACAGTATTCGACTTGGATCATATTCTGCATCGGGGGAACGCCGCTTGGTGAGAATCTGGCTTTGGATGGCGGGTGAGAAGAGAGAAGAGAGAATTCAGAATACAGAATTCAGAATGGCGAACGATGAAGTGAGATCCTTCGACTTCGCTACGCTGCGCTCAGGATGACTTACGAGAGATTGCCTCGGGCCTGCGGGCCTCGCAGTGACGAGTTTGAAGAGATTCCTCCGCTCGCTGCGCTCGGTCGGAATGACCCACGACACAGGTTCGCGGAATAAAGAAGCCCCGCCCACGGGTGGTGGGGCTAATCAACGGAGTTGGGCGAATCTGGCTTTGGATGGGGGGTGAGGAGAGAGAAGACAGAATTCAGAATACAGAATGTCGAATGATGAAGTGAGATCCTTCGACTCGCCTGCGGCTCGCTCAGGATGACGCGGGACGTCAATTTCAGATTGGGTAAGGCGGGGGGGGAGGTGATATGGGGAGGGGTCGGACAGATCGGACGGGTTGGACGAGTTGGACAGGTCGGACTAATGGGATGGGGGAGGGAGCCTGAGGCGTGAAGCGTGAAGCGTGAGGCGCGGGGAGAGGGGAGAGAAAAGAGAATTCAGAAGACAGAATACAGAATGTCGAATGATGAAGTGAGATTGCCACCCATTCGACTGCGCTCAGGGCAGGCTTCCTCGCAATGACGCTGGGCGAGAGGACCCGGGCGGCGCGGGGTGGGGGCTGCCATGAGGCCATCCGTCAACGGTTATGATAGACTTTTTCCAAATTTTTACATGCACATACCTCCGCTGCTGTCGATCTGCTGCTGTGGCTCAGTCTGCTATACGTGCTCTGGGCACAGGTTAATGGTTCGCTTTTGTCGCGTGAATGCTACCATCTAAATTCGTGCTCGAAGCACCAGGAGTCGCTCCCGGCGAGGAAATCCGCTTCAAATTCCCCTTGAAGGGCTTGGCTCAAGCTATCGCCAACAGGCCTGCCATATCCATCCGTCCGGACAACCGAATCTGTCAGGTTGGCAGGGAAGATGTCGTTGGTTGGGCTTTTGGCAGGCGCCGATCCGCCTTATGCTCGCGCTCTAAGTGTATTCACGACAACCATTTGCGCTGATACAGCCCCGTAAGACAGCCCCGTTCGACCGGGCTCAGGGCAGGCTTTGGCACGATATTTGCTCATCTTAAGGCAGGAGTATGTAGTTATGTTCTGGAATCGGTCGAAACTTAGTCGAGAAGTCAATGGTTCAGACGAGAACGGTCGCGCAAGTTCTGGTTTCTCGGTGAATCCTGAGACAGGGTTTGAAGTGAACGTGCTGGCCAGTCAGGCGAGCTGGGCCTGGCCTGCTGCGCTGCGCGAAGTATTTCGGCCGAGAGGCGTGAATCTGCTGGTGGCCGAGGACGCCGACCAGTTCGTCAATATTATCCGGAGCAAACGCATTCATACGACAATCCTGGATATAGACTCGGAGAAATCAAACACGCTGACGACGATAAGGATCATCCGAATGGATTATCCCCTGTTGCCGTGCATTTTGCTCAGCAGCACCGCGGGCGAATCTCTGCTCGGCGAGGCGCTGCGGCTTGATGTCTTCAGCGTGATCGGCAAGCCCGTCGATATGGGCGTTCTGCGAGAGCAACTAAACAGGCTGTTTATTAAAAAGTACAACTGCGACATTTTCTCGCGTTAGTACCGCGTTTCATAAATGGGACGAGTATAGGGCAAATGGAATTTGGCTGTTTGAATAGATTTCTCCGCTTGCTTCGCTCGGTCGAAATGACAGTATAGTCCCGACATTTGCGAAACGCGGCACCAGGTTTATGGGCGTTTTTGTATTTGCGGCGCCATTAAGCTCTCTAAAAGTCAAAAACGGACAGTAAGGGCAATTATTCTTTTGAAAGGAGTAAGGACAAAATGAAGATTCGACCATTGGCAGATAAGGTTCTTGTTCAGCGTCTCGATGCGGAAACCAAGACGGCCGGAGGGATAGTCCTGCCGGACAGCGCCAAGGAAAAGCCGCAAAGGGGCAAGATTGTCAGCGTGGGCGAGGGCAAGATGCTCGACGATGGGACCATAAGGAAACTACAGGTGAAAAAGGGCGATACCGTGCTCTTTACAAGCTATGCCGGGACGGAGGTAAAGATAGACGGCAAAGAGTATCTGATTATGAGTGAATCGGATATTATGGCTGTAATCGAAAAATAACGAAAGAAGCAGGGTGGGCTTTAGCCCACCAATAACGTGCGGTGGGGCGGGCCCCACCCTACGAACTAAATCGGAGAAAACAGTAACCAACAAAAAAGGAGAAGTATAGATATGGCAGCAAAAAAGATAGCATTCGGCACTGATGCCCGCACTGCAATTCGCGAGGGCGTCAGAAAGCTCGCCAAGGCGGTGAAAATCACGCTCGGGCCGTGCGGCAGAAACGTGGTTCTGGAAAAGTCGTACGGCTCGCCGGTCGTCACAAAGGACGGCGTGACCGTGGCCAAGGAAATCGAGCTGGAAGACTCCTACGAGAACATGGGCGCGCAGATGGTCAAGGAGGTGGCTTCGAAGACTTCAACCGTGGCGGGCGACGGGACAACGACCGCAACGATTCTGGCCGAGAGCATTTTCGAAGAGGGTCTAAAGAATATTACAGCCGGCGCCAATCCGATGCAGGTCAAACGCGGCATAGAGAAAGCCGTCGAGGCAATCGTCGAAGAACTGCACAATATGAGCACGCCCATCAAGTCCAGCAAGCAGGTTGAGCAGGTGGCGACGTGCTCGGCGAACCAGGACGTCGAGATCGGCAAGAAGCTGGCTGAGGCGATGGAGAAGGTCGGCAAAGACGGCGTTATTACCGTCGATGAGGGCCAGCAGTTGGAGACGCTCGTTGAGCTGCTCGAAGGCATGCAGTTCGACAAGGGGTATTTAAGCCCGCACTTCATTAACAACCTGCAGAATATGACGGTCGTGCTGGAAAAGCCGTATATTCTGGTGCATGAGAAGAAAATCAGCTCGGTGAAATCCCTTGTGCCGCTGCTTGAGAAGGTGGCCAAACAGGGCAAGCCGCTGCTGCTTATCGCCGAGGACGTTGAAGGTGAGGCATTGGCCACACTGGTTGTGAACAAGCTTCGCGGCGTGCTGCAGGTGGCGGCAGTCAAGGCGCCGGGCTTCGGCGACAGACGCAAGGCGCTGCTCAGCGACATTGCCACTTTGACGGGCGGCGAGGCGATTTTTGAGGACCTGGGTCTTCAGTTGGAGAACATAGAGCTGCGACAGCTCGGCCGGGCCAAGAGGGTCACCATCGACAGAGATGCCACCACAATTATCGAAGGAGGCGGCAGCACGGAGGCTATCAAAGGCAGAATCGAGCAGATCAAGAACGAGATCGAGGTTTGCACAAGTGATTATGACATCGAGAAGCTGCAGGAAAGATTAGCCAAGCTCTCAGGAGGCGTGGCCCAGATCAATGTCGGTGCTGCCACCGAGGCCGAGATGAAGGAGAAAAAGGCGCGCGTGGAAGATGCACTGCACGCCTGCCGAGCCGCTGTAGATGAAGGCATCCTTCCCGGCGGCGGCGTGGCGATGCTCAGGGCTTTGCCTGTACTGGACAAGATCAAGGCCGCCGGAGACGAGAAGATCGGTATTGACATTGTTCGAAGGGCTGTGGTGGCGCCGATAAAGCAGATTGCGCAGAACGCGGGGCTTGACGGCTCAATCGTGGTCCAGAAAGTCATGGAGAGCAAACAGAAGAACTTCGGCTATGACGCGCTGCAGAAGAAATACGGCGATATGGTCGAGTTCGGGGTGATTGTGCCGACCAAAGTCGAGAGAGTGGCTTTGCAGAACGGGGCATCGATTGCTTCACTGCTGCTTACGACCGATGCGATAGTCAGCGAGATTCCCGAAAAGAAGGAGACTCCTGCCGGCGGACCTCCGGGCGGTGGAATGTACTAAACGGTTAATTTGAGAAGTGCCTAAAGTGAGCTAAAGTGAGCTAAAGTGAGCTAAGGTGAACTAAAGTGAGCTAAAGTGAACTAAAGTTATTGGTGTCTCAGATGCCATCGACTTCGACGACTTTAGGCACTTCCAACTTTAGTCACTTTAGGCACTCTTAACTTTAGTTCACTACCTCTAAAGAATATGAGTTTTCGCTTTTATACAAACGCAGTCTCCCAGGCATCCAGGAGGTTTGCGGCCGGCGCGTTTATCGTGGGCCTGCTGTTGATGGGCTTGGGTGTTATCATTCTGGCATTGCCCGCGATTTTCGCGTTTCTTGCCGCCTTGGTGTTCTTCATTGGTGGGATCGGCTGCGCGATCACCGCCGTCAAAATCTTCCTTGCGCAGAGGAAGCTGGACAAAATGGCCTCTGACGATTTACAAGGCTGCAGAAAGAACGTCCACATCCACACCGAAGAGCACTACTACCAGTAGCCCGCCGGTCACAACGGGATTTGCGTCCGATGACCGCTGTACAGCGAGATCTACGATGGCGCTGAGCGATCATCGGATTTTCAATGTGACCAGGGCCAGGGCGGCAAAAGCGGCGGCCAGAAGCCAAAAGCGCACCACCACCTGCGGCTCGCTCCAGCCCATCAGGTGAAAATGGTGATGAATCGGGGCGCATCTGAACAGGCGGTTTCCGCCTGTGTACTTGAAATAGGCGACCTGGAGCACCACGCTGAACAATTCCATAACGAATACGCCGCCGATGATCAAAAGCAGGATTTCATTTCTTGTCACCAGCGCCCCGTATCCCATTGCGGCGCCCAAGGGAAGCGAGCCCACGTCACCCATAAAGGTCTGCGCCGGATGACAGTTGAACCATAAAAAGCCGAGCACGGCGCCGAAGATTGCCGCAAAGAAGATGCTCAGCTCCCCGGCCTGGGGTATGTGCGGCAGCAGAAGGTAGCTCGACCAGGTCACCGGCGTGTTCCGCCCCATAGTCTCGGATGCAACGTAGCACAGCAGGGCCAGCACGAGGGAGACTATGGCGACGCAGCCCGATGCCAGTCCGTCCATACCGTCCGCCAGGTTGACCGCATTGCTCGTGGCCGACAAATAGAGGATAGCTATCAGGATAAACACCCAGTTCGCCAGCGGAAGGCCGTGCTTATAAAACGGCAGCCAAAGTCGCCTGGCATCATCTATATTCACAAAATCGGCGTATAAGAATGAGGCAATCAGCACAGCTCCGCCGATCTGAAAAATGAGTTTTTCCCAGGCCCGCAGGCCGTTTCTGCTGCGGTGGCGGGCGCCGGCGGTGAGCTTCAGCCAGTCATCGACGCCCCCCAGCGCCCCAAACCATATCAACAGGAAGATCGCCTTGTGAACAAAGGGGTTGTACAGCTTTTCCTCCGGGTCGTAGAACTTCGCCCACAAAACGGTGGTGGCGACCACGGAGATGAGGATAATCAGCCCTCCCATTGTCGGTGTATTTGCCTTTTCTTTGGTCAGCTCATTGAGCGCGGCGTGATAGAACTCCGGGCGATCTCCGATCTTCTTGCGCATCAGCCAGCGGATCACTCTCGGACCAATAATAATGGCGATCAGAAAGCTGGTCAGCGTTGCCGATACCGATCTAAACACAACGTTCTGATAGGCATAGAAGCCGAGTCGGCCCCCCGCACGCAAGCACCATAGCAAATGGTATATCATTTCTGCTTCCCGGGCCCTCTATCTCGCCTGGCACAGCGCGAGAGATACGCCTCACGAAAAAAGCTGTTTCAACTTCTCGACGGCGGTTTCCAGCCGAGTCGTTCGCGAACCTTTGACTAATACTATATCGTAATCTTTCACAAATTCGTGCAAATTATCGCAGGCGGCAGCGGCATCTTTGAAGCATTTGGTCTGCAAGTCGTAATCGGCAGCCCTTAGGGCGGCTTCGGCGGCGACGGCGGCAAGCCTGCCGACTGCAATCAGTAACTGCACTTTCGCCTGTGCGATTGAAGCGCCGAGCCGGGTGTGCAGTCGCTCCGCGTCTCGTCCGAGCTCGGCCATATCGCCGCAGATAAATACTCGCCTGCGCTTACTCCCAGCATCGAGATTCCGGAGGATATCCAGCGCATTTTCCATAGAGGCCGGGTTGGCGTTGTAGCAGTCGTTCAATACCGTGAGTGTCCCGACGCGCAGCAGCTCGGTGCGCATAGAAACGGCGGGGAGGGTCCGCACAGACTCGGCGAAATCGTCGATTTTCAAGCCGAATTGGCTGCAAATCGCCCATGCTGCAAGGGCATTTTCGACGTTTCCTGCTCCTGGCAGCGGCAGACGGACCTCCACGCCATTAATGGTGAACCGACTGGTCAAACCATCGGATGTGATGTCCTTGACGCGGTGGTCGGCGGAGCCTGATTTGCCAAACGTAACAAAGTCCAGACCTTTGGCCCGACAGGCGCCGACCAGGTCGCCGAAATCGGCGTTGATTATCAAGGCGCCGTCAGGGGCAAGACCTTCGGATATGGACAGTTTCTCCTTCACGATGGTCGCCAGATCGCCGAATCCCTCTAAGTGAGCCGGGTGAACATTTGTGACCACTGCAATATCGGGCAGGGCGATGCGAGTCAGATGCGCTATCTCGCCGGGGTGATTGCTGCCGAGTTCGGCGACGACAATCTCGGTCTGCGCGTCGGCTGTAAGCAGTGTCAAAGGCAGGCCGATATTGTTGTTGAAGCTCTTGGGCGACTGGTGGACGCGAAAATGCCGGCTCAAAACATGGTAGGCAATTTGCCTTGTAGTCGTTTTTCCCGCAGAGCCTGTTATTGCGACTACCTTGAATCCCGCCCGCCGCCGATACTCCCTCGCAAAATCGCCGAGCGCCTTTATCGTATCCTCGACACGGAGCACACACTTGCCGCCGGTCTGTTCAACGCCGACGGTCTTGCCTAAGACCGCACAGGCAGCCCCTTTCTCGAAGGCGGCACGGACGTAATCATGGCCGTCAAAATTCTCGCCTTTGATGGCGAAGAAACAATCGCCGGGCTTGACCGTCCGCGAGTCAATGCTGACGCCCGTGAAAACGTCGGTTTTCTCCGCCGGCTCGGCCTTTATTATCCTGGCAAAAGTCTCAATTGAGAATTCCTTCATCTCGGTTTCTCAGCATCCGGTGCATGATTTCATCGAGGCAACCCCTTGCTTACGAAATGAAATTATACTATAATTGTCTATGTGAAAGTAAGGGACGCTGTCAAAATGATAGAAAAAGATGGGTGGTTCCTTATCCTCAAGCAGGCGAGGTTGAAATGAAGTATCTGGCCATTATTGAAAAGACGAAAACAGGATTCTCAGCCTTTTCTCCCGACTTGCCGGGCTGCGTGGCAACCGGCTCCAGTAGAAAAGAGGTCAAGGACAATATGAAAGAAGCTATTGCCTTTCATATAGAGGGGATGCTTCTGGAAGGGATCAAAGCACCACGGCCACACAGTTCTTCGGCGTATTTAGAGGTCTCCGCCTGAACTGCTCACATTTACTATGTTGGCTTTGATTTGCCTTTTAAAGCCTCCTGGACTACTTTTTTGTCGCTGAAATCAAATTTCTGCTTCCCGATAATCTGATAGGTCTCATGGCCCTTGCCGGCAATGAGCATGATGTCGTCCTTGGCTGCGAGCTCCATCGCTAATTCAATAGCCTTTTTTCTGTCCGGCTCAACGATTTTCGTCGCTCGTGGTTCGTGCCTCGTCTCTCGTCCATCATCCCTCGTCTCTCGTAAAGCAGCGGCTGGAATCGCAGCACCACTTTCAAAGCCGCCAATAATTTCGTCTATTATATCTTGCGGTTTTTCGGTTCGCGGATTGTCACTGGTGACAATGACAAGGTCCGCCAATTGCTCGGCGATGCGGGCCATCCGCGGGCGCTTTGTCCTGTCCCTGTCTCCGCCGCACCCGAAAACCAATATCAGTCTGCCCCTGCACAGAGGTTTGAGAGTCGAGAGGACATTTTTGAGGGCATCGTCGGTGTGTGCGTAATCTATCAGTACTGTGAACTCGCCGCCCTTGCCGCCGAGAGCGGGCCAGTCCACTTTCTCCAATCGGCCGGGTATTGTCTGCGGAGCTGACAGGCCGCGAGCCACTGTCTCCAGGTCGAAACCGGCGGCGAGGCACAGTCCTGCCGCCGCCAGAGAATTGCTTACGTTGTGGCGGCCGAGCAGGGGACTCTTGACCCGCTGCTCTTGTCCGGCGTGTTCTATCGCAAAGGTGGTTCCGCCGGTATTCATCGATTCGATATGAGCAGTAACGTCGGCCTTGTGGCGTCCGGCCTGGTCGTCAATGGCGTACCATAGAATCCCGGCCCTCGTTTGTCCGGCGATGACCCCGGCGTGGGGTGATTGCCGGTTCAATACCGCTGTGGCGTCAGGCCGAAGGGCCTCGAAGAGTCTTGTCTTGGCGGCCAGGTAGTCTTCTTCGGTTTTGTGATAGTCGAGGTGGTCGCCCGTGAGATTCGTGAACGCGGCGGCTTTGAATTTGAGGCCCGCCAATCGGTTTTGAGAAAGGGCGTGGCTGCTTGCCTCGATGGCCATATATTCTGCGCCGTTTTTGACCATTTCCGCTGCCATTTCCGCAATCGTGAGGCAATCGGGCGTCGTCAGCGGTGCCTCGTGACTGTGCGCTGCACAGGTATCGTAAGTGACTGTTCCGATAAGGCCGCATTTGTGACCGGCCTTTTGAATTATCGAACGAACAAGAAAGGCAACGGTGGTCTTTCCATTTGTGCCGGTAACGGCGAGGCTGGTAAGTTGCGCAGCCGGATTACCTACAGCCGCCATCGATAAAAGGCCCGCGGCTTCGGCGCTATCCTCAACAATTATTAACTCAGCAGGCGCGGCACGGGCTTCCAGCCCGTGAAAACACGGCCGAGCCTGTCCTGAGCGACCTGTGGTGAGCAAGGTCGAACCAGGCATGCCCTGAGCCAAGTCGAAGGGTCGGGGGAATGTTTGTGCTGGCGAGGGCGCGGACCGGCGGACGACGTATTTTGCGCCGTTCGCCACTGCCTCGTCGATGAAGTCGTGGCCATCGCAGACCGTGCCCTCCACCGCCACGAATACATCGCCCTGCCTGACAAGGCGAGAATCAATGCGGATGTGCGGGCCGTTGTCCGCCGACACCAGGTTTAGCAGTTCATCAAGAGTCATAGGCGTCCAAAGAAAAGAGTTTCTGCTCATTTTAGGCCAAGGGGGCGAAGAATTCAACCGCAGCGGTAGTGCTTGGGCAACAAAAAGTTGAGAGCGCCTAAAGTTGAATGTGTCTAAAGTGCAGAGTCAGCCCACTTTAGGCACTTTAGCTCACTTTAGCTCACTTTAGCCACTTTAGCTCACTTTCAACTTTCTTTACCGACTTGGCGCGCGTATAATTACTGGCGGTGTCAAGCTGCCAAATCAACCGGAGATAACGGGCAGGAAGAACCATCCTGGGCGGCTCGAGAAATTTTGATATCGGATTCTTCTAACAAAATGAAGGGAGTTTGAGTATGCGAGTCAAGTATCTTGCTACGATTTGCCTTGTGTTGGTTTTGGCAGCCGTGCCTGTGGCGGGGCCGGGCTGCAAGAAAGAGCCGAAACCTATCATAGAGGATCTCGCGCCGAATATATCTGCGGCCGGGTCCCAAGTACCCTCGGCGGGGGGGGTTGCGGTAGAGGCGGCAGCAAAAATTCCGACAGCGACTGCAATAACGCCGGCAAAAGACGCTTCGACAAAGCCGCCGGCCGACCAGAACGAATCGGAGTATCTCGCCGTGTTTATGGAGGGCAAGAAGGTCGGCTATGCCGTTCAAAACCGCCGGCAGGCCGGTGGGAAGGTGACTACATCCGAGGAGGTCAGCATAACAATGAGTCGGGCCGGCGTCCCTATTACCGTAAAAATGACCGAAACGAGCATCGAGACGCCCGACGGCAAGCCGCTGGGCTTCGAGACCAAGCAGCTCCTGGGCGCAATGGAGATGAAAGTGGCGGGGACGGTCGAGCCGAACGGTCTTGTCGTTATGACCACAAGCGCGATGGGAGCCGAACAGAAAAGCACGCTTGAATGGCCGAGCGGTGCGGTGATGGCCGAGGGACTGCGCCTGCTCGAAAGGGAAAAGGGCCTGAAGGAAGGGGTACAGTACTCCGTTAAGGTATTCAGCGCGGGAATCATGCAGGCCCTGGATGCGCAGATACACGTCGGCGCCAAGCAGGATGTCAACCTGCTCGGGCGCGTCGTGCGTTTGACGGAGGTTACCACGACTATGAACATGCCGGGGGCCGGCGAGATTGTCAGCACCGGCTACGTCGATGACGACCTGCGGGTCCAGAAGAACCTTGTGCCGGTGGCGGGGATGCAAATTGAGATGGTCGCCTGCGCCAAGGAATTTGCACTGGGCCAGAACGATGTGTTCGAAGTGATTAACAGGCTGTTTCTGGCCAGTCCGGCGCCGCTGGGCAACCCCGACGCAGCTTCTGCGATCACCTACACGTTGAGCCCAACCGATGGGACCGACTTCAACATACCATCCACCGACAATCAGCAGGTTGAGAAGCTGCAAGACGGCAAAGTAGTCGTTACGGTTAAACCTGTTTCCTCGCCGGTAGGCGGGACATTTCCTTACCAGGGCAAGGACCCGACGATTCTCGATGCGCTCAAGCCCAACAGGTTTCTGCAGAGCGACGATAAGCAGATAATCAAGCTTGCCCAAAGCGCCGTTGGCGGCACCAAAGATGCGGGCGAAGCCGCCAAGAGGATCGAGGCGTTTGTGGCCGAGTACATCGAGAACAAGGACCTGTCGGTCGGGTATGCCTCTGCTGCTGAGGTCGCGGCCAGCAAACAGGGCGATTGCAGCGAGCACGCGGTCTTGACGGCGGCAATGTGTCGTGCGGTCGGGATACCGGCCCGAATAGTCACGGGCGTTGCGTATGTGGACGACTGGTCCGGCTTGCAGGGTTTCGGAGGACATGCCTGGGTGCAGGCGTTCATAGGCCGAAACACGGGCAAGTGGGTCGGGCTGGATGCGGCATTCAAGGGCACCGGACGCGGCGGGTACGGGCCGGGGCATATAGCGCTGGCCGTCGGCAACGGCGAGCCGGGCGACTTCTTCAACCTCGTCACAACCCTCGGAAAATTCAAAATCGACAAGGCCGAGGTCAAAAAATAGGCCGGATCGGGACTGCACAGGCTTGAAGAAGCATCCCCCCTTTTTCTCCGAGGATTCCCCAAGAATCTTGTTGTCTTGGTGGAAAGAAATCGGGGGGAATTGGGTTTGATTGGGTTTGTTTTTCGTATCGCGTATCGCGTATTGCGTATTGCGTATCGCGGGGGGACTGTTTTCGTATCTCGTATCTCGTATTGCCCCGCAAGGGGCCTCGGCGGCGTATTGCGCTGGGGAATTGGGTCTGATTGGCTTTGTTTTGAATAACGTTCGTTGTTCATTGTTCGTTGTTCTTTGGCATAAGCCTTTGTTCTTGCTGTACTTATGTTTATATTACCCATTTTGAAATTGGGTTTGTTTTGCATAATACAGGCCGTGATTTCTTGGCAAATTGGGCTAAATATGCGGTTTCGGAGGTGGTAACCGTGTTGAAATAGATTCCTCCGCTTCGCCCATAAGGGGCTTCGGTCGGAATGACAGGGTGTACAGGAAGTTGCGTTGGTTTTGGCGTTGCGAGAATTGGGTTTGTTTTGCATAATTGACTGGCCGCCACAAAGCCACTGAGGCACAAAGGAACGGAGTGATAGGGGGTTTGGGAGTGCAAAAATCAAAATGCAAAATGCAAAATTGCGGAAGGCCGACCTCGTCGGGATGGGCGGTTTAGGTAGAAGACAGAAGGCGGGAGACAGAATCCAGAAGAGGGATTCGCGATGAGGCGGGATGGGCGTCTTAGTTGTAGCTTTGTTCTCCATATCAAGAATCCTCTATTTGTTAGATGTATATTATACACGATTGGAGGTTGGGTGTCAAGTGAATTCTTGAAGAGTAGATGGGTGGATGAGTAGATGGGAGAATGCGGAGGTGAGGCCGACGGCGGGGTTGTTTGGCGGGCGAAGGGGCGATATCTCGTATTGCGTATCGCGTATTTGGCGGAAAAAAGGCTTCTTGAGGAAAAGGGGCAGGGGAGTGAATTGCTCAAACTGACCGACGGTCAGTCTGAGAATGCAAAAATCAAAGGTCAAAATGCAAAATTGCGGAATCCCGCCTCTGTCGGGATGGGCGTTTTAATTGAGGCGTTGGTTGGGATAAGCGGCCAGATTCGTTTTTTTGCTATTATTGTGGCTGAAATATTTTGAAAATGAAGTTGGAAATGTTGAGTTTTCGAGACAGTTTTGATATTCTATTACTCAAACTGACCGAGGGCCGGTTTGAGAATGCAAAGTGTAAAATGCAAAGTGCAAAATTGCGGAATCCCGACGCTGTCGGGATGAGTGTCTTGATTGGTGTTCTGTTTGTCGGTGATTGCCAGGCTGGAAGAGTGGTTCGACGGGCGTGACAAGCGGTGTGTTATCTGGAAGCAAGACCCAAAAGCGGGTATATCTGGAAAGCATATAAACAGAAGTTGGGCAGGACAGTGAAGAGAAAATAGGCGAAACTGGCTCACGATGGCAAAGAGAAAAATAAAGCAGCATCCAAGTCTTGATCAGACTAGCCCTAGCTTGGTCGAAAGGGAGGCGTACCTCCGAGTACTTGAGAGACTGCAGAAGGCGGCTCAGCCCAGCAAAGCCTACCTAAGCGAGTTGAAGCGTATACAGGAAGCGAGTCAGCCCAGCAAAGCCTATCAAGACGCGCTGAAGCGTATACAGGAAGCGAGTGCGCCCAGCAGAGAAGCCTACGAGGATGCGCTGAAGCGTATACAGGAAGCGAGTGCGCCCAGCAAAGCCTACCTAGCCGAGTTGAAGCGTATAGAGGAAGCGAGTCAGACCAGCAGAGCCTACCTAGCCGAGTTGAAGCGTATAATAGAGCAAGCGAGTCAGCCCACCAAAGCCTACCTAGCGGAGTTGAAGCGTATAGAGCAAGCGAGTCAGCCCACCAAAGCCTACCTAGCCGCGCTGAAGCGTATACAGGAAGCGAGTCAGCCCACCAAGGCGTTTCTCGAAGAACAGAAAAATGCAGAGCAAGTACGTCGGGTATTCGAGCGCGATGCCAAATAGCAATTACAACGATCAAGTCTTCATAAACTGTCCGTTTGACGCCCAGTATGGGAACATGTTTCGTGCGTGTATATTCACTATCCTCGACGCGGGTTTTATTCCCCGTTGTTCCAAGGAAGTCGACAACGCCACACAGTTCCGCTTGGATGCAATTGTGGGAATCATCCGAGACTGTCGTTACGGAATACACGACCTGTCGCGCATTGAACTCGACGCTCAGTCACATCTTCCACGGTTCAATATGCCATTTGAGCTTGGTGTCTTCTATAGCGCGAAGCACTTCGGAGGATCGCAACAGAAACGAAAAGAGTGCCTCGTCCTGGAAAAGGAGAAATATCGATATCAGAAGTTTATCTCAGACATCGCCGGTATCGATATCACTCCACATCAGAACAGTAAGAAGAAACTGATTATAGCGATTCGCAATTGGTTAGTCACAGCTTCACGGCGGGTGAGCATTCCACCCGCAGCAGAAATCGACCAGCGATTCAGGGTGTTCCAGTCAGGCATGCGCCGAGCCTGCCCACAAAGGAGTCTGGACTATGACGCGATGCCCTTCGTCGAACTCATCCAGAACATGACGGATTGGCTCCGTGTCAACCAGGCAGTGCATGTGCCGATATTTGGACCATGAGTTTCGGCCAACAGGACAAATCAAGTGGGACAGTCTTATGCAGCGTTCCTCGTTCCTCTTGTTTATAAACTCCCGGTTATTTGGAGCGTTGAATAGCGAATTGAGGATGCGGGAGGGGCGTTTTTGAAATAGGCGCCTCGGCCCTTCGACAGGCCCGCCCAAGGACCGGCGGGCAAGCTCTGGACAGGCTTCGCTCGGCATGACGGGGGTGGGATCGCGGGGGCGGGGAGGGGGAGTGAGAAGTGAGAAGTCAGAAGACAGAAGACGGAATACAGAATACAGAATACAGAAGACAGAATGTCGAATGATGAAGGGAGATTGCCGGCCATTCGACTGCTCCCTCGACGTTGCTCGGGACATGGTTCAGGGCGGGCTTCCTCGCAACGACGAGTTTGAACAGATTCCTCCGCTCGCTGCGCTCGGTCGGAATGACGGCAGGCGCAGGTCCGCGCGCTTCTCTGGGTCGGAATGACGGCGGGCGCAGGTCCGCGCGCTGAATCGGAACGCCTTGGCGGCAGGTGTTGGTGTGGAGAAAAGGCACGAGTCGCCGTTGGGACGGCGAACATGGGCAGAAATGCCCATGCCACGAACACGGTCTGGAAGCCCGTGCCACATAGGACCCCCGGCACGGGTCCCGGGGCTAATCGGGGGTGGGAGTAGTGGATTTCAGATTTCATATTTAAGATTTCAGATTGGGTTGTTGGTCGCCTGCGGTGCAGGCGATTTGGGGGTAGTGGATTTCAGATTGCATATTCCAGATCTCAGATTTGGACGCAGTGTCAATTCGTGCAAATTCATGGGTTACCGGCTCCCTCACGGTCGCGGCTTGTTGGGTTCGGTTTTTCCGCAGCGGGCCGTATGGGCTGAAGCCCATCCTACCGACTCGCAACGACGAGTTTGAACAGATTCCTCCGCTCGCTGCGCTCGGTCGGAATGACGGCAGGCGCAGGTCCGCGCGCTTCTCTGGGTCGGAATGACGGGAGGCGCAGGTCCGCGCGCTAAATCGGAACGCCTTGTCGGCAGGTGTTGGTGTGGAGAAAAGGCACGAACACGGGCTGGAAGCCCGTGCCAC
>CAYGZM010000020.1:0-38695 GCA_964354365.1 uncultured Pirellulales bacterium
TTCATGAATCCAACTGTGACAAAATCAAAAAAGTCACGCTTGTATAAGGTCTAGTGCGAGTTACGAAGATGTAGTTCTTATAAAGACCGACTCATCTGGAAACAGCCAGTGGCAAAAGACCTTCGGCGGAAGCGGCGCTGAATATGGCTATTCGGTTCAGCAGACCACAGACGGGGGATACATAATCGCAGGCGTAACCTGGTCCTCTAGTGCGAGTTACGAAGATGTATTTCTTATGAAGACCGACTCATCTGGAAACAGCCAGTGGCAAAAGACCTTCGGCGGAAGCAATTGGGACAGGGGCTTTTCGGTTCAGCAGACCACAGACGGCGGATACATAATCGCAGGTTATACCGATTCCTTCGGTGCAGGGGGCGATGTATATCTTATAAAAGAGTTTGAGCCGCTTGAGGTTGCGTTAGTGGCGGTGCCGAGGGAGCTTGAGCCAATCGTGCGTATGGGGAGCCGAATTAGTCGAACTGTGTTCGAATACGATTGCAGGGTGGTGGTTAAAAATGTCTGGGAGTTTGCACTTGCAAATGTGGAGCTTACGATGGCTAAGGCGTCAGAGAATATGGTCATAATCGAGCCGAGTGTAGCATTTGGTGATATTGTGATTGGGCCAGGAGAATCAACGACCAGTATCGATACCTGCACGTTTCAGGTTGACCGCTCCGAGGCCATCGATCCCGATAAGATAGTCTGGAAGGTAAGATGCGAGAAGGTCATTACCGGCCAGCAGATGGAGTTGACGGTTGCCGGCGTCGAATCTTCGAGGTCGGCGAGTATCTATAGCGACTCGATGGTTGAAGGGCAGAGCGATTTTGTAGATTTGGCGGGGTTGAGCGGACGGTGGCTGTGGACAGGCCCGGCAGGTGGAATCGAAGAGGACACTGTCCCCGACGGGACAGTCAATCTGGCCGACTTCGCGGAGTTTGCGGCGAAGTGGAGAGTGAGCGAAGAATAATTCCGCCCCACCAGAGGCGGGCTTTCAGCACGGCGGATTCACCGCAGGCGAATGTCCGCTGGGCTACCATCTTCGATATTGATAATTGACTATTGGGCAAGACGGGCAATTAAGATTGCTTCGTCGCTTCGCTCCTCGCAATGACACTCAGTCCTCAACGGGTGATTGGGATCAGGACGATATTGCGGAATTCCTTTGGCGAGCCTTCGGACTGGAGGCAAATCTTGCCGGGGACTTCCTCGACCTCGGTTGCTAAGTTCTGAATCAGGCGATTGACATAGATGCGCAGGCTGCCGCCGTTGAGATAGACCTCGTAATCGTTCCACTGGCCGATAGGCTTTTCGTTCGAGGGATTCATCTTGACGGTGTGTCGGCCTCTGGTGCGGGCGGGGTCAACCTTCATAGGGAACTGGTCGATGTTCCAGATATCGCCCATGCTGTCGGACATACCCTGGGCCTCGATGCATTTGGGCCAGACCTTGTCGGGGCCGACGGCGCGGAGCAGGAGTCCGCTGTTGCCGGGCTGGATATGCCGCATCTGGAGGCGGACGACGTAGTTGGCGTAGTCCTTCTCGGTGCGGAGGTATCCTGCGGGGCTGCCGGTGTCGGTTATTACGCCGTCCTTGACGCCGAAGGTTTCTTTGAGGGCGTCGCTGGAGAAGGTCCAGCCGGTCAGGTCCTTGCCGTTAAAGAGGCGCACGGCCTTGTCGTAATTCTCCGGGAGGCGCCTGATGCGGATATCCTTGAACTCGACGACCATCGGCGGCCCGGCGTGAATCTGCAGGGCGAGCAGGCCTTCGAGGGCGGCGCCTTTGGTGTCCTGCGGGTTGTTGGGGTCGGTGACGCGGTCGTTGTCAATCAGCTCTATCATTGGGAGGCCGTTGAGGTACTGGAGGATGTGATTGCCGCGCGCGATGATGGTATATTCGTTCCAGTCCTTGTCCTTGTAGTAGCCGGCGGTCTTGAGGGCCTCGACGTCGGCGACCTTGCCGACGGTGCTCTTGTTGCCCTGTTCGTCGATGATTATGAAGTCGCCGACGTTCACAAGGCCGCCGCGTCCGCGCTCGTGATAGAGGAAGCCGACCGAGCCGGGATTATTTACGACCTCGGCCTGGTAGCCGGCGATCCGCCACTTCTCGACCTCCTTGCTGCGGTACTGGATGCCTGAGTTGCCGCCCTCGATCCGGAATTTGATCCTGAGGATGAAGTTCTTCACCTTGCCGTCCCGCCAGACACAGAAGGTGTTGCCGTTGGCGGGATTCTCTTGTGTGGTTTCGCCGTGGATTACGCCGTCTTTGACGGACCACAAGCGGGGGTCGCCGTCCCAGCCGGTAAGGTCCTTGCCGTTGAAGAGACTGACAAACCCTCGCTCGGCGCAGTACGCCGGCCTGCTCCAAAGGCCAGCCACCATCAGACCTGCAACAATCAGCATACAAACCAAATTTGACCTTTTCATTTTAGAGTCTCCTTAATCTGAAGTCTTAATGAGTTCTGCCTGCGGCGTACCGAGCATCACAGCGAATCGCGTTAAGTCTAACATGGGGCCGGCTCACTTTTCAAGCGGCGGGTCCTTTACTTTTCTGCCGGCGGCCCAGTATGCGCCGCGAACGACGAGGCGCTGGAAGGCCGGGTTGGTCCAGGCCTCTTTGCCGTGGCCGTTGCCGGTGTAGAACATCCTGCCCTTGCCGTAGTGCGAAATCCAGCACATCGACTGGCGTTCGTCGCCGCGGTTCATCCGGGTCAGGCACCGCATTATCGCATTTTTGTGGTAGCTGTGCGAGTAGGTCTCATCCTCAACCTCGAAGTCTTCGAGGCCCCTGGTGATCGGGTGCTCCTTGTCGTAGATATGCACCGTGAACTTTCCGCCGCCGTGCCCTGCGAATCGCCCTCCGACCATTTCCCAGTAGCGGTCGGCGTTCTTGAACGAGTCGGTGGCGCCGTGGATGCCGAGGTATCCGCCGCCGTTGGCGACGAAGTCGCAGTATCCTTTTTCCTGCTCCGGCGTCAGCTCCATTCCGGTGGTATATTGAATGACGATGTCGAACTGCTTGATGCGTTCTTTGAGGTCGTCCAAACTCTCGGTATAAGTTACCTCGAAGTCGCCGGTTTTCTCGAGGATAGCCGTGAGGATCGGCGAATTGCCTTTCCAATCGTGCACACCTCCGCCCTGCAGAAACAGGACCTTGACCTTACCACCGGTGTCCGCCGCAGTTAATACCCCCACAACAACACACACCGCCAAAACCGCCGCACAAATTGCAATTGCCTTTTTCATTTTTGCCTCCTTACACAAAAACACCGTCGTTTGCTATTCTGAATTCAGTTTCGATGCTACCCCAATAGACCCCTTGAATAACATGTTGTCGCTAAAGCCTCTCTTACCACATAGATCAATGATGCTCGGAATAGGCGCTGATAGTGAGTCATATATATTTATTGCGTGAAATCCACCGTATCAAGGTCGTGAGTGGGTCACAAAAATGATGTCAGACGTAACTCTATATGTGTTGTCCTCCCAGGAAAAAGACACATCGTGTCCAGGATAATCGCCCGCGCTATCAAGGTGTGCATGAATTCTGTCCACAAGCAGAGATTTCGCTCGCTTTAGTTTCCAGGAATCGAAGAAGTTGTCCCGGTCAACAAGAACCAAGAATAGTCTGTTCGATGCGTCAAACCTGCGAACACCCTGGTTCTCATAGAGCCATTGTATCAGGTCAACTGGGCTGTTGATGGCGGATTCCAAATACTCGATTCTCTTGCTGCTCAGTTCCGCTATGAGATTCGATGCTTCCTCTAAAGGATGGTCGCCAACCTTTGCCCAAAGGTCTTCTCTCAGCCTGGCTTCAGGCATACCTCTCTCAAAATGGATCGAGTTCTCCCTGCAGAAACGTTTCAACAAGGTCAGTTCGGACGGCAACCCTTCTGCGCGACGCTTTGACGCTATAAAACCCTCAGGCATGTAGGTGACCTTCAGGTCGAACGGCACGTCTTTCAAGAAGAAGTCGATTTTCTTAACCAAGCCGACTGCTGGAAGTATGGCAGGATGGTCCCGGAACACGTCTTCGATGATTCTCGAAGTCCAATGGTTGTACCAAGAACACAATACATAAGATTTCATACTGTGATGGAGTTCGTTTTCAATACAATCGCAAAGCTTATTAAAGGATCTTATTTTCTTCACGTAGTTATCAACTATTGTTCTCTCCAGGCTATTCTGGTGAAGGCCTCCCCAATCAAAAACTGTGATTCGGTAGAGCTCACTCACCAATTCATCTTCTCCTTCGCGTCTTTCTAATCTTTCCTCGGCATAAATCGACCTAATCGTACGTTCTATCTCCTGAATTGTGATTCGGGACTCGTACAGAAAACGCAGTAGCTCATCCCTTCCAACACCGCCGTGGTCCAGTCCACATTCCGCTGCCAATCTCTCCATGTACTCTGTCCGCGACAACGACCGGAGCTTCAAGAAGCGGAGCCCCAGTGGATATTGCGACAACTCCCGTATTCTCTCGTTCTTGAAAGCACTCGAAGCTTCATCAAAGTCGTATGGCATTCTCCTGACCCTTTTCTGGTAACGAGACAGTCCAGCCGTCCAAATTGGCAAGTTCTCTCCATCGGTCTGCGTCACTTGTGGCGCCGGAAGTCTTCTCGAAAATTAAAACATAGTCATATTTCATCGCACCTTTCCGATTGTCTTGTACCACGGACCTAGCCGAGTATGCCATCGGAAAACAGCCCCTGAATTTCAATGCATCAAATTCATCTTCGATTGTCCTGAGATACGCCCAGCTCTCCGAATCATGCGCATTGAACATAAGAGCTATTATACCCCCGTCGCATAACACCTTCTGAGCACACGAGAAGAACTCCTGCATTTCGATGTTATATGCGTGTTTGCCCTTGTTTCTTTCACGAGCGTTCGAGACGACAATCTCCCGCTCGAAAGACGGTTCCATGCAAAGGATTGCATTCCACAGCTCACTTAACTCCAGATAGGGCATACGATCACTATGTGGAGGGTCGGACAGAATAAGAGAAACTGACGCTGGCGGAAAATCCTCGAGTACGGTGCGAGCGTCATCATTGATAAGAGCTACAGGAGCTTCTCCTCGAATTACATCGGACCAATTGGAGGAGGGATGAACGCTTTCACAGAGGCCGCCTTCTTCTTGAAGCGTCCTTATCAGCTTTCTCGCCCGAATGTAGAAGCAGTTCCAGACGTTGATCTCAAAATGAGTTTTTGGCCGCCAATAGCCGATGACCCAGCTGCCAACAGTGATACCTGGTTTGCCCTTTCCACCGTTCTTACCTCGTCTCGAAACCGCGAAGACCATCTTTGACATTTGCCCGGAAGCAGCGGTCAGGGTCAATAGAAGTGCTTTTCGCACGCGTTCCGGCTGACTCATAATATAGTCTATAATCAAGTCAATATTCCGAAGGGCTCGACCTGTAAAAAGGTCGTGAATGGTCATCTCAGGCGAAGCGTTTATTCTGGAATTGGTAAAGAACCTTAACTTGCGAATGTGCCTGCTTCTATATTGGACGTATTTCTCACGTAAGCCGTTATCATGAAGCGTTGGTTCAGACTCCTGCTTGCGATGACGAGCTATCCCTATTTGCCAGACCGACTTGATATTCTCACCTTCCCATAGGTAGTGTGTAGCGATTCCCCCGTTTGACAGACGATAGCTATCATCTATCTTAGGTTTGACGCACACTTCCATTTCTCTTAATGCTTCTACTATTTCCTGGGCGGGTGGGGGGGCGACAATGAGCCGTGACAGTTCTATTGCGACCGGGTTAATATCAATCCCAACGAACCTCCGATTTCTCTCGACTGTTTCTTTGGCAAGTAGCCCGCATCCACAAAACGGGTCGAGGACAATCTCCCCCGTGTGTGTTAGAGTCTCAACAAGGTACCCCAAACACTCAACAGGTTTTTTCCCCCAATACTTGTGAAAGGCAGCAAACCCGCGGTATCCTTTGGGGCTGTGCAATTCTGCCTGGCGTATTCTTGCTTTCTCGACCGGGAACAGCACTCCCTGGTTCATCGGCACACCCTTAAGACAAACGATCCTTAAACCCGATCTTAGCCACTTGAATGATCTCTTTTCCCATTATTCTACATCATTATCCCGTCACGTCCATCAGGATATTATCGATGAGGCGGGCGGGGCCAAGTTTTATGGCGACGGCGGCGAGGACTCTGCCGGCTATCTTATCCACGTTTTCGAGGGTCTCGGCATCGACGATGCTGATGTATTCGATTTTGCCGTCCTTGATCTGTTGGAGTATGGAGCGCATTTGGGCAATTATCTGGCTTGAGTCCGTAACGCCGGCCTCGACCATTTTTTTGCACTTTTGGAGCGATTTGTAGATTTTGGCCGCCTCTTTTCTTTCCTGTTCGCTTAGATACTTGTTCCTGCTGCTGATGGCCAAGCCGTCCTTCTCGCGGACCGTCGGGCAGACGACTATTTCAAGGGGCATATTCAGGTCCGTGACCATGCGCTTTATGACGATTGCCTGCTGTGCGTCTTTTTGGCCGAAATAGGCGACGTCCGGCAGGACGATATTGAAAAGCTTCGCGCAGACGGTCGTGACGCCGCGGAAATGGCCGGGGCGGAATCGCCCGCACAAAGGCTCGGTAAGCTTGTCCACCGTTACCCAGGTCAGGCTCTCGGCACCATACATTACGTCGGGCGAGGGATTGAAGACGACATCGACGCCCGCCTTCTCACAAATCTCCAGGTCCTTTTCGATAGGGCGGGGGTACTTTTCAAAATCTTCGCCGGGGCCGAACTGCGTAGGATTGACGAAGATGCTGACAACAACGAATCCGCACTCTTTCGCCGCCGCCGCCATCAGCGATACGTGCCCGATGTGCAGCGCGCCCATCGTAGGGACAAGGCCGACCCGCTTGCCCTCGGTCTTGGCGGCCTTGACGAGAGTTCTAACGGATTCTATCGTTTTTGCGAGCTTCATAATAACGCCTGTTAGCGGACAGCCTACAGCCGACAGCAAGTGGATTCCTGCTTGCGCAGGAATGACAGGAGCGCGACTTCAACTGTCCGAGCGACTTCCATAATCTCGTATTGCGCATTGCTTAGACAAAGCGGCCGGGGCCGGGACAAAGGCGTTATGCAAGGCTCTTTGCCACAACACCCGCGCCCTGCATTGCAGTATAGTATTTTACCTGGTTCGACAGCTTCTGCACAGTGGATCCCTGCGAGTAATCCAGCTCTGAGGAATTGAGGCGAATGACCGGGCAGCTTGTCCAGTTTGCGAACAATCGCTCGTAGTCCCCGTTCAGGGCCTCAAGAAAAGCGTTGTCTATCCGCTGCTCGTAAGGTCGATTTCGGCGGTGAATCCGATCAAGGCACGTCCCGACCGTATCTCGCAGGTATATGACCAAGACGGGCCTGGCCGCCTTGCCCGCCATTGAGGCGTGAATATCCTCATACAGCGCCAATTGCTCAGTATTCAACAGCCGGTGGGCGTAGATAAGCTCCTTGTCGAAGACGTAATCGCTCACGACAATCCGCCCGGGCGCCAACGCGCTTTTGTCCAACTGCTTTATTCTCCCGTCCAAGAAGTACAACTGCGAGTCGAGCGCCAGCTCCTTTCGGCCTGCATACACCAGCGGCATATAGGGATTCGTATCGTATGGCTCCCTCAGAATTCTGCACCCAAGCTCCTTGGCTAATTTTTCGGCCAGGGTGGTTTTCCCCACGCCGATTATCCCAGAGACGCAGACCAGCTGCGGGCGCTGCGGGTCGAGCGCAAAATCCCGCCCGTTCAATCGCTCGGCCAATTCCGCAACTGCTGCGCCCAGAACCGGGTGCCGCAGACCTGCATTGAGCTGCGCCAGACCTTTTAGCACAAACGACCGCAGGTGCATCCGCGGGTGCGGGACAATCAGGTTCGGCTCGTTTAGAATCTCATCGCCGAAAAACAGCAGGTCCAGGTCGATAGTCCTCGGCCCCCATTTTTCTTTCCGTCTGCGCCCAAGGAGTATCTCGATCTCACCTAAGGTTTTGAGCAGCCCCTGCGCATTCAACTGCGTTTGGACTTCGGCCACGGCATTAAGATAGTTCGGCTGGTCGTCCTGCGACAGCGGGGGGGTCTCAATCACATCGCTCACGTGCAGCAGGCGAAGCTCCGGCGCCCCGGCCAGCATCTTGACGCCGCTGTCGATGTACCGCTGGCGATCCCCCAAATTGCTGCCAAGCCCGATGTATGCGGTAGTCTGTCTATCCATTGCCCGGCTCAATTCGCGCGTTTGCCCATACGGCCCGGCCCAACAAGCAACAGGGCGGTCCGCGGCGGCATCGAAAGGACGATATTTCCGTTGCCGTCTGTCGCAGCCGGCCCAATCCGCCCGGAGACGGGGTCGGCGGCCAGCCACGCGGAGGCGTTTTGCGCCGTGACGGCGCCGTTATATTCCTCCGCCGCCACGTTGACAATAAGCAATATATCTTTCCCGTCCCGAACGAATCGCCCGACTACAATCCGGTTGTTGGGGCTGCCCAATGCGCCGCTGCCGTACAGCGCAGCCAATGCATCCATCTGAGCATTGCCGTCCGCGCCGTCCGCAAGGACCTTCCCGCCGGATGCTTTGAAGAGATTCATTTTCTCGGCTGCCGATTTAGGCATCTCAACGCCAGCGGGCAGAACCAGGGCGTCAAAAGCCAGCCCGTTGACAACGATACGCCCCTCACGCACCTCGGCCGCTGCGAGCAGTTCGTGGTCAATCAGCGCAAAGGAAACCTGTCTGCGGGTTGTATGCTCGCCGAGCGACATAAACGAATTGACGACCGTCTTCATTCTATCGTTCTGCGAGTTGAGCGTCAGCGGTTCCGCGACAGGTCTGTACTCGCCCCAGACGTCATAGATCGGGTAGTAGAGCAGGACCCGCGGCACCGGCCGGGCGTCGCGCAGCAATGAATTGAGCCGACCGACGAAATCGCAATAAGCGCGGTACTCTCTCGGCGGGCGGGCAGCGTGGCTGTAATAGAGCGTGAACTCAGTGACGCCGAGCGCCGCCTGCCACGCGGCGCTCGCGCACATATCGGCCAAGGGGGCCGGCCCCTTTTTCGCCATAGTCTCGGAAAAATCGCTCACCTCAGTCATAACCCGGCGTCCGCCGTTGAAAATGGCCGCCGACGCCGGCAGGCTTGCAGTGAGCCAGCCGCTGTAGATTACCGCCTCCGGATTTGACGTGAGCATATCCAAGCCGGGGATGTCCATCTGCATAAGCATCTTGAGCGGGTTGCCTTCCAGCGGGACGCCGTGCAGCGGCTGCTCCTCCCATAAGATGTGTCCGGACGAGGCGACCTTGCGTGAGCCGGTCCACCGGCGGATTTGCCCGTAATAGCGCTCCGCGAGCAGGTCCGTCACCAGCGCCCAGAATTGCCGGCGGACTTGGCGGTCGGCCTCGCCGTCACCCTCGAAGAGACTTTTTCGCACGGTCAGGATGTCCTCGCCGTACCGCTGGCGATACCTTTGCGGCAGGTCCGCCACCCAGGGCGCCGACGGCAGCGGCTTGAGACTCTCATCGAGCGGATCGCCGACGCGGACGGTTTTTCTGACCTCTTCGGGGAGCTGGCCTATGTTCACGGCCATCAGGGAAGGCTCATCGGTGAAGAAGGCTTGAATCGTTCCGCCGAAGTGGTCTTTGAGCCGTGCCCAGTACGCCTCGTGCGTTATCTTGATAAAGCTCTCGACGGCTTCGCGGTCGAGCAGGTTCGTAAAACGCCGGGCCGCGTAAAAGTTGTTGCTCGCGTGCGTATGCTCGTAGGATGCACGCAGGGCGAAAGGCTCCGGCAGCGAGCTATCGTAGGCGAGGGCGAGCGCCTCGAATTTCGGATTCTGCTGCAGCACCAGCCCTCCCGCCGCCCCGCTCGGATACCCGTCCTCGTCGTATATCCATACGACCAGCCCCGTATCCCGGCAGGCCTCCACCGCCTTGATTAGCGTCTGCCAGTGCGTCTCGGACCGCATGTATTCACTGAAGCTGACGTTGCAGACGATGCCGCCCAGGCCAAGCTCCTTGAGCTTCGTCATTGCTTCGGGCGTGGCCTGGGCGGGCGGCACGCCGTGGACTATCTGCAAGGGACGCAGCTCCGCGGGCGGGTCGGACCAGGCCGCCAGCCATTCCGCGGGCAATTCGAAAGCGGGCCGTTCCTCACGCGCGTTCTGGGCAGCAACCGCCGGCAGGGCTATCGCGAGCACGGCAGCGGTGAGGAGCAAGGCAAGTTTGCGAATGAATCGGCCCATTAGATCTTTGCGAAGCGCTCCAGTGCATCCTTGACGCTGTCGGGCCGGCCAAACGCCGTCAGGCGGACAAATCCTTCGCCGGCCGCGCCGAATCCGGCCCCGGGCGTGCAGACGACGTGGGCCTTGTTCAGCAGCAGGTCGAAGAACTCCCACGAGCCTGTCTCGTCGGGCGTTTTGAGCCAGAGATACGGTGCGTTGACGCCGCCATAGATTGTGTAGCCGAGCTTGGCGAGCGTCTCGCGGATGAGCTTGGCGTTGGCCATATAGATTTCGATAATCCGGCGGACCTGTTTTTTGCCTTGCGGGCTATAGACCGCCGCTGCGCCCGCCTGCGTGACGTACGAGACGCCGTTGAACTTCGTGCAGTGCCGCCGGCCCCAGACCGGGTTGACATCGACCGCCTTTCCGGCCTTGGTATAGGCCCTCAATTGCTTTGGTATGACTGTGAACGCGCAGCGAACGCCGGTAAATCCCGCCGTCTTCGAGAAGCTGCGGAATTCGATGGCGACGTCTTTGGCGTCGTCAATCTCATAAATCGAATGCGGTATATTCGCGTCGCTGATATATGCCTCATAAGCAGCGTCGAAGAGGATTATCGCCTTGTTTTTTCTGGCATACTCGACCCACCCGGCCAACTGCTCCTTCGTCGCCACCGCCCCGGTGGGATTATTCGGGAAGCAAAGGTAAATGATATCGACCTTCTGCTTCGGCGGCTCCGCCACAAAACCATTGGCCTCGGTGCACGGCATATATACTATCCCATCGTACATGCCTTGCCCCGCCGGTCCGCCCGTACGACCGGCCATAACGTTCGTATCGACATAGACCGGATACACCGGGTCCGTCACGGCAACGATGTTATCCAAGCCGAATACCTCCTGGATATTGCCGGTATCGCACTTGGCCCCGTCGCTGATGAATATCTCATCCAATTCGACTTCCACGCCGCGAGAGGCGAAGTCGTTCTTTCGTATCGCCTCGCGGAGAAACTCGTAGCCGATGCCGCCGTCGTCGTAGCCGTGGAAGGTCTCGGCCCGGCCCATCTCGTCCGCCGCTTTTTTCATCGCCTCGACAACCGCCGGCACCAACGGCTCAGTAACATCCCCAATCCCCATACTGATTATCCTGGCATCGGGATTGGCTTTCTGGAACGCCCGTTTCCTCCGCCCAATCTCAGGAAACAAATACCCCGCCTGTAACTTCAAAAAGTTCTCATTTATCCGTGCCATTCTGCGACCTTGTTGCTCGTTAGTGCTTATTGTTGCCACGTGCTCTGTGATTCGTGACCGGCGCATTGTCATTGCGAGGCCTGAAAGGCCGTGGCAATCTCTGACCTTCGAGCGATAGAGATTGCTTCGCTTCGCTCGCAATGACATTCGTCAGTTAGACTGCTCCAGAACACTATATTCCGTTCTGTCGCTCCCGCAGACTTATGCCCGCAAAAGCGGTTAGTGCGAATTCTCAACTGCTGGACAAACCACGGATTCGTCCTGCCGGAGCCGGACGCTGCACACTCGACGCCGGAGATAGCGATTGTAGTCCCTACCGACCCTCAAGTCAACCTCCTTAGCCGCATGATTGCCCGCGTGCCATCCTCAAGCCTAAAGGGCTTGGGGATGGCTGAGTTGTCACTTATAGCAAGACCTACGCACATTGTCATGCTGAGTCCCCTGGGGACGAAGCATCCGGACTCAGAATCAGATATCACTCTGCTCGCCTTATGTCATTGCCGCGAAATTTGGCCCCAGGTGCGTCAGGGAACCGGAATCCAGAATGCAAGACCACAAGTGGAAACGAAGACCTGTATGACGACTTTCACGGGGGCAGTATAGGTATGCCCATCTCCTTCAGCGCATACCTTTCTGAAATCTTCATTCCAAGCATTGCCCAAATGAATAAGCCTATCGAGACAATTGCCTCAAGAGCGAAGAACAAGCATATGGCGGGATTCCAGTGGAAGAACAGAAAGAACACCATCAGTCCAAGAAGTATCAGGACAAAGCTCACGTCCAGGATGGTCCAAGCCCAGAAAAAGGCACCTCGCCACGTTGCTGTGAACCGGTGTGCCAACTTCATTTCCCAGATCACAAGAGGCTCATTGGAGAGTAGATTTATTTTCTTCTCCAGGGCCTTGATGTACCCGATATACACAGTTAGGCAGGCCCAATAAGACACCGCAAGAATGAACAAGAAAAAGGCCGCCTGTGTCAGAGCGAATAGAACCCAAGTCACCCGCACGTTCGGTACAGTCGGGTCACCCTTCATATGAAGGGTTAAGAAGCCTCCTATCGCACTAAGGAACAAGAGAATCACTCTGTGGAGGCGTCCTTCAATCAGTTTGTTCTCGGTACGCATCATCTTGCGTTCCTTCAGTAAAATCTGTATCGTGTCATCCTTGTCAGGCATGCTCAGGCCTCCGTATCTGATAACTACTGCTTGTCGCCACCCGCCAAACTCACACGCCAAAGGCCATTGGTTCAGAGGCTCATTTGTACGGCGGGGGTTTCTGTGCTCTTACCCATGCGCCGGTTTTTCTGCCTCGGCCGAACCAGAACGCAAAAACAGCGCCGAGCAGGATCAGGACCTGCGTGAAGCGGGTCAGTTCGTGGATGTGCCTCAGAAAGTAGAAAAGGCTCTTATCGACGATGAAAGGCGCGAAGCGCCACTCGGCAAATATCCCCGCCGCCAACCCTAAAATAGCGCATACAGTCCCCAGACCGGTCGATTTTCGCCCCGAAAGCGCCCCGCAGCCGACCCCGGCGAGCGCGCCCGGCAGGACAATCGCATAGAACCCCTGCCCCGCAATCGCCACGAACAGCAAATAACCCAGAAATGCGCCGACCACAGCACCGCCAAGACCAAGCACTATCCCCACGATGGGGCAGCCACTCCCCGGCGCGGCTTGTTCTCCGCCCTTGCTACCGCCTTGCGAATCAGAACACACTTTACTCATAACGTATCTCCGTTTCGTGATGAGATACCCGCCCGGATCAGAGGCCCTCCACCCCGTCTGCTGGAGCGACTTGTCGCACCACAGTCTGTTTCTCTCTCCTCAGAACGTAATACTTGGGTTTCATCCCGCGAATCGTCACATCCCCGCTCATCCATTCGAGGAACAGGTAATCTTCGCCTCCAATTTTCTTGATGATGTACAGGGCTGTTGTATTGTCTCCACTGTGGTAAACTCGCCCTTTCGTCCATGTCCAGAACGCCTTGTGCGTTTTGCCATTTGGCTGAAATACAAACTCTTTTAGATAGAGGTCCCCCTTGAAGCTCTTGAGTCCCGGCTTGAAATCATCGATATTCGTAACGAAATCGATGCTTATCCAGCGCCCGATAACGCGAGGGTCGTTCTTAAATGCGGCGATTCCCTCCGAATGTCTCGTGTTTTCGGCGGTTCGGCAACCGCATATTGATAGCAGGCCTATAACGCTGATGATTGTTGCTGTTGAACGCATTCTTCGCCTCCTTACTGAACGACTACAGTTCGGTTCTGATGCAAAGTCCCGGGTGTCTTCCCTTATCTTGTCAGCCTGATTTTACATCGTTCCCGGAGGCTCGCAAGCAAAAAATGCTCCACTCGCTGCAACAACCGGCGAATCACACACGGCAAAAACCTGCGCCCAAATCGAATACCCGTTCTCCACCGAATAGATATCACAAATGATAGATGGAATTCTCAGGGCAGGTATGGTATTCTATTGGAAATGAAGTTAAGTCCCGATTTGTCGGGACAGCTAAACCGGGCACGTAGATGCGAATTCCCAGATGGAAGGTGTGTTATGAATGTGCAATGGGAATATAAGACGGTTATGATTAAAGCTACGGGCTGGTTTGCGGGAGGTAAGGTTGATGCGGAGGTCATGAACGACAAGCTCAACGCCCTCGGCAGCGAGGGCTGGGAACTGGCCTGCGGTTTCGACACCAACAAGCTCTACGGCGAAACACGCGACGTCGTTCTGATTTTCAAAAGACCCAGGTAACTTCGCCGCCCAAAGCCTGTACACAGAACAAGATCGCCTTGACGCTTTCGTACACCGGCCCAACCGCCACGATCCGGAGCATGGGCCCCTATTACATGAAGGGAATGCTCAATCGTTCTGCCCGAGGACGTTCCATTCGCAACAGACGAGCCATCCATCTTTGGTCTCGTTTATCCGGCACCTTATGGCCCCGGCCATGATGCGTATTTCGACTTCCCCCTTTAACTTTTCCTTAGTTACGTCCTTCGAAGAAAAGGGTTCTTTGGTAGTTACTGTTGCAGGCATATCTGTCTCCTTTCGTTAGTTACGGCACTTTTAACGCGGCCTCCCATGCATCAAGGTTTTCATCCTTCCTTTTCCCCACTGCAGCTATCATCTTTAGCATTGAACGAGCTACACCCCCGTCCGTAAATCTTCTGTCCGTGGGGTCTCTAAGCTTGACAATTTTATCAATTGTGGGATCCTTGACAGGGGGATTCTTATTTAGTGCAATCGCATTAGCGTCGCTAAGCCCATCAATGTCGATAATAATCTGCTTGACTCGGTTCTGACGTTCGCCTTCAAGAAATTCTCCTGCTCTCTTTTCAACGACTACCACTTTTAAGTCTTCATCTGCCTTCCTTGAGTTAGCTCCGGCTTCTTCAACAATTGCACTTATCGCACCGGGGATTGTACCTGCGAAAAAGTAGTCTTCAACTCCGATCAAGGCCTCGTTCAGCGGGTATACGTCAACTCCATCCAACATATCTCCTCGAAGCTTGACTAATACCTTCTTTCTCAGAGCAATCATCTGCGAGAGAAGTGCCGGCATTGTTTTCTCGAAAAACACGTTCTTGTCCCAAGATGTCTTAGCCCCCGTGACGCCTCCTGATACGGCGGACAGGGCCTGAGATGTACCCAAACTCGAGACAACGGAGCCAGCCGCGCCCAGTCCAAGCAGTGTCAAATCGGTACCTATGGCGGAACTCACTCCTTCACGGTAGAGTTTCTGTTGAAAGATGTTGAAATGAAGATCAATCGCTCGAATACGGGCATATACAATTCTATTCCTCAAGCTCGTCTTTTCGTTTGGATCGTTCGAATCCTCATACTCCTTAATCATGTTTGGGTCGAAGTACTTCTCGAGATGGTCGAGTTCAGCCTCAACATCCCCGGATCGCGAAGGATACCCGTCGAAACTGGTGCACCCGCAAAGAGACATCGAAAACATCAGCGAAATCATATAAATCAGTGTTTTCTTCATCCTGTCACCTCTATTTTGATAAATTCCTTATTGAACGTCACGCAAGCCATCTACACTTTGCCAGACTGCGTGCGTATCACTTCCGCATTGCAGCCTGCATTTGCTCTCTTGCTCGTCAGAGCATAATTACTTACCGTCCCCGTGTTAGGCTTTTGGGCCCGTCGTGAACGACAATCTTTTGGCTCTGGCGCAATAATCCCAGGTGTATCCTCGTAGCTGCTGTGAGCTTACACGATTTCGCCGCGCCGCGAAAGAAAAAAATGGGAGAAAATCGCAAAAAAAGCTCATGCCGTATAGATTACTGCCCTACGGCCGGATTACCTAAATTACCAGCCGGCAAAACCACCCTCACATCGCATCCCTGCCCGCCAAAGCACCCATTTGCCCCGTGGTGCATCAGATACAGATTCTCACCCGCCTTGGGAATTTCACCGTCCCGCCCGGATTGATAGCGTGAAATCTGACGACAAATATGTTATCCTGTCAGAACTGAAGCTAATATTCGGCAGCTAAGCCCCGTGTAATGAAGGAACTAACAGCCAAGAGGTGCTCGTTATGAATGCCCAATGGGAATAATTGGTAGGATGGGCTTCAGCCCATGCAGTCCTTATGAGGTTACAAAAGTCATATATCCGGATTCGTACATAGGAGACATAACCTGATGCACTCAATATCAAATCAAGCAACCAATAACAGCCTAACTCGTCGATCCTTCCTAAAGCAAACCGCCGCCCTCGCCGGCATTACAACCTTTATGCCGGGCCTGTCGCTCGGCAATTCGGCCAACGGCAGGCTCCAGCACGCCTCTATCGGGGTCGGCGGTATGGGCTGGGGCGACCTGAACTCAATCCTCAACGGCGGCACAACGGACATTGTGGCCATCTGTGACGTAGATGAGAATAATCTCGCAAAGGCCGTCGAGAAGCTGCCAAACGCCCGCAAGTACCGCGACTGGCGAGAGCTGTTGGAAAAGGAGGCCGACAAGATCGACTCGGTCAACGTCACTACTCCCGACCACATGCACGCTCCGATAGCGATGACGGCCATCCGGCTGGGCAAGCACGTCTATTGCCAGAAGCCCCTGACGCATACCGTATATGAGGCCCGCCAATTGACCCTTGCCGCCCGCAAGGCCGGCGTCGTGACACAGATGGGCATTCAGATTCACGCGGACATCAGCTACCGAATGGCAGTGCGGATCATCCAGGACGGTGGGATAGGCAAGGTCAAGGAATGGCACTCGTGGCAGGGTTCCGCCTCGTTTGCGAGCGGAGGCAGGCCCGCCGGCGAAGACCCCGTGCCGGCTAATCTGGACTGGGATAAATGGATCGGCGTGGCTCCAATGCGCCCCTATAAAAAAGACATTTATCATCCTTTTCTCTGGCGGGGCTGGCGGGATTTCGGAAGCGGCATGATGGGCGATTTCGCCTGCCACATCTTCGACCCGGTCTTCACCGCACTCGAACTGAGCCACTGCATCAGTGTCCGCACTGAAGTGTCCGATGCCGACAAAGAGACCTTCCCTGTCTGGCAGATATCGCATTTCGAGTTCCCCAGCACCAAGTACACCGCCGGGCAGACCGTCAAGGGCATCTGGTACAACGGCGGCAAAGGACCCTCGCGCGACCTCGTGCCGATGCCGCCGGAATATCAACTCCCCGGCTCAGGCTCTATCATCGTCGGCGAGGAGGGCGTTATAGTCCTGCCGCACTGGGCCGGCCCGCAGCTTTACCCGCTTGATAAGTTCAACGGCTACAAGCGCCCGCAGGTCAAGTCGCTGGACCATTATCAGCAGTGGGTCGATGCATGCCTGGGCAAAGGCAGGGCCGAGGCCAATTTCGATTACGCCGGCCCATTGACGGAGACCGCCCAGCTCGGCAACCTCGGCATCCACTTCCCCGGCCAAACCCTCAAATGGGACGCCCGCAACTTCAAGATAACCAACCTCCCCGAAGCGAACAAATACCTGCACAAAACCTATCGACAAGGATGGCAAATCGACGGATTAGTGTGACTCTGTCCGCAGATAGTCAATTCGTCAATCCCAATTGAATTTGGGGATGCCCTCCGTCAGCTCTTTGATGCGCTGCCTGACGTTCTCCTCTTTGAACTTCTCGTTTCTCCACCGGCTGATTTCGTTCTTCTGCTCGTTGATCTGGTCCTGCAGCTCCTTGAGTCTGCGAAGCAGCTCCTCGTAGGCGATTTGCCTTCTTCTGACAACAAGATCGAAGCTGTCGGCGACCACCTCGTTCAGGTGCTTGCCAAGCTCGGCCCTCTTCTTGTCGTCTTTTTCAGACTTGATTTTTGCAATCAGCTCGTCGCATCTTCTCCGCAGCGCCAAATCCTGCTTGAGAACCTTGCCTAATTCGGGGTTCCTCCGCCACGCCTCGTAAATCGCCCGGTACTTGTCCCACACAAGCTCATATTTCTTATTATAGAGATTGGGGTCTTTTGTTTTCAGTCCGGCAAGCTCTTTCGCCTCCGGCTCATATTCCCTCCCCAGCCAATCGAGAAACTCCGCAACCCTTTGCGCCCTCCACCCATCTATTCGCTCCCTTATTATCTTGCCGAACTCCTCTTTGCCGTACTCTCTGAGCTGGTTCAAGAACTTCGGCGTGTCCGTTTTGCGAAGCTCCTCCAATTCTTTCGCCTTTGCGGGGTCGCTCTCCTTGACGCTCTTCATAATCCGCTCAATTTCCTCTTCCGTCGGCTCGAATCGCCTTCTGCCGGCGTCTTCTTCCTGGGTCCAGATGCTCTCGGCGGCTTTCTTCTCCTCTTTGGCCTTTTCCCCTGCGTCCTTCTCCGCCGAGAAGCCCGGCGAAACGGACAGCGTCAATACCATCACAATCGCAACAAACAGAACGACACGACCTGGCTCCATTCTTTCTACCCCTTCCAAAACTCGCCTTCGATTTCAAGAAGCTCCATCTCAACCTCATCAACGGCTGATTCACTGCTGCGGCTTTCATTCTGCTGCAGATCTCTTACTTCGCTTTCGATCCGCTCCACCTCAGCGCTAAGCAATGTCAATTGCAGGTCATCGAGCACAATGTTTTCGCTCTCCCAGATTGCAGTCGGTATCAGCGAGGCGACCATAACACCAGGACCGGCGTCTCTATTTACTCCCGTCCACACACCCGCCGCTATGACAATCGCTGCCGCAATACCCGCCGCCCGCGATGCAAACCACCTCAAATGGCGGCTGCGCCTGTGCGCCAGCCGTGCGCCCATCTCAGTCTTTATCAGGGCCAAAAGCTCCGCCCTCGGCTCCGGCGCAGGCCACTGACGCAGGATTTGCTCGCCTCGCTCGATGTCCTCAGCAGCCTCTTTTGCCTGCCTCGCATCGACAAACCGCTCAAATAATTCCCTCAAATTCTCCCCGTTTCTACGATCCATAAAACACTACTCCACCAATTCTTGTTGCCTCTTATTTCATCATTTCTCGCAGCCTCTTAAGCGCCCGGTGCAGCCTCGACAGCGTTGTCCCTAACGGCTCAGACCGCAATTTCGCTATCTCCTTCAAGCTCAACTGCGAATAAAACCGCAGCATTATCAGCTCTCTCGTGCCCGCGTCGAGCTTGGCAAGCTGCACCTGCAATCTATCGACCCTGTCGCTCTCGGACATCTTCGGCTCGGCCGTCTCCGATTCAAGCTCCCACCTGCGCGTATCGAGCAATTTCTTTTGTCGCTGCTTGACCCGGAGGTGATCGTGGAAGATGTTCGATGCGATCTTAAACAGCCAGCTCTCAAACACACCACCCTTATACGAGCCGAATTTCCCCACTAATTTGACAAATAGCTCGCTCAGCAACTCCTCGCTGAGCTCCTTGTTCCCGGTCAACCGGTAGAAATATCCGTAACACCGCCCTCCATAGACATCGACCAACTCGGAAAAGCACTCGGCATCGCCTTTCTGACAGCCGTCGATTATATGGGCTAACTCGTCGTTCTCTGCCATGCTCAAGCGTTTTTCTTCACAGGTAAAGACGGTCTCCCACGCCGGTTTATTGCAAAAAAATCCACTTTTCGGTCTTTCGTCACGGCTTCACCATTGACCCTTTCCCAAGCACCGGCAATGACAAACAAACGCACTCTCGGCCCATCCCTAAGACGCCCACTAAAACCGGCCTTTTCACGCCGCAAATCGGCCCAAAGCCGTCCTTCCAAACAATAATAACACTTACTCCCACCCCCCGCAACCCCCATCCGCGCACACCCCGGCCCCGGACCTGTTGCAATACCGGTCACGGGTGACGGCAGACGATCTGCCCGCGCTTTGCCTGGACTTTACACGGGCGTTTGAACACTGAAGGACAGCCAGTTGAATCTTGCGGGGACTTTGAGTAAGAAAATGGGCATGGTTCAATTCTGGGTGGCAGCCTCAAGCGCAGCACCCAGCCTGAGCCTGCCGAAGGCTTGGGGATGGCAAAACTCCGGAATAATGGTGGGCCGGGGTGCGGAGGGAGAGAGGAGAGGAGGGAAATCCCCAGCCCACCGGATATTCATTATGCCAAACCGCTACCTGCAAAGCAAGAGGCTGCTGCCGCATTTTTCCATAAAAATAAACACCAATCACAGCTACAACTATAACGACAATCAAAGTCCGGTAGGAAGCAATCGATAACATAGTTCGCCTTTCCTTTCCAACCAATTAACCGGGATCAGTTACAATCATAGCCTGTTTCTTTGCCGCCGTGGCCTTCGACACGCCAGCATAATATCCCCTCACTTTATTGGCCAGCCGCCGTGGGTGGTGATTGTTTCATCAAACATTCTTGCACTTCAGCCAAGTCTATGGTCTCTGATTTTTCGATAAAGTGCGCGTTCCCCAACTCCTACTGCAACGCCGGAACAGTCAAAGGCCCTGTTCTTCAGTCTCGTCCTCGTCGTTTTCCTCTTCCGGGTCCGTGAGCTTCCAGCGTTCGGTCTCGTCGAGGTCGTTGATCTCCCGCTCCATATACCGGAACAGCTTATCCTGAATAGGCGCGAGCTTGCCGTACCACCGCAGCATACCCTGGTAGCTGGCGACGAGCATATCCAGCCGGATCAACTGCCACTTGGCTATGCACTCCGGCTCTTTGATATTGGAGAACGGGTCGCACTTAAACATCCTTTTGCCCTCGGCGTCCGTCTCGCACAGCTCGCAGTCTTTACACTGAATCATTTTCGCACCAAAAGGCATCCCGGCCGCTTCATAGTTTATTTTCAATTTTGCGCTTCCAATGTTCAACCTTCTATAATAACATACATCAAAAAGGGTTAAAAGCTTTGTAGTAGAGAATTTCGGAATTGTTTCTGGAGAAATAGATGGCAAAACCGAGGCGCAGACGCAAGATCGGCAGCAAAAAACGCCGTGCCAAGTGGAAAATTCGGCACAAGATCAGGTGATAATCAGCTTTTGCGCTCGTGCGTATCGATTCGCGGCCCGAATCGGCAATCCTGCGCACCGGCAAAACGCGACAAATGAATCATTTCAAGGTCACTTTTGAGCCTGACGGCAAGCAAATCTCAATTCACTCAGGTGCAACGCTTATCGAGGCCGCGGGCCGGGCCGGTATTACCCTGAACAGTGTTTGCGGCGGGAAGGGAACGTGCAAGAAGTGCCTCGTCAGGGTCCTGCCCGAAGGCCGCGAAGTCCTGGCCTGTCAGTACCGCATTGACTCCGACCTTGCCGTCACAATCCCGCTCGAATCACGCTTCTTCGAGCAGAAGATACTAACGCACGGCGTCGCCGCACAAATCGAAGTTCGGCCCGATGTTTACCGAAAACGCCGGGCGGTTGATGCGAAGAAAAAGGTCCTCGGCATAGCCGTCGATGTCGGCACGACCACCGTTGTCGCCAAACTGCTCGATATGAAAAACGCCCGGGTGCTCGCGACCGCCGCCGTGCTCAATCCGCAGACCCGATTCGGCGACGACGTCATCAGCAGAATAACATACGGCCAAAGCGATGCAAATCTAACTGAGTTGCACGAGACCATAATCGACTGCATCAATCAGCTCACCGCCCAGCTCTGCAAGAGCGCCCGCATCGCGGCAGCCGACATCTACGAGATGTGCGTCGTCGGCAATACGACTATGAACCACATCTTCCTCAAGCTCCCCATCGCCCAGTTAGGCCGCGCGCCATACAGGGCTTACTCGCTCGACGCCCACGATTGCCCGCCCGGGCAGTTGGGCCTGCTTATGAACCCTGCGGGCAATGTCCACACCGTCGAAAACATCGCCGGCTTCGTCGGCGCCGACACCGTCGCCGTTGCATTAGCAGTCGATATCGCCTCGGCTGAGCAAATGACGCTCGCAATCGATATCGGCACAAACGGCGAGGTCGTCCTCGGCACGAAGGACAAACTGTACGCCGCCAGCTGCGCAGCGGGCCCCGCCTTCGAGGGCGCACGCATAACCTGCGGCAGCAGGGCGGCCGACGGCGCGATTCAAGGCGTCGTCGCGGGCCAGGACGATATTGACTTAGATGTAATAGGTGCTTTGCCCGCGCGGACGATTTGCGGCTCCGGCCTCATCGACGCGGTAGCGGTAATGCTCGAACTCGGCATTATCGACGCCACCGGGCGATTCGTCGAGCCGGACAAGCTGGCCGACAAACTCCCGCCGGCGATTCTCGCTCGCATAATCGAGATCGAAGGCCGGCCCGCCTTCACGCTCGCCGAAGGCAACGCCGCCGCAGGGGGGCTAAAGGTCTTTCTAACACAAAGGGACATCCGCGAGACGCAGCTTGCAAAGGCCGCGATACGGGCCGGGATAAAGCTCCTGCAGAAGAAGGTCGGCATCCACGATGGCGACATCGCTTGCGTCTATTTGGCCGGGGCGTTCGGCAGCTATATTAAACCCGCCAACGCGGTGAGGATCGGCCTGCTGCCCGATGTGCCGCTCGACCGCGTCCATTCCGTCGGCAACGCCGCCTGCGTCGGCGCACAGATGGCTCTGGTCAGCAAAGACTGCCGAAAAGCAGCGGGCGACCTCGCCGGCAAAATCGAATACGTCGAAATCGCAAACGAGCCGGATTTCCAGGACGTCTTCGCAGATTCGATGCTCTTTTAGCCCCTTGCCACAAAGTCGCCAACGCACGAAGGGAAATTGAAGATCAACCCCGAATTGGCAGCCAGAAGTGAACTGGGGACGATTCGGCCTGCTTCTTCCTGGCGAAACTCATCAGCTTGACGACCATAAATACTGGTATCGTCCCAGGATTTGTGGGGAAAAGACTATCGGGTCAGAAAGCGTTTATCGCATTAGGGCTGACAGCAGGTAATAAAACGGCTGCGAGAATCTCCCAGAGCCGTTGTGCTGGTAGCGGATAAAGCGATAAACGCTATTGGCTGTTCCGGAACTGAACAACCAGATTGCCCACATCCTCTGGGACGTTAATAGAAAATTGGTTCAACTCCAAAATAGTTGGTGAATTTTAAGGTTATTGCGGTCTAAGTCTTTTGGATTTAGCGCTTTAAGGCGACTGCATGTACGCGCTGAATCAACCAACTTTTTCGGATGAGAGCCGAAAAGAAAAAATCGGGCATGGTTCAAATAAGTCAAATTCCCGGTAACATTATTTGTGGTTTCTATGCGTGTGGCATCCTCAAATCCGAAGGATTTGGGGATGGTTACGCTGCTGAATAACACCGCGATCGTGACCCTTTAGACTGGAGTTGAGCGCCTACAGGGAATTACAGTTGGATTTGACCTGTGCGTGTTTTTTGCGTTTAGCCTTTTGCGGGCGTGTGTGTGAGCAGGAATTGTGCCGATTGCCGTTAGAGTCTCGCGACGATGAGGGTCGCATTGTGTCCGCCGAAGCCGAGAGAATTACTCAGGGCGACCTTGACCTTTGCCTGGCGGGCGTGGAGCGGTACGAAGTCCATCTTGAGGTCGCAGCGCTCGTCGGGATTATCCAGGTTTATTGTGGGCGGAATAACGGATTCGTTAATGACTTTTACACATACTATCAGCTCGATCGCGCCGGTCGCGCCGAGTGAATGGCCGAGGCAGCTCTTGGTGGAGCTGACGGGGATTTTGTATGCGTAGTCGCCGAAAACGGACCTGATGGCCGCGCTCTCAGCGATGTCGTTCAGGTCGGTTCCGGTTCCGTGGGCGTTGATATAGTCAACCTTTTCGCGGTCCAGACGGGCATCGGCGAGGGCCAGCTCCATAGCCTTCGCGGCGCCGCTGCCGTCAGGCAGGGGGGCGGTGAGGTGGTAGCCGTCGTCGGTGGCGGCGTAGCCGAGCAGCTCGGCGTAGATGTTGGCGCCGCGCTTTTCGGCGTGGGTCAACTCTTCGAGGACCAGTATCCCGGCCCCCTCGGCCAGAACGAATCCGTCCCTGTCTCTGTCAAAGGGCCTTGACGCCTTCTGGGGTTCGTCGTTGCGCAGGCTCAGAGACCTTGCCGCACAGAACGAGGCTAAGCCTATAGGGGTCAGAGCCGCCTCAGTACCGCCGGTTATCATAACGTCGCTGCGTCCGGCCGCGATGTTGCAAAATGCCTCGCCGATTGCGTGATTGGCCGACGCGCAGGCGCTTACAACGCCGATATTGGGTCCACGCAGGCCGTAGCGGATTGCGATGTTGCCGGCGGCGGCGTTGCCCATAAGTCTGGGAACGCAGAACGGCGAGACCTTTCGGGGGCCGTTTTTGAGGAGCCTTATGTGCTGGTCCTCGATCTCCTTTATGCCGCCGATGCCGGTGCCGACGATAGAACCCGTGCGGTAAACGTCCTCTTTGGCAAAATCCAGGCCGCTGTCTTCGACCGCCTGCACGGCTGCGGCCATACCCAACTGCGTGAAGCGGTCCATTCGCTTGCTTTCACGCTGATCGACGTATTTTATTACGTCGAAGTTCTTTATCTCGCCGCCGAATTTTACGGGGTAGTCCCCGGTATCAAACGATTCTATGGTCGAGACGCCGCTCTTGCCCTCGCACAGCCCAGCAAATAGCCCCTCGACGGACTCAGCCAGGGCGGTGACGCAGCCCAGGCCCGTTATGACAACTCGCCGTCTGCTCATCAAATCTATTCGCTACCCTTTGTTTTTGGACTGTGCTATGTTGACGATGTAGTCGATTGCCGCCCCGACCGTTTGAATCTTCTCCGCTTCCTCGTCCGGGATGCTCATATCGAACTCGTCTTCAAACTCCATTACCAGCTCCACGGTGTCCAGCGAGTCGGCGTTGAGGTCGTTGATGAACGAAGTTTCGCGTGTGACCTCGGCCTTGTCCACGCCCATTTGCTCGCTGATAATCTCAATTACCTTGTCCTGGATGGCCTTGATGTTGACGTCGTCGGCACTCACTTAGCGTTCCTCCAAATGGAATCGGAATTTTCTTCGTTAGCGGCGTCCCGAATAGGGACAACCAGTCAACCCTGAAATCGAGCCATTTTCTAATTTAGCCGGGTATAATACCTATTCGCCTGCCTGTCCACAAACATTTTTTTATTTTTTTTGCCCGAAAACGGCCACTATCCGCCAAAAAACCCGGAAAACGACACAGCAGAAGAATTGGGCACAGATTCACCACCCGCGCCACGTTTGCAGAACGATAGTAAATCCCAAACCGTCAATAGTAAATCGAAAATCCCCCCCGACCCCCAACCCAATCTGAAATCTGAAATGTTAAATCTGAAATCCATTTCCTCCCCCCCACAGAAAAAACAACCAATTCACATCATAAACCCATCATCTTGTCCTGAACGCCTTTGGCCAGTCGGTGTAAGCGGGGATTAGTCGATTGGATATACCTTGAGAACTTCGTCGCCGTAGTGGTTGATAACCTTGACGGCGATTTTGCCGGTTTCGGGGTGCTCGAAGGGGCGGCTCTTGGTCGAATACAGCATCGACCACGCCTCTTCATTGATCTCGGCCTTGAGGGCTCGCTTGAGCCTCTCATACGGTCTATCGGCCCCGGTGAAGTAGGCGTGACGAACAAAGAAACTCTCGCCGTTGTAATTGGTGTCGATAAACCAGCAGGCAATATCATCGGTGGTGTTGTTTCGTATTTGCCCGGTCGTAGGGTCGTAGATGTCCAGGCCCCTAATCTCCACAAGAATCTTACCATCAGCGACTTTTTGCACAGCGAGGTCCGGCTCGCCAAAGACCATGAACAAATTGGCAGCGCCGGTCTTCTTCAAAAACTCATCCCCCATCTGCAAATCGGCGTTTATCCGCGTAGGCAGGACCGTCAATTTCCCATATCGCTTTGCTTCTTCGTTGACGTGCGGGTCAAACGCAAATCCGCACATAAGCAACAGGTCATATCCTATCCCCTGCACCGCCTCCTTGGCGGCTTCGCGGACCAATTCAGGGCCGACCGTCCCGTGCTCCGGGCCTATACAAACGCCCACGCGACGGCTCTTACCATCTTTTTCCGTGTATTCGCCCTCGGCGTGAATCCACACCCCCGCGTGCACGTCTAGTCGGTCAAACTTCAATCGCTCGTTTTTGATTGTGTTCTGCACGCCGGCCTTCTTGAGATTTTCAATAATGATATTTCCAAACTGCCCCGCCCCCAGCATCTTCGTCGCAAAGCCAATTTCGTTCGGCTTCATAAGCCCCTTCTTCTCCTCAAGGCTGATTGTCCGGTGCGGTGACAAGCTCTCAACGGTGAACGGCCCCGTTACACGAATCCGCTTATTGTCCACATAAGGCTGGTCATACAGCAATTCCACGTCCGCATTCTGCGCAATCGAGGCGTCTATCTCTTTTTGCCTCGCCCTGCGCAGCTCCCACCATTCCTTCAACAATTCTTTCGCCTCTTTTGGCCACTTCCCCGCATCGTCATTCCCTCGCCCTTCCTTGTCGTTCCCACTTACCCCTTTGTCATTCCGAGCGGAGCGAAGCGCAGTCGAGGAATCTGTTTTTTCAACTTTCGGCAGCTCCCACTCCTCAAAATTCTTACCAACAAGTTTGTTAGTCTTGTCTCGTATTGGCTTCATCTGCTTCTGCCACTTCTCATAGATGACGTCAATCTGCTCATTGTTGGCAATAGATTTCAGCGTAACGTGCGGCACGCGCTTATATACAAATCCCTTTTTAATATCGCCGGAGGTCTTATACGCCGGCGGAACCTGCCCTGTTATCTCCGCCTCCTTTTTGACGCCTTCGGGAGAATCGCTGAGCAGATAGTATGGAAACCTCCCCGTCATCAGCCGCGTCCGCGCAAGCGCAAGGGCTACCCTGCTTGTATCTATCGTTACCCACCGCCTCCCCCACTGCTCCGCCACATACGCCGTCGTCCCACTCCCGCAAGTCGGGTCCAATACCAAATCCCCCGGGTCGGTCGTCATAAGCATACAACGCTCGATTACCTTTGTATTCGTTTGGACAACAAAGATTTTATCATCGGTGAATTGCCCAGTGAGGGTATCTGTCCATACGTTATTAAAAGAAGCCCAAGGGAAATCGGATGCTAATCTGACGTATCGAATGCTGTCCGAAGCAATATGCAATCTGTTCGCTTTTCCTAACCTCTGCATCCCATCTGGAAATTGTGCCTTCCAGTGTGAATTTTGTCCTGGGGAATATCGCTTTCCGAAAAATTCGAATGTTTGGTCTTCAGAAGATGGATTCGATGAAGTTATGCTATCCGGACTATAGAGTTCGCCGTCTGGAAATAAAACCTCCCCTCGTAGTTCCTTAGCTGATAGCCCTCTCATCTGTCCATCAGGAAACCGAACCCATCGATAGCCACCGTAACCAGGTGTTTTTGGTACTTCATAATGCAGTCCTCTGAATCTCGGGTTGTTTGCTTTATTTTTGCAATACCACAATAAGTAATCACCTGCTCGTGGCAGTTGCTTGCTTTCAAAACCACTGGTAGTTGCAAATGAAACCAAAGACGCAAAATTTTCGCTACCAAACACTTCGTCCATAACGCATCGCACAATATGTACATTTTCATCGCCTATCTGGACGAAGATTGAGCCGGTCTCTGTGAGTAATTCTCTTGCGACGATAAGCCGGTCTCGCCAGTAAGATAAATACGAATGAATGCCCAATTCCCACGTATCCCGGAATGCCCTTATCTGTTCCGGCTGGCGCGTTAAATCCGCGCTCTTGCCGTCTTTCACGTCCCGCTTGCGGGTTGAGACCTGCCAGTTCGAGCCAAACTTTATCCCGTAAGGCGGGTCGATATAAATCATTTGCACCTGCCCTTTGAGTCCCTCCTTTTCCGCCAAGCTGGTCATAACGAGCAGCGAATCGCCTAGAATCATCCTGTTAGACCAGTTCGCATCGTGCTGATAGAACTCGACCATTTGCTCCAACGAAGGAATCCCGTTGAAATCCGAAAAGAAATCAAGCTGCTGGGGTTTTCCCTTTTTTGCCTCTTGCCTTACGTCTTCGATTATCGCCTGCGGGTGAATCTTCTCCTGTATGTAAATCGGCACAGCAGGGACGGTGAGTTCTTCTTTGTCCTGCTGGTCTTTTCCCTTCCAGACAAGCTGCGGGTCAAGGGATGGGTCTCTTGCGTAAAGCAAACCCGGATACTTGACTTCCTTCGGCTTCTGTTCATCTTCCTTTACAAATCCGCGCAGCTCCTCCGTGGGGATATTCTTTCGCTTGTCCCTGTGCTTTACCGAATCAATTGAAACCCGTTTGTCCTTCTTCGCCGCCATTTTATTGCCTGCCCCTTCTGCTTTGAGATTTCAGATTTGAGATTTGAGATCATTCTTCCTTCGTTTGCCCCTCATCGTCAGCCGGATAATCCTGCGGCCTTGCCTGTCGAACGTACTGGTCAATTTCCCTTGCGAACACATCTGCCCGCCGCTGCGCCTGATACTGCTCTTTCGAGCTGTCTGTAAGGTGTCGCTGGCCTTTGATGTCGGAGTTCTGCAGATTATCCGCCCAGCCGCGTATCTGCCGCGAGCACGATTCCGCCAGGGGTATGAGATTTGAGATTTCAGATTTCAAATGCTCGGCCTCCGCGAATCGCTCGACAAAGCGCAGCATAGACCGCACCTCTCCGCACGACCCGCGCGCGATATAAAGAAAGGCCAGCAGTTCCGCCGTTGAGCCGCGCTCGAATCCCTCTGCGATATTGTTCGATACCGACAGCGAGGCCCGCCGTAACTGCCCGCGAAGGTCGCCCGGCTGCTCGAAGAACCGGTCTTTCGTCAGCTCATACACCCGCTTAGCCAAGTCTATCGCCGCCTGCCAGACCGGCAAATCCTCGAATCGCTCGTATTTCATTTCTCTTCGCCCCTCTTTCTTCTGAAATTTCAAATCTGAAATCTCAAATCTGAGATTTATTCAATCCTGCTCTTATCGTGTTCTTCGCATCCCACGGGTCGGATATCTCTATAAATCCCCATCTCCCGAACCCGCCGTGATTATTTATCCCCGGCACCCAGAGGTTTCTTGCTGTCGAAACCTTCGCCTCTTTGTCTTTATCGCGCTGGCCGCTCACCTCAATAATGAGATTCAATGGGTCTTCTTTCCCTCTGCCATCGTCAATTCTTGCGATAAAGTCGGGTATATAGTTGTGTTCATCGCCTGCTAAAGTATATGGGATGTAAAACCCAAGTTGCTGGTTTTTGACGTAAGAAATCAAAACGCCCTCCTCGCCTAATTCCTCAAGGGCCTGCGTCATTTTCTGCTCCCAGGATTCCGTATCCGCTACGACGTGTGACACGTGGCAAAATCTTGCATCGGTCGCATACACCGGCCTTGTCGTATCGAAATCAACGTATTGCGTTGACCCGACCGTATTATACGACTGCAAGATCGGCATCAGCCGTTTCTCTCCTTCGCTCGATGCAACAATCGCCTTATATATCCGGTCGGCGGCATTATGCGCAAACTCAATCAACAGCAGCATCTGTGGGAATGTATTATCCTTGCAAGTAACGCACTCGGCCAGCCAGCGCTTCGTTATGTCGAGCAATTGTGGGAAAAGCCATTGCTTTATGTTTCCTTCGTTGTCCCTGAAGTACTTCTCCAGCGTCAGTTTGGCGATTAAGAACGCAACCTCCTGCTCTCGCCGCTTCTTCAAATCATCTAACGTATGAATCACCGTCTCGCCCACTATCGGCGCATTCTCCGTCTTCGATGGAATGTCCTGCGTTGAAAGAATATATCTTGAGTCCCCGCTGAAATTCCCGGTAAGTTTTTCCGCAGGCAGTTCGTAGCGATAGCCGCAGACGCGCGGGAACGTTATTGCGCAGCCGATACGCTCAGGCAAGGCGTGCACACGAGTAGGCGTTGGGCCCGGCTTTGGCTGCGTACCGGAACCGGCGCAGGGAATGAACGAAAACGGCACGCCATAGATCTCCGCATACTGAGGCCGAAACAGGCCGTCCGCCTCCGGGAGATAGTCCGTTCGCCGAAGTCCTCGACCTATCACCTGCTCACAAAGCAATTGCGTGCTAAATGCCCTTACCCCAAGTATGTGACTGACCGTATTGGCGTCCCAGCCCTCCGTGAGCATCGACACCGACACCACGCATTTTACGTTTTCACCAAGCTTGCCTCTCTTTCCCACCGTGTTCATCACCTCTCGCAGCAAATCTTCATCGGTCAGGTTTTCCGGGTCCCGACCGGGAAAACGAATTCGATATTCGCTCTTAAACTCGTCAATCTCTCTTGCGGCCATCTTTTTGAATTCAGGACTCATCGCCTCGCCCGATTCCAATTGCTCGCTGTCTATCAAAACTGTATTAGGCCGATTCGTCCAACTCCCGTCCTGCTCGTTGCTGAATACCGCTAATTGTCCCGGCACGACGATAGTTTTCTCCTCCGACAATTCCTTCTCCCATCCGGCAATCCAATCATAGACGAGTTTTGAAACATTTGTGTTGTTGCAGACGACGATAAACACCGGCGGCGTCCCGGTGATACGGCTGTCTTCCCATTGTTTGTAATATTTTTCATAGTTGCTGTATAAGCTCCGAAGGGCGCCCTCAAGTTCCACTGGCAGTTTAGGCTCTCCGGTGATCTGCTCTTTTCTTCGTCCTTTCCGCGGCAAATGCTCCCTTATCCTCACCCAGATGTCCCGGTACGTCGGCTGCTCACCCGTCATTGAATCATCCGCCACGGGCACTCGCGGCACCTTCACTATCCCGCACTCTATCGCATCTATCAGAGAAAAATCCGACACCACCCACGGGAAAAGCGTCCCTTCGCTGTATCCCGAACCCCTAAGGAAAAACGGCGTCGCCGATAAATCGCATATCGCCTTAATCCCGATTTTGGCTTTGACTGCCTCCAATCCCGAAATCCACACCCTCGCCGCCTTTTCACGCTTATTCACTTCCTCTTTGTCGTCCCCTGTCAGCTTGACCTCATCACCGTCCGGCTTATGCCGGTAACAGTGGTGCGCCTCATCATTTATCACTACGATATTTTTCTTATTTCCCAGTTCACGACACACACGGCGGACCATCTGGTCAGGAGTTTCCTGAAACGCATCGCTGTTCTCGCCAGCCACTATCTTCTTTGTAAGCTTAGCTGTTTTCACTTTTTCATGTTGAAGGAACGTATGAAAATTCGTGATGATAATCTTCGCCTTCCCGAGCTGCTCCATCATGTCGCCGGGCAGCAAATCGCGCTGGTGATAGTAGTTGTTCGGGTCGTTGGGCAGCAGGACACGCAGGCGGTCTCGAATTGTTATCCCCGGCGTAACTATCAAAAACGCATCCGAAAATCTGCCGTCCTGACTGTTGGCTGACTTGTTCAACGCCTGCCACGCTATCAGCATTCCCATCACGACCGTCTTGCCGCTTCCGGTGGCCATTTTGAACGCGATGCGATAAACACCCGGATTCGCTCCTTCGTTCGCCTGCCGAATTTCATTCTCTATCCACGAATCCCCGCACTTGCCTGCCGCCTCAGTGATATAAATCGCCGTCTCCATCGCCTCAATCTGGCAGAAAAATAGCTTGTTCTCTCGCTGCGGATTCGTCCAGTATTCAAGTAATCGCCGCGTTGTCTTTGTTATCCCTGTGTAATTTCCCTCCCGCCAGAGCGCGACCCTGCCGCGAACCTGATTGATGAACTTGTTTTCTTCTATTCGGTCCTTTGTCCACTCGGTCTCGAAGACAAGTTGTTTGTCCTTTCCGCGTTTCCTCGGTTGCGGAACGGGGACAAAGTACGAACTTATCCGTCGGGATTCCACAATCTCGTCTGTGATTCCCTCGTCTGTGAACCGATAATGACGCCGTGGCTCAGTGAAAGCCGAGTTCAAGACCGGGTTTTCGATAACTACTTGTTTCATACAATTCTCTTCCCCCTGTTATCAATTATACCCGGCAATTTCTCCGCCATTTCGCAATTCCCTAAAAAGCATCCTTGTCAGCACACAAACACGCAAAAACGCATTTTACCCCACCGGCCTTTACAAGTCAAGGCGATTCCGCACAAAATGACGGCCTCATAATGTGAATTTCTTCCTTATCCTCTGCTCCCTCCTTCGTCCCTCGTCCCGCTTCCAGCTCCCCCGCCCAAGTACCGCCGGGCAACCTCACGATGTCCTCTGCGATTAAATAACCGCCTGCTCCAAAACCTCATTTCGTATGGCACTTCATAAGTATATACGCATACACTTATATACTCTTATGCCCAAATCCGTATAATCTGCGTAACCTGTCGTGAGCTTGTCGAATGGATCCGTGATTAAGAGCAAAGCCTTGCCCAAATCGAATCCGAGCAGACAATCGCCAACGAAAACAAAAAGCTCATCGCAATCATCCAGAACAAAATCTCCGCCGCCATTTCCGCCCTCTGGGCCTAAAGTTCAGCTTATCGGCAACCAAATAACCGCTTACCCCAAAAACCTCATTTCGTATGGCACTCCATAAGTATATACGCATACACTTATATACTCTTATGCCCAAATCCGTATAATCTGCGTAATTCGCGTAATCCGTGGTTAATGAAGAATTAACTTGACACCCAACTGCCCATCGTGTATAATATACATCTAACAAATAGAGGATTCTTGATATGGAGAACGAACCTACAACTAAAACGCCCATCCCGGCTCATCGGGCATCCCTCTTCTGGATTCCGTCTCCCGCCTTCTGTCTTCTACCTAAACCGCCCATCCCGACGAGGTCGGGATTCCGCAATTTTGCATTTTGCACTTTGATTTTTGCACTCCCAAACCCCCTATCCGTCTGTCCCTTTGTGCCTTCGTGGCTGGCAGTTAATTATGCAAAACAAAGCCAATTTCAAAATGGGTAAAATAGCCATAAGTACAGCACCAATCAAGGCTTATGTCGATAAACAACGAACAATGAACCACGAACGTTATTCAAAACAAACCCAATCAAACCCAATTTCAAACCCAGAAACGGCTTACCCCGCTTGCCAAACGATAGCTTGCCCCGGCCCTGCGGGCCTCGCAATGACTATTGCGTGCTACGGTGGTGATAGGCTTTTATTCACGGCCTGGAAGCCCGTGCTACATAGCCATACCGCCGTCGATGCAGAGGATTTGGCCGGTGATGTAGGCGGCGGCGTCGGAGGCCAAGAAAGCGGCGGCCTTGGCGACGTCTTCGACGGTGCCGAAGGTTCGCATCGGGATAAGCTGTTTTGCGGCTTCCTTGACGGGGTCGGGGAGCTTGTCGGTCATATCGGAGATAATGAAGCCGGGGGCGAGGCAGTTTGCGGTGATGCCTTTTTTGGCGAGCTCGCGTGCGACGGTTTTGGTGAGGCCGATGAGTCCGGCCTTGCTTGCCGCGTAGTTTGCCTGGCCGGGATTGCCCATTACGCCGGAGACGGAGCTGAGGGAGATGATGCGGCCGAACTTGTTGCGGACCATAGACTTGGATGCGGTGCGGATCGCGACGAAGGCGGCGCGGAGATTTACTTCGATTACCTTATCGAAGTCGTCGTCGCTCATTCTCATAAGGAGGCCGTCGCGTGTGATGCCGGCGTTGTTGACGAGGATGCCGATGCCGCCGTGCTCGTCGGCGAGGGCTTCGAGAATGGCGGTGAATTGCCCGGTGTCGGTAATGTCAACGCATTTTGTTATGACTGAGAAGCCGGCTTCTTTGACGACGGATTCAAGGTCGGCGAGCTGTTCGGCGTTTATATCGAGGCCTGCGACGATTCGGCCCTGCTTGAGCAGTTCAAGAACGATGGCGCGCCCTATGCCTCTGGCGGCCCCGGTTACTACGGCGAGTCTTTTTTCTGACATTCTATGACCTCCATGTTCTTCGTATTGCGTATCTGTAATCGCTTATTGCGCACTGCCATCCCCAAGCCGTTCCGGCTTGAGGCTGCCACGCAGTCATCCATTCCCAAGCCCTTCGAGCTTGAGGCGGCCACGCGGTCGTCCATTCCCCACTTGGGGGAGGCTGCCACGCGGTCGGATATTGTACGTCGTTCACAGCAGCGTGTTAATGGCCTCTGCGGTGCTCAGGTTAATGACTTTAGCTTTTCTGTTGATTCTTTTCATCAGGCCGGTGAGGACTCGGCCGGGGCCGATTTCGTAAAAGTCCTCGATGCCGTCGGCGAGGAGACGCTCCATACATTTTTGCCAGAGTATGGGGCTTGTCAACTGCTTTGCGAGGCCGAGTTTAATCTCGTCGGCGGTCTTGTAGTATTCGGCGCTGATATTTGCGATGGTCTTGACGGCGGTTGGTTCGGCGATACGGGTATCTGCGAGGGCTTTTTTGAGGGTTTCGGCGGCGACGGCCATCATTTCGGTATGGAAGGCGCCGGCCACGGCCAAGGGGACGGCCTTTATTGCTCCGTATTTCGGGGCGAGCCGTTCTGCTCTGCGGCAGGGGGCTTTGGCGCCGCTGAGGACGATCTGGCCGGGGCAATTGAAATTGACCGGTTCGAGCAGGCCGCCCTGGCGGGCTTCTGCGCAAAGCTCGTTGACCTTCTGTTCGTCAAGGCCGATGATGCTGACCATAGCTCCGTTGGTTGCGTCGGCGGCGGCCTGCATGGCCTGGCCTCGCTTGTGGACGAGGGTGAGGGCGTTTTCGAAGGCAAGGAGGCCGGCGGCGTAGAGTGCAGTGTATTCGCCGAGGCTCAGGCCTGCGGTGACTTCCGGTTTCAAATCGCTTGTGGCGGGGCTTGTCCTTATGACCTCAAGGATAGCGGCGGATGTAGTGAAAATGGCAGGCTGAGAAATGGTTGTGGTGTCTAAATGCTCAGCGGGGCCTTCAAAGCAGAGGCGACACAGGTCGAATCCGAGGATGTGATTGGCCTTTTGGAAGATCTCGGCGGCGACAGGGAAGGCCTTGGCGACGTCGGCGCCCATTCCGATGGCTTGAGCACCCTGTCCGGGGAATAGAAAAGCGGTTTTCATGGGTCGTATTTCGTGTATCGTATGTCGTGTTGTGGCGGCCTACTTTTGTTAGAATTCGATTACGTTTGCTCCCCAGGTGAGTCCTGCACCAAAGGCGACAAGGATGATGATGTCACCGCGTTTGATTCTGCCGGTTCTGGCACATTCGTCGAGTGCGATGGGGACGGAGGCGGCGGAGGTGTTGCCATACTCGTCGATGTTTAAGAAGACCTTTTCGTCGGGCAGGTTCAATCGCTTTGCGGCGGACTCGATTATCCTTGCATTCATCTGGTGCGAAATGACCATCTTGATATCGTCGAGGGTGAAATTGCATTTTTCGAGGCACTCGGTGACAGTCTCGACTATTCTGCGGATGGCCTGCTGATAGACTTCCCTGCCCTTGATTTCCATAAAGATTTTGTTGGGGTCGTCGAGTTTTCTGACGGCGGGGTGGCGAGAGCCGTAGGCCTGGCAGTTGAGGGCTTCCCAGCGGTCTCCATCGGAATAGCAGGTGCTGTATATGATTCCGCGTTGTCCATCATTGACTCTTTTGAGCACGACGGCTCCGGCTCCGTCGCCGAAAAGGATGCAGCTTGTTCGGTCGCTCCAGTTTGTAATTTTGGTGAGGGTCTCGGCGCCAATGACAAGGGCGTTGGTTAGTCGGCCATTCTCCATGAACTGCTGGACAATTGAAAGGCTGTAGATAAAGCCGCTGCAGGCGGCAGCCAGGTCGAATACGAAGGCCTTTTTCGCACCGAGCGCCCTCTGGACAAAAGAAGCGGTTGAAGGGAAGACCATCTCCGGCGTTATGGTAGCGACAATAATCAGCTCGAGGTCCTTTGCTTTGAGATTTGCGGATTCGAGCGCTCTTTTAGCAGCCTGGGTCGCGAGAAGGGCGGTGGTCTCATCGTCGGTTGTGATGTGGCGGGTCTTGATGCCGGTGCGTGTTATGATCCATTCGTCGGTGGTGTCCATCATCCTGGCCAAGTCGTCATTGGTGAGGGTTTTTTCGGGTACAAAAGAGCCGTGTCCGGCGATGACTGCACGATAGGGCGGGGTGCGAGTGTCAGTCGGTTTGTCCATTAGGCGTCCTTACAGTGGTTGCAGAGAGATACTCGGCGATCTTGTCGTTGATCTTCTCGGTGCTGCACTTTTTGGCCGCGAGGATGGCGTTCTTTATGGTCTTTGCCTTGCTTGAGCCGTGACATATTAGTGCTGTGCCGTTTACGCCGAGGAGCGGGGCGCCGCCGTACTCATTGTAGTCGTATTTTTTGTAGATTCTTGTCATAATGGGCTTGAACTTCATTGCGAGGCGGAGCTTTTCTTCGAGCAGCTCGTGCTTTATTGCTTTGAAGAGTCCGTCAACGAGTCCCTCGGTGAGCTTGAGCATTACGTTTCCGACGAATCCCTCGCAGACGGCGACGTCACAGACGCCTCGGAATATGTCCCTTCCCTCGATGTTTCCGACGAAATTCAATTTTGAATCGGACTTAATCAGCTCACGGGCCTTTTTTACGACTTCGTTGCCCTTTGCGTCCTCTTGTCCGATGCTCATAAGGCCGACTCGCGGATTTTCGATTCTGAGGAGATTTTTTGCATATATGCCGGCCATAACGGCGTATTGGTAGAGGTTGATGGGTTTGCAGGCGATGTTTGCGCCGACGTCACATATTGCGACGGGGCCTTCAAACGTGGGGAATACGACGGCAATTCCGGGTCGATTGACGCCGGGGAGGGTCCTCAATCTCATCTGGAAGGCAGCAACGCAGGCGCCGGTGTTTCCGGCGGAGATGACGGCATCGGCTTCTCCGAGCTTTGCGAGCTTTGCGGCGATGGCAATAGAGCTCCTGGGTTTCTTGCGGAGGCTCTCGACGGGCGGCTCGTCCATAGCGATCAGGTCAGGGGCGTGGACAACGGCGATGGCGCTCCCGCGTGATTTTGGAGATGGCAGCCGGGGCTCTATTACGTCTTCTGGTCCGACGAGAATCAACTGGTCGTCTTCAGCAAGGAATTCAATTGATTCGAGAGCGCCGGCGATGATTTCGTCCGGGGCGTTATCACCGCCCATTGCATCAATTGCGATACGCATGGGTTAGGTGCTCTCCTCCTTGCCGAGCTTCAAGGTGATATTTGGGTTGAGGTAGCCGCAATTATCACAGGCGGCGTGGGGCAGCTTTGCGTGGCTGCACTTCGGGCAGACCGAATAGTTGACTGCCTTTAGTCGCTGGTGGCTTCGGCGTGATCGGATTCTTGTCTTACTGGTTTTCTTGACCGGTAGCATTATCACATACTCCAAATACAGTTCAGAACTCTAATCGGGAATACCCGGAAAGAAGTAATAAATAGTGAATTGGGGGAAGCCTGTCAAGGGAAAACCGGGCAAATGCGGTCCCGGGTCTTTGTTTATTGTCCAAGTATGCAGGTGCGGCGTGATAAGGGGGATGACGTTTGGGTCGGTTATCAATGAGTTTCTGGTTGCGTCGGCGTACCGCCGACGGCTAAACAGCGCGGTCAAAAAGGGGGATTCTACGGACGTGGTAAATGGGAAAATGGCGATTGGGGGTGATTCGGCGGGTGTTTTTGTTGGGAATTTTATAGAATTTTGCCGGAATGTCAGTTGATTGTTGCAATTGGGGGCGAAATACTGTAGAAGGGTAGGATAATTTGGCAGGGAGTGGTGTGCTGTTTGAAGCAGGGTAAGTATGGCTGTCAGGTAAGGTGAGTTCTGAGAATTGGCGGGCGCAGTTATGGCACGTTATCGGCGAGGACGAATGGCCCTATATGAGGCTATGAGCAAGGCTCAGCTCAAACCCGGGTACGGGCGGACTTTGGAGAAGATTCGAAGCGATAGGTCCGGGGACCATGAGCCAAGTGTTGAAGTTGAAGGGACGACTGTGCCGGAAGAGAGTCCCGCCGTGGCGGAAACAGAAGCGGCGGGAGTCATAGAAGAGACCGGGGTCGAGGAGAGAATTGAAAGGCCGCAGGTGTCGGTTCGCTGGCGGCGAAAGCCGAGGGTAGTGCAGATTAACGGGGGGCGGATTGAGTTCTCGGTGCCTTATCAGCTTGGTATTGCGATTTTGCTGGGGCTTATCGTGGTGGTACTGGTTGCATATCGGGCGGGACAGGGCTCCGCGGCGGTCAAGGAGGTGAAGACCAATAATCCGGCGAGGGACGTTGGCGGGAATCGTGCGAGCCCGCCGGTTACACCAAACAAGGTCGTGCGGCAAGAGAACGTCGTGGTTCCGAAGGTGCCACAGGATACCGCGAACATCGGGCCGGCGACACCGACGGGCAGCAATGTTATAGTGCTGGTGCAGCATGGCTCACAGAGGGACCTGGTGCCTGTGCAGGCGCATTTCGCCAGCTACGGTATCGCGACTGAGATCGTCAACTGGAGCGGGCGGTACTACTTGATAACGCAGGACAAATATGACAGCTTTGCACCGGGAGGCGACGGGTACATAGCGAAACAGAAGATAGCCCAGGCCGGTGCAGAGTATAAGGGCAAGGCGCCCGAGGGTTACGAGACTTTTGCACCGCACTACTTCAGCGATGCATACGGCAAGAAGGTTGAATAGTAGTTTTAGGAGAAGTCTTGAATGTCTATCGATCGTTCATTGAAGATAAAGGGTGCGTTGGCGAGGCACCGAAATGTTTTGACGCGGGCCGAGAGGGTCGGCAAGTTAAAAGACGAGGAGCGCTGGCAAGAGGATGATTCTGTCCTTGGTCTGCCGAAGGTGGCTCATCGCAAGAGCCACGCCGGGCGCAAGGCAAAAGAAGGCATTGAGAAGGCGGGTGAAGGAGAGGCTGCGGCCACAGGGACCACCGGAACGGGACAGACGGAGAATTAGGGGGAGCAGAACGGATTTTCGAGCCGCTTTGCCGGTTGGTGGGGAAGCGGCTTTTTGTATGCGCTGAGGATTCATAGAGCCACTAACCCAAGTTACGCTGTTGGAAGATAATTTCAAGAATTTTCGGGGTAAAATC
>CAYGZM010000021.1:0-37706 GCA_964354365.1 uncultured Pirellulales bacterium
CGGTCTGTGGGCGGGTGTGCGATCATCCGTGCGAGCGGCGGTGTCGGCGGGGCGACATCGACCAGCCATTAGCGATACGGGCGATGAAGCGCTATATAGCGGACAATATGCCCAACTTCACCGCTCCTATGGTTCGGCCCGGGAGCAAAAAAGCCGAAGTGGCGATAATCGGCAGCGGACCGGCGGGACTAAGCTGCGGGTACTTCCTGGCGCTTATGGGAAGATCGTCGGTCATACTCGAGGCCGAGCCTATAGCCGGCGGGATGTTGACCCTGGGAATCCCGGAGTTTCGTCTGCCCAAACAGGTGCTCAAAAAGGAAATAGATTTTATTCTGTTGCACGGCATCGAGCTTTGGACCAGTTCGAGGGTCGAGGACGCCCGTGAGCTGATGAGCCAGGGTTTCAAGGCGGTCTTCGTCGCGACCGGCGCTCAGCGGGGTAAAGACATCAGGATTGAGGGTATTGAGCTAAGGGGTGTGGTCGATTCGATAGAGTTCCTCCGCGACAGGGCGTTGGGCAAGGGGATGGATTGCGGGGACAAAGTGGTAGTCGTGCTCGGGGGCGGCAATGCGGCCATTGACGTTGCCCGCTCTGCGGTCCGGCTTGACGCCAAGAAAGTCACGATCCTTTATAGAAGGAGCCGCGAGGAAATGCCTGCATACGAGGAGGAGATCGAAGGTGCAATAGGCGAGGGCGTTGAGCTTGTGACGCTCGCGATACCGAAACGCATCGTCGGCTCAAAGGGAGCCGTAGCGGGAGTCGAATTCATCAGGGCCGAGCTTGGAAAGGCCGAGACCGACGGACGGCGAAGACCAATACCGGTTGAGGGCAGCGAGACTACTATCGACTGCGACATCGTGATACCGGCGATCGGGCAGATTCCATCGGTTGAGGCTGCACATTTTATAAACGGGCCTGAGCTGACAAAGTGGGGCACGATTAAGGTGAACCCCGTCAGTATGGGCACAACGGCCAGCGGGATTTTTGCCGGGGGCGATTGCGTGAGCGGGCCGGCAAGCGTCATCGATGCTATTGCGGCGGGACAGAAGGCCGCTATGAGCATCGACAAGCTCTTGGGCGGGAGCGGAGAGCTTCCGCGGGACACGGGGTTTTCATTCACCAAGCCGGATGAAGAAGCGCTTGCCGCGGGGCCGCCGCGATTCGAGGAAGAGATTATTCCGCTCAATCAGCGCAGGCGGGGATTTGCGGAGGTGGTGCTTGGGATTGACCGAGAGCAGGCGCTGGCGGAGGCGGGCAGGTGCTTGCGATGCGATCTTGAGAAGTGATTACGGATTCCTTAAAAACCGAAGCACGAAATTCGAAATCCGAGACAATATCAAATGTTCAAAATCCAAATTTTCAAAACAAGAATGTAAGGGGTCAGTTTCGGGTGGTTTTTGAACAAGACACGGGCTGGAAGCCCGTGTGACGCACGGCCAAGATGGCCGTGCCACAGGGCTCGCCACCCATAACTGACCCATAACACAAGAATGCGAATTCCTATTGACTATTGCAGTAAAGCTCTTAACCAACAGTAGGTAGCGTTGTAGTCCTAAGAATATGTCCGATATGACAGTAACAATTAACGGGATAGAGCTTCATGGGCGGGCCGGTCAGACGATTCTGGAGCTGGCCCTTGAGAATGGCGTCGATATTCCAAATCTCTGTCATGACCCGCGGCTGGCGCCTGTGGGTTCGTGCAGGCTGTGCCTTGTGGAGGTTGAGGGCCAGAGGGGGCCTGTAACCGCCTGCACTTTCAAGATAAGTCCCGATATGGTCGTGCGGACGGAGACGGACGAGATTCGCGAGCTTAGAAAGACGATCCTGGAGCTTCTTTTCTACGAGCATCGCGGGGCATGCACCACCTGCAACGAAAACGGCAATTGCTCGCTTCAAAAGTACGCTTACGAGTATCAGCTTGACGAATCGATCTTCACCGCGCCGCCGAAAGCTGAGCCGGCGGACAACTATACGACCGGCAATGAAGCAATCGAGTATAACCCGGACAAGTGTATTCGGTGCGGCAGGTGCATAAGGATTTGCGAAGAGGTCCAGATGGATAGCGCGCTGACGTTCAAAGAGAGGGCCTCTGCCGTCGAAGTGACGACCGCATTCGATATGCCCTTGAACGAATCGACCTGCGAGCTTTGCGGGCAGTGCATCTCCACGTGCCCGACGGGCGCGCTTTACGAGCGCCGGGCCAAAGGCAAAGGCCAGTGCAAGGACCTTGTCCGCACAAGGACGACCTGCCCGTATTGCGGCGTCGGCTGCCAGATTGATCTGAACGTCAATAAGAACCAGATCGTCCGTGTCACCAGCGAGGTCGGGTGTATTCCGAATGACGGGAACCTTTGCGTGAAGGGCAGGTTCGCAATGGACTTCGTCGGCAGCGATAAGAGGCTGACATCGCCTCTTATCAAGCGTAACGGCAGATTCGAGCCGGCGACGTGGGACGAGGCCATTGAGATAGTTGCGAGCAGGCTTGGAGAAATCAAGGCGGCTTATGGAGCGGACAGTATCGGGGGGCTTTCCTCGGCCAAGTGCACCAACGAAGACAACTACGTGTTTCAGAAGCTCATCCGTGCGGTCGTAGGGACCAACAACGTCGATCACTGCGCGCGGCTCTGCCACGCATCTACGGTGGCGGGGCTTGCAAAGGCGTTCGGCAGCGGGGCGATGACCAATTCGATTGACGAGCTAAAGAACGCCGGCTGTATCTTCGTAATCGGCTCAAACACCACCGAAGCGCATCCGGTGATCGGCTTAGTCATAAAAGAGGCGGTCGTCAAGAATGGCGCCGAGTTAGTGGTGGCCGACCCGCGTGCAATCGACCTGGTGCGGTTCGCAAAGGTGCACATTGCCCAGAAACCGGGGACGGACGTTGCGCTGGTCAATGCAATGATGAACGTGATAATCGCCGAAGACCTGCTCGATGAGGAGTTCATCAAGGAGCGCACCGAGGACTTCGATGTGCTGGCCGAGGCGGTCAGGGACTTTTCGCCCGAAAAGGCGGAGGCGATCACGACGGTCCCCGCCGAGAAGATCCGCCAGGCCGCCAGGATGTTCGCCAATGCCTCATCCGCGAGCATTGTCTATAGCATGGGGATCACTCAGCACACGACCGGCACGGACAACGTGCTGAGCCTTGCGAACCTGGCGATGCTCACCGGCAACCTCGGCAAGGAATCGGCGGGGGTGAATCCCCTTCGCGGCCAGAACAATGTCCAGGGCGCATGCGACGTCGGCGCCCTGCCCAACGTCTATCCCGGCTATCAACCGGTGGACGACGCGGCAATCAGGGCCAAGTTCGAGAAGGCCTGGGGAAGAGAGCTTCCGACGAATAAGGGCCTGACCGTTGTTGAAATGCTGCACGCCGCCCAGGCCGGGCGGATAAAAGCCCTCTACATAATGGGCGAAAACCCGGCCCTGTCGGACCCGAATCTCAACAGGACGCGAAGGGCGCTGGACGCAGTGGATTTCCTCATCGTGCAGGACATCTTCCTCTCCGAGACGGCGCAATATGCGGACGTTGTCCTGCCCTCGGTTTGCTTTGCGGAAAAGGACGGGACATTCACCAACACCGAGCGTCGGGTGCAGCGTGTTCGCAAGGCGGTCGATCCGCCACACGATGCCCGCGACGACTGGCGGATTGTCTGCGAGGTTGCGGCGAAAATGGGTTATCCGATGAGGTATAAGTGCGCCGGTGAGATTATGGACGAGATTGCCTTGCTGACGCCGATTTATGGTGGGATATCGTTCGAGAGGATTGACTCGGTCGGCCTGCAGTGGCCCTGCCCGGATGAGAGCCATCCCGGCACGAAGTATCTCCACAAGAGGAAATTCACGCGGGGCAAAGGCAAATTTCACGCGGTCGAGTTCAAAGACCCGGCCGAGCTTCCGAGCAGGGAGTACCCGTTCGTGCTCTCCACCGGCAGGCTGCTGTACCAGTTCCATACCGGCACGATGACCAGAAAATCAAGTGCGATAAACCAGGTCTCGCCGACGGGCTTCGTGGAGATACATCCCGACGACGCCAAGAGACTCGGTATCAGCGACGGCCTTATGGTCGAGGTGGTTACGACTCGCGGCAAAGTCACTACGCCGGCGAAGGTGACGCCTGATATCGGCAAGGGCTGGCTGTTTATGCCGTTCCACTTTGAGGAAGGCCCGGCCAATATGCTCACAATCGACGAGCTGGACCCGCTGGCGAAGATACCGGAATACAAGGTCTGCGCCGCGGCGATTCGCAAGCCACCGGCCAAGAGCTGAGCAGCTCAGGCGCGATCTTCCATACGGTTTCATATCCTGGCGAGTATTATGTAAGCTGAGGCGGATTCAATTATGGATACGTCGGACAATGCCCACACACGTTCGACCCGATCTGGTGCAGGTCGGTTTGCGACTACGCACTGGAGCGTGGTACGCGCCGCAGGACGACCCGACTCCGTGCACTACCGCCAGGCATTGGAGACGCTTTGCAGGACGTATTGGTTCCCTCTTTATGCGTACCTGCGGCGGCAGGGCTATGGCAGGGAGTCGGCTGAGGAGCATACCCAGGCCTTTTTCGCCCGGCTGCTGGAAAAGCACAGCGTGCGCTTAGCCGACCCGAAACGCGGCAAATTCCGCTCATTCCTGTTGATGTCGCTAAAGAACTTCCTGGCCGACGAGCGCGACCGTGAACGGGCCAAGAAGCGAGGCGGAGGCCGGAAAATTCTCTCTCTCGATTTTGAAAATGCCGAAGGGCGGTACTCACTTGAGCCGGCGGATCGACTAAGCCCGCAGAAGGTGTTTGAGCGGTCGTGGGCGCTGACGGTGCTGGAGCGGACGATGGCCCGCCTGCAGGCCGAGGCTGACACTGAGAAGAAGAGAAAGATATTCGACGATCTGAAGGTCTATCTGACCGCCAAGGAAGGCTCCTTGCCTTACTGCGATGCGGCCGAGGGCTTAGGTATGAGCGAAGGGGCAATCAGGGTGGCCGTGCACCGCCTGCGGAGGCGCTACCGCGAGCTTCTGCGGGACGAGATCGCCCAGACGGTTTCAACCGAAGAGGAAATTGACCAGGAAATCCGCGACCTCTTTTCGGCCCTGGCCCATTGAGGCCGGTTGTCCAATATCTCTGGTGAAGACAGCCGAGAGTGTGTAACTTTCTCGCCGGTTTGCCTTAGTAATGGGTGCAAACAGGTAATATCGAGAAAGCAGGTGTGATTATGGCTGACGAAAGACAATGCAATGAATGTGGCGGCAAGTTGCCGGCCGATGCGCCGCAAGGTCTTTGCCCGCAGTGCCTTATGAAGCTCGGGCTGCCCAGTGATGCCGGGGCCGAGAGGCGGCACGCCTCGCAAGAGCAAAGAGCCGTCCCCGCCGGCTCGCCGGGCGGTTTTGTGCCGCCGGAGCCGGGCCAGCTCACCGAAAAGTTTCCCCAGCTTGAAATCCTGGAATTATTGGGCCAGGGCGGGATGGGGGCGGTGTATAAGGCCCGCCAGAGGCAGCTCGACCGGCTGGTGGCCCTGAAGATCCTGCCGCCGGAGGTCGGCCAGGCCGAGGCCTTTGCCGAGCGATTCTCGCGCGAAGCACGCTCCTTGGCCAGGCTCAATCATCCCGGAATTGTATCGGTGTTCGACTTTGGGCGAACGGAGGATGGGCTGTACTATTTCGTTATGGAATTTGTCGATGGCACCGACCTGCGGCGTGTAATCCAGGCGGGGCAGCTCAGCCCCGCCGAAGCACTGGCCATTGTCCCGCAGGTCTGCGAGGCCCTGCAATATGCCCACGAGGAGGGAATCGTGCACCGGGACATCAAGCCGGAGAACATCCTGCTCGACAAGAAAGGGCGGGTCAAAATCGCCGATTTCGGTTTGGCTAAGCTGCTGAACAGGCCGCAAAGCTCCTGCACGCTGACTCAGGCCGGGCAGCGAATGGGCACGCCGCACTATATGGCGCCGGAACAGATAGAAGGCGCCCACAAGGTCGATCATCGTGCAGACATTTACTCGTTAGGCGTGGTCTTCTACGAGATGCTCACAGGCGAGCTGCCCATCGGGCGATTCGCGCCGCCCTCGCAGAAGGTGCAGGTAGATGTCCGCCTTGATGAAATTGTCCTGCACACGCTCGAAAAAGAGCCCGAGCGCCGCTACCAGCACGCCAGCGAAGTCAAGACCGACGTCGAAACGATTTTTTCCGCCGGACACCCGGTTGTCGCCGCAAACGTGGCCGCGGAATATAACCCGATGGATAAGCACGTCACCATCGTCGCGGCGCTCAACGTGGGACTGGGCATCCTCGGGCTGATGTTTGCAGGGATTGTTTTCACCGCCGTTGTCGCAGGCGGTCAGATTTCGCAAGATCTCGTAGCAATGCGAGTTACATCAATTGTAGGTCCTGTCGTATCCGTTTTGATTGCCGGCACGTGCATCCCAGGCATCATAGGCGGCATCGGGCTCTTCGCACGCAGGCCCTGGGCAAGAATTCTCGTGATAATACTGGGCGTCCTCGACTTGCTGGAGGTCCCATTCGGCACTATCCTCGGAATTTACACCATTTGGGTCCTGGTCAAAAAGGAGACGGTCGCCTTGTTTGAACATGCCCAACATTCAAGACAGAACCAGAGGGGCTTCCCCTGACCGCCAACAGCCGTACAGAAGACTGCCGCTATACCCCGGAGGTGTACGGCAAGGCGGGGCGATCAGCCGCATTAGACATCCTTTTTGCGCCGTGGATGGTATTGACAATAGCGGCGGATATTGCGGCAATGGTGTTTGCGATATTGACGCTTCTGTACAGCGGCCCGGCGGGCGCGCCGGGCGCACCTGCACCGGGCCTTACGGTTGAGCGGTTGTTGGTCCCGGCAATCGTTCGTTGACACTTTGCTCAAGATAGTGTGCAATGATGCATAAGAAGAAGCTCATGAGAAATTTTCTGAGAACTTGGATAACCGTACTGGTCTTGTTGCTTGGCCTGCCCCCGCGTCTTCCGACGCGAGCCGGGGCGGCGGGTCGGCCGGCCCCTCGTGCCCCTGGCGGGGGTGATGTCGTCGCCTTAGAGGCCGATTTGATTGTCTATAACGGCAAGATTGTCACCGTTGACCCGGGCTTCTCTATTCGGCAGGCGATGGCCGTCAAGGGCAACCGCATTGCGGCGGTCGGCAGCGATGAGGACATCCTGCGGCTGAAAACCAATAGAACCGAAACACTCGACCTCAATGGCAAAATGGTCCTGCCGGGCCTGATCGACTCTCACGTGCATCCCTGCGAGGCATGTATGACGGAGTTTGATCACCCAATCCCACAAATGGATTCCATTGAGGATGTCCTGGACTACATCCGGACACGAGCCGACGTATCGGAGAATGGCGACTGGATAGTCGTACAGCAGGTTTTTATCACCCGGCTCCGCGAACAGCGGTATCCAACCCGGCAGGAGCTTGACCGGGCTGCCCCGGCAAACCCTGCCGTTTTTCGCACCGGGCCCGATGCCTCGCTCAACACCCTGGCTTTGCAGCTCAGCAATATCGACAAAGATTTCCACGTAACCGACGGCGGTCCGGGCTATATCGAAAAGGATCCGCAGACCGGCGAACCCACGGGAATCATCCGCGGCTGTACCCGCTACATAAAGAGTCGCCCATCCGGCAAAAAGCCGACCGAAGACGACCGTTATCAGCGTCTGATGAAACTGTTCAAAGACTACAATTCCGTCGGCATTACAGGCATCTGCGACGGCGATGCAGGCGAGTCAAATCTCAGCCTCTATCAGAAAATGCTTGCAGACCGGCAGATGACTGTCCGTGTATCGGCCCAGTATCACATCGACACAATCGGGACCACAGATGAAATACAAAGGCGGATTCGCAAGGTCGCCGAGAACCCGCTTTGCAAAGGCGGCCCAATGCTGCGGGTGATAGGCATCAAGGCATACTTAGATGGGGGCATGTTGACCGGCAGCGCATATATGAGAGAGCCGTGGGGCGTCAGCAAAGTCTATGCGATCGACGATCCGAACTACCGGGGCATCCTGTTTATTCCCAAAGAGAAGCTCCTGCCGATAGTGAGGACGGTTACAGAATGTGGCCTTCAGTTCACCGCCCATTCAGTCGGGGATGGAGCAGTGGAAACGCTGCTTGAAGTGTACGACGAGGTGAATCAGACGACGCCGATTCGCAATACCAGGCCGTGCATTACTCACTCCAACTTCATGAGTCCGCAAGCCGTGGATAAAGCAGCCAGGCTCGGAGTGACTCTGCTTGTCCAGCCGGCATGGCTGTATCTGGACACAAAAACCCTGACACAACACTTTGGCTATGAGCGCCTGCGCTGCTTCCAGCCATTGCGGAGTATTCTTCAGGCCGGGGGCATTGCTGCGGGAGGATCCGATCACATGCAGAAGATCGGCTCGCTACGTTCCATAAACCCCTACAATCCCTTCCTGGGTATGTGGACTGCCATCACGCGGCGGGCAAAATGGTATGACGGTCAATTGCATCCCGAAGAGGCGCTCACGCGCGAACAGGCCATTCGCTTCTACACGGTCAACTGTGCGAAGGCCCTTTTCCAGGACGAGCATGTCGGTTCGCTTGAGGAAGGGAAACTGGCGGATTTTATCGTTGTGAACACGGACCTGCTTACGTGCCCGGTGGACGCCATCAGGGATGCCCAGGTCCTCAGAACCTATCTTGACGGGCGACTTGTGTTTGAACAGTAACCGACACGCGCCTTGCCAACGACGCTTCGCTTGCCGGCGGAGCGGCAGCCACGGGCGGGACGCCCGCGCCACACATACCTTCAGCGCAAAGCCCGGCTTGAATCAGGCAAGCCGTCCCTGCCCAAATCAAAACTGAGCGTTGCTCATTCATATCTTATCTGTAAAGGCAAGGGGCGGATTATGAATTTCAAGGTGTAGGGCTGATTTCCGGGCAGGGTGTATTGTGGGTGCGTGAGGGCGCCCCAGGAGTTGTCTCCGCCGACGCCGTGGAGCTTCGAGTCGATGAAGACGGTGTTGAATTCGCGGCGGGGCAGCTCGTAATCGTGGGTGGCGCGTTCGAGGTCAGCAATGGTATAAGGCCAGGCGCTGAAGCTCAGAGGCTCGTCGAGCATTGAGATTCTAAGTCCGCGGCCCTGCGAATCGGCGATCTGGAACCAGCGGGTGTCGGTGCGGTTGCCGGTATCCTGGGAGCGGATGTAGGGGAAGACCATCTCGTCAACGGTTTTTTCGTAGGTGCTGATCTCGGCGCCGGTCTTGCGGTCGCAGTAGGATTCGTGGGGTCCTCGGCCATACCAGGAGACGTTCGAGTATTGCCGGGGCAGGGCAAAGGCCAGGCCGAATCGCGGCAGGAGGGGGGCGTTCTTGGCAGGGTCGGGCCGATATTCGGCTGTAACGAGGAGGGCGCCGGGGCTGTAAATGTCGTAGGTGATGCCGTAGTCGGCGTCGTTGATGGGAAGCTTGAATCCGGCGGTTATGCGGATGTGTCCGGCTTCATCGCTCTGCCTCTTGATTTCCGTGAGTTTTCGCTGCAAGGCGGCGCTGCGCCAGGGGCCGAGCTGACCGAGATAATTGTTGCGGTATTGGTTGTCGTTGGGAACTTTCCAGAAATTCGGGACGAGCGGGCGGGTAAGAAGCTCGGCGTTGCCGATTCGCAGGGATTCTATGGCGGCGTTTTGGCGATTGACGACGACCGTGAAATCGGGGGCGGCGATTGTGAACGCTTGGGGGGTGGTGGTGAGCTTCAAGGGCTGGCTGCCGAGGCGAGGGGATTCCTGTTCAGGCGGCGTCTGGGCGACCGGGAACTGATCCCAGGCGACGATGTGGCCTTTGGGCGCCCAGGCGGTATCCTTCGGGAGCGTGAAGCGGACGGTGAGGAGGGCTTCGCCCGGCTGCGATGGCGGATTGAACGGCAGGCTGATTTCCGTTTTCTGCTGTGGGGGCAGGTCGATGCGTCCGACGGAGCCGGACTGAGCCTCGCGGCCGTCGATGCGGAGGGTCCAGGCGCAGTCGAACTGATTAAGGTCGGCGAAGAAGTGCTTGTTGAAGACCTGGACCTTGCCCGCGGCGAGGTCCAGAGGGGTGACGCGGACATTCTGATAGACCTTTTTGACTTCCCAGAGATGGGGATTGGGCTTGCGGTCGGGCTGGATGAGGCCGTTGCAGCAGAAGTTTTCGTCGGTTGGGGCATCGCCGAAGTCCCCGCCGTACGCGAGGAAGCGTTTTAGATTGCGCGGGTTGGGCAGGGGTTCGTAGCCAGCGATTTTGGTGAGGTCCATATCAAGCACGAGGCCCTCGGTGCCGCGAGCTTCGGGGTCGGCGACCTCTGCGGGGGTAAGGGGCCGCTTGTAGATTCTCGCGCGGCGGATGGGGAGGCCGGTGACGCGGGTGGTGATCTCGGAGTTGCGGCCGATGTTGACCGGATATGTGCTGGGGTCGAAAGCGCCGCCGGGGAGGTCCAGCTGGACGATCTGTTTTCCGTTGACATAGAGTCGCATAATCGCGCCGTCATAAACGCCGGTCATGCGGTTCCAGCCTGGCGTCAGTTGAGTTTCGCCTTGTGAGTGCGTCCGGGCGCTGAACCAATTGCCCTTGTGCAGGACGAACGCGACGCCGCCGGAGTCGAGACGCAGGAGGTACTGGTGGTCGCCTTTCGAGATGAGGGGGCAATAGTCGCCGGGTGAGCGGTCGCCTTTGAATTCGGCTTCAAGCGTGAGGGGTCCGGTGAGGTTGAGGTTGTCGCTATGGTCGAGCTCGAGGGCGCCGGTGAGTCCGTCGGCATCGATTTTGCCTGCGACGACGAAGCCGGAGATATTTCGGGCCTCATCCTTCACTCGCGGAATGCGTCCGGTGGGGACATCCTTCCAAAGGCCCTGGTCCACCCAGTCCCAGATAGAGCCGCCCTGGAGGGCCGGGTATGCCTCGATTGCGTCCCAGTAGTCCTGGAGGTTGCCGACGCTGTTGCCCATGGCGTGGGCGTACTCGCACATAATCAGCGGTTTTAAGGGATTTGATTTTGCGTAACGGACGATGCTCTCGATGGAGGGGTACATCCAGCAGACGATGTCGGTATTGGGACCGGCGCCGGCTTGCTCGTAATGGACGGGGCGCGAGGGGTCGCGCTGCTTGATCCAGTCGTAACAGGCCTTGAAGTTGGCGCCGTCGCCGGCTTCGTTGCCCATTGACCACAGCACTATGCAGGGATGGTTTTTGTCCCGCTCGACCATGCGGCGGACGCGGTCGAGGTGGGCATCTTTCCACGCCGGGTCTTTGGCGAGGGATTCGCCGCCGTAGCCCATGCCGTGCGATTCAATGTTGGCCTCGTCGATGACGTAGAGGCCGAAGCGGTCACAGAGGTCGTACCAGCGCGGGTCGTTGGGGTAGTGGCAGGTGCGGACGGTGTTGATGTTGGACTGTTTCATCAGGGTGATGTCGCGGATCATTGATTCGAGCGAGATGGCGCGGCCTGTAGCGGGGTCGTGCTCGTGGCGGTTCACCCCCTTGACGTAGATGGGTTGGCCGTTGACGAGGAGCCGGGCGTCTTTGATCTCGATCTTTCGGAATCCGACGTTGTGGCTCAAGGCTTCAACTGTTTTCCCGGCCGAATCGGTCAGTGTGAGGACGAGCTTATAGAGGTTGGGCGTTTCGGCAGTCCACTTGGCGGGGTTGCTCAGCTTGATGGCGGGGGCGATAGGGACGTGGGCTTTGGGGGCCAGCTCGACCGAATCAATGGCGATTGAGGCGACCTGTTTTCCCGTATCATCGAAGAGGGCGGCCTTTGCGCCGCAGAGGGCAGTCTTGTCGGTGTAGTTGACAAGGTCGGCTTCTATTTTGAGTGTGGCGTCGCGGCATTGGTCGTCGAGGTCTGTTTTGATGAAGAAGTCGCGGATGTGAATGTCCGCAACCGACCAGAGGAATACCGTGCGGAAGATGCCGCTGAGCCGCCAGTAGTCCTGGTCTTCGAGATAGCTGCCGTCGCAGTATTGATAGACCTCGGCGGCAAGGATGTTTTTGCCGGGGCGCAGGCGCTGGGTGATGTTGAAGACCGCCGGGGTGCGGCTGTCCTGGCTGTAGCCGACTTTCTGCCCGTTGATCCAGAGGTAGAAGGCTGAATCGACGCCGTCGAACTGGATGAATACCTGTCGGCTCTCCCACGTTTGCGGGAGGTCAAAGCCGGTTCGGTAGGAGCCGACCTGATTTCGCCACTTGTAACTGGTGAAGTTTTTCGGAGGCTCGCCCATTACGCGGGGTGGATCCTTTTTGAAGGGGTAGGTGATATTGGTGTAGAGAGGGACTCCATAGCCGTGTAACTGCCAGTTGCTCGGCACGGGCAGGTCGTCCCAGGAGGAGGGGTCGTAGTCGAGTTTGTAGAAGTCGGCGGGGCGACTGTCGGGGTTCGGCGCCCAGTGGAACTTCCAGGAGCCGTCGAGACGGATGAGGTATGGGGATGCGTCGCGGTGGGCCGCCGGCGCGGTCGCCAGGACGGCTGGGGCCGGTGAGGCCGCTTTTAGCGCGGATTCGAGGTCCGGATAGACTGTCATTGTTGTGTGAGGCGGCTCTTTACATACGCCGAATACAGCCGGATTCTCCCAGTCCGGCGCCTGGTTTGCGGCTGTCGATACATCAGCATTGAGAAGCAGTACAAATGTGATTGCCGCTGTCGCGATCATCGAGTGCATAAACCAATCTCCCTGAAATAGAGTCCGTCCGGCCGGCGGTCAGCTCCGAGCTAATGGCCCCGAACGCAACACACAAGGCGATCCGATTGGATCGATTACACTGTGATTCTACCGACAATCGCGGGAGGATGCAAAGAATTGGCTGAGTATTACACTATACGGGAGATGGGGCGGAAAATCAACGAAGACGTTTACAATTGTCAACGTTGGGTAACTATATCTTGATACGGCCATTATGCCGCTTTGCAAGGGGTGAAAAGGGATTTGGTGTTTATCTTTTTCAACACAGGGGCGCAATCGGCACAGTGCTCGCGCCTCGGAAAGGCCGAAGCCGAGCCAAGATGTACGCATAAGATGAGCCTTAGGGGTATGTTATGGGGCCAAGCGGGTAAACCGAATGCCGGGCCGGCTTACCGGTGTTTGGGCACGGTTTTTGCTGTATTTACCTGCGACAGGCTTCGGAGATTTTCTAATCCGGGTGATTTGAACGATCTGCGTATGTCAGGAGTGGGATGTGATGGATGATACAAATCTGGAAGACAAACTCAACGAACTCGTGCAGGAATTTGGGGACGCGGTGGACCCGCAACACAAGAAGCTTGCCAGCCTTGCCAGAGAGGCGCAAGCCAACCAGAAGAAGCTTGAGAGGAGCATAAACAGCCTGCAGGAATCGCTTGATTATCTGCGGGTGTGCATCAAATACCAGCTTTTCGACCTTGAGGCGACGCGGCGGGAGAACGAATACCTCAGGAAGCTGCTTGAAGAGGAAGAAAGGGAATAAAGCCAAAGTCGCAGCCTGCGAAAGGCATAGGAACACCGGTTAGAAGGCAAAACAGTCGCCGGGATGGCTGGGGGCATTTAGAGCCTATCCCAATAACCCAGTCTATTCCGGCTGGCTGCAAAGCCCGATGCCTGCGTTGTCGGCCAAAAACGTTCTCAGCGTGGAACAAACCACGCCTGCGAGCGTTTTTGGCCTGCCGTCTTGGCCTCGGGCTTTTCGCTCAGCCTCATGACGACCAAGTTATTCGGATAGGCTCTTAGACTTGCGCCTACGCAAGGGTCGGTCCGCTGTCTATTCCGCCGAAATCCGCAATCGTTGACACTCTCTCGACGCACTCATACAATTCTCTCATACCTGTTCCTGCGAATTATATCAACGGATTGAAAGGCAAGTTGTATGGACAGCACACAGCGCATTTTCGGACTTTGTCTGCTTGTTGGGATTTGTGGCTTCATAGTGAATCTGGGGGCGTTTGGGCAGGATGCGGCATACGGGTCGGACGAGGCCGGTTCGCCCAAGCACCGGCGGGCTGGTTCACCGCCGGGGCCGTACGTTCTGGAGGCGGCCTCGTTCAAGCACTACATCGACCAGTTCGGCGACGAGGACGAGGAGCTGTACGTTCAATACATCCCAAACGATAAGGCGTGGGAGTTCCTGCGGGGAAACATCCCGCTGTTTGAGTGCCCGGACAAGGACTTCGAGCGGACGTATTATTTTCGCTGGTGGACCTATCGCAAGCATATCAAGCAGACGCCCGACGGTTTTGTGATAACGGAGTTCCTTCCCCAGGTGGGGTGGTCCGGCAAGCACAATACGATCAACTGCCCCGCCGGCCATCACTTCTACGAGGGCCGATGGATGCACGACCCGAAATATCTGGACGATTACGCAGTCTTCTGGTTCCGCAAGGGCGGTTCGCCGCGGAGCTACAGCTTCTGGGCGGCCGATGCGCTCTGGGCGCGATACCTGGTGCGGCCGGACAGAGAGTTCATTACCGGCCTGCTCGGTGATTTGATTGGGAACTACGAAGAATGGGAAAAGGCGAGGCTCGAACCGGACGGCTTGTTCTGGCAGATAGACGACCGCGACGGGATGGAGGTCTCGATAGGCGGCAGCGGTAAACGCGCCACAATCAACAGCTATATGTACGGCGACGCAACGGCCATCGCCAGGATTGCCAATCTCGCCGGCAGAAAAGACATTGCAGAGCAGTTCGGCGCCAAGGCGGCGAAGATCAAGAAGCTGGTGCAGGACAAGCTCTGGGATGATGAAGCGAAGTTCTTCAAGACCCGCAGTCGCAAGGAAGATACGCTTGTCGATGTTCGCGAGCTGCACGGTTATACGCCGTGGTATTTCAATCTGCCGGATGAGGGCAAGGGGTATGAGTCTGCGTGGAGGCAGTTGATGGACCCGAATGGCTTTTATGCGCCGTTCGGGCCGACAACGGCGGAGCAGCGTCACCCCCGCTTCGCCGTTTCGTATGAGGGGCATCAGTGCCAGTGGAATGGGCCGAGCTGGCCGCTATCGACTGCGGTGACACTGACGGCGCTGGCCAACGTGCTGAATAACTACCCGCAGGACGTGGTCGGCAAGGCCGACTATTTTGAGACGCTGCGAATCTACACGCAATCGCACCGTCTCAAGCGCGACGACGGGCGGGTAGTTCCGTGGATCGACGAGAATCTCAACCCTTTCACGGGCGACTGGATTGCCCGGACACGGCTGAAGGGCGGGAAGGAAGGCGCGTGGGACCCCGGCAAAGGCGGCAAGGAGCGGGGCAAAGACTACAACCACTCATCCTACTGCGACCTGATTATCACGGGGCTGGCGGGCCTGCGTCCACGGGCGGACGAGATTGTTGAGGTCAATCCGCTTGTTCCCGCGGATACGTGGGAGTGGTTCTGCCTCGACAACGTTCTGTACCACGGGCGAACACTCACTATCCTCTGGGACAAGACGGGCGCGAAGTACAACAAGGGCAAGGGCCTGCGGGTCTTTGCGGACGGTAAAGAAATAGGCTCGGCGGATTCACTTGGCCGGGTCAGAGGTGATATGCCGTCAGCCGGCGCCGGCGCCCAAGCGGCGCCTATCAAAAAGACGCAGGACATCTCCGGCGGAGTACGCGCTGGGTGGCGAAAGCACCAGAAGAATCCCGTTCTCGGCGGCGAGCTGGGTACGTGCTTTGACGTGGCGCTGGTGAAAGAGAAGGACACTTACCGCATGTGGTTTTCGTGGCGGCCGAGGAAATCGGTCGCTTTGGTCGAGAGCTCCGACGGCATCAACTGGAGCGAGCCGCGAATCGTATTGGGGCCAAATCCGAAATCGGGCTGGGAGGACGATATTAACCGGCCTGCGGTAATTAAGCGAGAGGGTATGTATCACATTTGGTACACCGGGCAGGCGAAAGGACATTCGTGGATTGGATACGCGACCAGTGCCGACGGTGTTGCGTGGGAAAGGGCAAGCGACAGACCTGTGCTGTCGCCCGAGGAGAAGTGGGAAGGCGCGGCGGTTATGTGTCCGCATGTTGTCTGGGAGGAAAAGGAGGATTTGTACCGGATGTGGTATTCGGCGGGCGAACAGTACGAGCCAAACTCTATCGGATACGCCGCGAGCCGCGACGGCCTGAACTGGAGCAAATTGAAGGACAACCCGGTATTCACCGCCAATCCGAATAACCGCTGGGAGCAGCACAAAGCGACGGCGGCTCAGGTGATCCCGGAAGGCGGGGGGTATCTGATGTTCTACATCGGGTTTCGCGATGAGCATTACGCCCAGATAGGCTTGGCGCGGTCCGAAGACGGGGTAACTAACTGGCGGCGCCATCCGGACAATCCCATTATCTTCCCGGGCAAAGATGCGTGGGACGGCGACGCATGCTATAAGCCGTTTGCCGTCTTCGACGAGCAAAATAATCGCTGGCTGCTCTGGTATAACGGACGCAAGGGCAACGTCGAACAGATTGGCCTGGCAATCCACGAAGGGCGAGACCTGGGCTTATGACCGACAGGCCCGGTCCGGATACTCCGGCATCGCGCCGGCGTGGCCCCGCGTTACCCGGCGTTTTCTGAAGGTTCTTTGATGCCGTCTGCGTCAGTTTGGATCAGTACTGCGGAGGTCGGTCTTGAGGCCCTCTCCGCCTTCCTTGCCGTCGGCGCCGAGGCTTATGATTACAGCTTTGCCGCTCGAATCCACATCATAGATGAAGTCCCTGTTCCAGGCGTCCTTGGGCATGTATGACCCGTCGAGGTAGGGGCCGTTCCAGCCGGTTATGTCGCCCGGCTTTCTGACCAAAGCCATCAGTCCTTCGGCCTCGGTTGGGTATCGACCGGCGTCAACCTCGAATTTGTCAAGGGCCGTTTCAAGTGTCGCCATTGTGAACTTCGTACTCGTAACGCTCATTTGCGTCTGCATTTGCTGCTGCATAATCATAACTGCGGAGACCAGCTCGGCCAGATGCTGTTTCGGGACGGCGATATCGACGACTACCTTGCCGTCCGCGATTTTCCCGGCAATGTTGATATTGCTCTTGCTCGGAACATCGACCTGCGGCATCTTCATACCCGTCCCGGCGATGTCGGGCATCATTATCCCGGCCATTTTAAGCAGCCTGACGTAGTTGTATGTGACGAAGAAGTCGGCCTTACCGGCTTCGGGCAACATTTTGAGGGCGTCCTGGACCTCGCTGCAGATTTCTTTGGGTCCGCCGGCCTTGATCTGGTCGATGAGCCGGCGGACGGCAGAATCCGCGTCGCCGCCGATGGCTATTGCGCACAGCCCGTCAACCAGGCCCCATCGGTATTCGAATCCGCCGGCGTACATTGCCTCTATCATCCGGCCTGCGGGCGAATTCGGCTCGGTCGATTTCATTACCAGCCTGGCCGAGTCTATTGAAACGCCATTGTAACTGCCGGCGTTGCGCTTCATCGTGTATTCAAGCTTCATTCCCAGATTCTTGTAGAGATCCCCGATACCTGTCGTATTGAGCAACTCTACGGATTCATCGAGCATCTTGTTGAATTTGCCGGCATCCTTGATAGCCGCAACATACTTCATAGCGAATGGCGGCTTGCCTGCCGGGTCAATTGAAAGCGCCCCTGCCATCGATCCGCCCATGGCGTCAATGGAGTCGGCTGCGAGCGTTTTTATTTTGGCAATATCCTCCGCGGACATATTCTGTCCGGCCAGGGCGACAAAGAGGTCCATCATCTTGACGGTGAATTTCTTCCAGAAGGGCGTATTCATCCTGATTGCGAAGTTCGTCGCAGCTCCATCCTGGAGGTATCCGAACAGCTCGTTTTCCTGCTTTGCCGCGGCATTGGCGACTAACATACCAGCGGTGTCAGTACCGGGGACCGCCGAGATGGTCTCCGTGAGGAAGAGGACCTGGGGGCTGGGCTTGACCGCCAGGGCAAAGGATTTGACTTCCTTCATCACCACATCCAGCATGCCTTTGTACATATCCATTATTGCCTTCGGATCCACCATCGGCCCCTGTCCCGCTGCGTTCACCTGCGTAATCATTCCTTTAATCTCTTCGAGCTTTTCGAGCAGCAGGGGTCCGAAGGCGTTCGATGCGGCCTGGACGTTTCCATAGACCCAGATCGGCTCTTTCGATGCCTGCTCGACAAGGCTCGAATCGGCGACGCCCGCCAATTGCGCCGGCTCTTTGGATGTGCTGATCTTCGCAGCCATCAGCTTTTTGTACTCGATGAGCTTGTCGTACTGGCTGTCCGAGGTAATCAGGGCGTAAGCGCCGAGGCGAGTGACCAGCATTTTCGGTCCGGCAGGACCTTTGGCGGAGATTTCCGCGGCACCGGGGGCGGGAGGGACGGGGGGCGCCGGCGCGCCTATCGTGATGGTTGAGACGCCCTTATCATCAGGCCGGCTGAATTTCGAGTTGCCGCTGATGAATTTGTCGTAGTCCGTCACCGGCATAAGTCCCGCGATGAACAGCCTTGATACCGGCTTGGCATCGGGCGATTCAGCGGGCATAAGGACTCCGAAGGCCGCGAAACTGCCGGTCATATTCACGCCGGTGAGATCCGGGCTACCGAGGACGCCGGCCAACTGCATCCGCACGAGCATCTGGAGACCCATAGGGATGGGCGAGACGCCGGCCAGGAACTGGTCGATTTGGGTGAGGGTGAACTCAAAATTGTTCAGTTGTACAGCAAAAAGACTCTCAACAGACGGTGTTTGTTGTGCGGGTTTGTCGCCGGCCTTCTTGGTGCACGATGCCCCGAGAACCACAAACAGAACCAGCACACCCGCCACCACGGCACGTGCAAAACGCTTTGTGTTAAACATACTCAGCGCCTCCTTAATAGTTTTGGTAAATCTGTTTTTACTTCTCAAACTGACCGGTTTTCAAGAAAACGGGACGATAAGTCCCTATACGACAGCAATATAGCACAGTATGCCATTCCCGCCCCGCCTCGGGGTGCGGGGTAAACTCCAGCGGGAATCCACTCACCCGCCACACTACTGGATACCTGCTTTCGCAGGTATGACAAGGTGAACCGGTCAGTTTGAGTTACTTGGTGTCTTTATACCCTATAAAACGCACGGCAGGAAATAAATTCACAAAGAACTCAAAAAAAAGGTCACAGCGGATCCGCAAGTCCGAAATGCTTGAAATCAGCCCATTGAAAAGGCGCTGAATATGGCGGCGATACCATCGGGCGGCTCTGATGTGCCCTTTTTGTGCCGACACTGCGTATTTTTGTGCGCAGAGGGAAAGTTTTTGGCGGTTTTTGTCGATACAACTGTGGCCTAAAAGGGGCATAAAGCTCGGTCCGGTAACTGAACACCGGGACTGTGCGAGGGATATAGATACTGGATACTCGATACTGGATACTCGATACTCGATACTCGATACTCGGACCCACGAGCGCCGAGAATCCAAAATCGAGGACGTGGTTCGGCCTGGTTGACAGGGAAGCTGAGTTTGATATAATAGTGTAAAGTGCCTAAAGTTGAAAGTGAGTAAAGTGCCTAAAGTTGAAAGTGAGCAAAGTGCCTAAAGTTGAAAGTGAGTAAAGTGCCTAAAGTTAAGAGTGACTAAAGTTTCGAATTCACTTTAGCTCACTTTAGTTCACTTTAGCTCACTTTAGCTCACTTTAGCTCACTTTAGTTCACTTTTGACCTTGTGTGAATTATGAGTAATGATGGCGGTTTGATAGCGGCTCTGGAGCAATGGTTCGCCGCGCCTTGACCTTCTCTGAGAATAGAGTGGAGTAAAAGATGTTTGAGCGATTTACAGATCGTGCACGCAAGGTAATGGCGCTGGCCAATCAGGAGGCCCAGCGGTTCAATCACGAGTACATAGGGACTGAGCATATCCTGCTGGGGCTGGTCAAGGAGGGCAGCGGAGTGGGAGCAACGGTCCTGAAGAACCTCGACGTCGATATAAAGAAACTTCGGCTGGAGGTTGAGAAGCTCGTCAAGAGCGGTCCCGACATGGTCACGATGGGCAAGCTGCCGCAGACGCCGCGAGCCAAGAAGGTCATTGAATACGCCATCGAAGAGGCCAGGGCGCTTAACCACAATTACGTGGGGACCGAGCATATTCTTCTGGGCCTTCTGCGCGAGAGCGAAGGGATAGCGGCCCAGGTGCTTATGAACCTGGGGCTGAAGCTTGAGGACGTGCGGCAGGAGGTATTGAATCTGCTTGGGGCCGGAGTGGACGACGGACCGGCGGCGCTCGGAATGAAGATGAGCCCGGCGATGGGACGAAAGACCAAGAGCAAGACGCCGGCCCTGGACAGCTTCGGCAGGGACCTTACGCAGCTTGCCGAAGAGAACGAGCTTGATCCTGTAATCGGCAGAAAGAGGGAGATTGAGCGGCTGATACAGATACTGTGCAGGCGCACAAAGAATAACCCGGTCCTGCTGGGCGAGGCGGGGGTGGGCAAGACAGCGATTGTCGAGGGCCTCAGTCAGCAGATAATCCAAAAGCAGGTCCCCGAAATCCTCAAGGACAAGCGCATTGTCTGTCTGGACCTGGCGATGATGGTTGCCGGGACCAAGTATCGCGGGCAGTTTGAGGAGCGGATCAAGGCCGTCATCAACGAGGTCAGAAGGGCCAAGAACGTGATACTGTTTGTGGATGAGCTTCACACGCTGGTCGGCGCCGGCGGAGCCGAGGGCGCTATCGATGCCTCGAACGTGCTCAAGCCCGCTCTTGCCAGGGGCGAAGTGCAGTGCATAGGGGCCACCACGCTGGACGAGTACAGAAAGCATATCGAGAAGGACGGCGCCCTTGAGAGACGGTTCCAGACGATAATTGTCGAGCCGCCCTCGAAGGATGAGACGCTCGAAATACTCAGGGGCCTTCAGGACCGCTACGAGGCCCACCACCGGGTGCGGTTCACCGACGAGGCGCTGTTCCAGGCGGTGGAGATGTCAACCAGGTACATAACGGGCAGGTGCCTGCCGGACAAAGCGATAGACGTGGTGGATGAGGCCGGCGCCCGGGTTCGACTCAAGAATATGACGCCTCCGCCTGATTTGAAGAAGATAGAAGACAAGATCGAGAGACTGCAGCGGGAAAAGGACGAGGCGGTCAAGAACGCCGACTATGAGCGGGCGGCGGCCTTGCGCGACGAGGCGCAGCAACTGCAGGACGAAAAGACGCAAATGCACAAGCAGTGGTACGAAGAGAACAAGGAATCGACCGGCGTGGTTGACAACGAGATTATTGCCGAGGTCGTCAGCAATATGACAGGCGTGCCCTTGACGAGGCTTGAGAAGCAGGAGACGCAGAGGCTTCTGGAGCTCGAGGCCGAGCTGCACAAAATTGTTGTCTCGCAGGACGAAGCACTCTCCGCGGTAGCCAAAGCCGTAAGGCGCAGCCGAAGCGGTATGAAGGACCCGAATCGTCCGATGGGCTGCTTCATCTTCCTGGGGCCGAGCGGTGTCGGCAAGACGCTGCTTGCGCAGGCGCTGGCGGAGTTTATGTTCAGCGACAGGAATGCTCTGATCCGCCTGGATATGAGCGAGTTTATGGAGAAGCACAATGTCAGCCGGCTGGTCGGCGCCCCTCCGGGCTACGTGGGCTACGAGGAGGGCGGACAATTGACCGAACGGATCAGACGAAGGCCGTATTCCGTGCTGCTGCTGGATGAGATAGACAAGGCCCATCCCGATGTTTACAATATACTCCTTCAGATTATGGATGAGGGTCGGCTGACCGACAGCTTCGGCAGGCGCATCGATTTCAAGAACGTCGTCCTCATAATGACGAGCAATATCGGCGCCGAGCTGATCAAGAACCAATCCGGGTTCGGTTTCAGCAAGAAGACTCCCGAATCGACCTACGAGAAGATGAAAGAGGTGCTCCAGAAAGAGGTTGAGCGTTACTTCCGGCCCGAGTTCCTCAACCGCGTTGACGACACGATAGTCTTCAAGGCTCTGACAAGGGAGAACCTGCAGACGATAGTTGACTACGAGCTTGCAAAGGTGTTCAAGCGGCTGACGGAGCACGGGCTGAAACTCGAGCTGACCGAGCAGGCCAAGGAATTCCTGATCGACAAGGGCTATAATCCGGAGTTCGGGGCGAGGCCCTTGAGAAGGGCGATAGAGCACTATATTGAAGATCCGCTGTCGGAGGCTGTTCTGGCGGGGAAGTTCAAGGGTAAGAGCGTCATAAAGGTGGAGGTCCAGGACGAAGAGCACCTCATGCTCAAGGGCTGCGAGGCCGAGGAGCCGGAGAAAAAGGAATCTTCAGAGGTCGGAGCCGCCAAGCCGCAATAGAAACAGCCGTGCGGCGACAAGGGGCCGGCCACATAGGCGCAGACCGCAGCGACCACAGTTGTAGGGTGGGGCTTGCCCCACCGAAGAAGTGGTGGGCTGAAGCCCACCCTACGAGGCTTACTCGGCGCAAGTGTGATACACGGTTGCCAATCGCCGTTCAGCGGCGCGTCATTTCGATCTCAACTTCACTCTGCTGCTGCGCCAGCAGCTCCGTAAACTTGTTTTTATCCAGCCACTTGACGGCGCCGTCAACCTGGAGCAATATGTACCCGTCGTCAAGCAAGGAGGACGGGTAATTCTTCTGAGTGTAAGCAAGGATATCATTCGGTTCTGCGTCAAAGTCAATCCACAGTCCCCTGTATTGGAATCCGCCGAGGCGGACCCCGCCTTTCAAGTCGCGCACGGCGTCCGTAACGAGAGATTCCGGGGGCACTCTGCCGTTCCTTTTCTGGTATTCGACGACGATTGCGCCGAGCTGCTTCATCGCACTGATTGCCTCTGAGCGATTGATGTAGTCTTTGAAGTTGATCATTGCGACCACGGCAATCAGTGTAACAAGCAGTATGCTGACGACCTCCACCAATATGGCCTTTTGCCTTGTGTTCACGGCTTATGAAGCCTTTCTTAATCTGCGCCTTTTCGCGTTTTTGGGGCCACGGCGTTTCAAAGGCGTTTTTCGCTGCAGCCGATACGTTGCGTTTGACGTTTTTTGTCCGCCGAGGCGGACTGTTTTAGATTCGGCGCGTTCGTCGGGCATTTGACGATTTAATTTTCAGCTTGCCGTTTTCGACGAGTCCGCCGCGGCGGACCTTCGGCGAAGAGCCTTATTGCCTGCGGATACGCGATACATTCCTGTTCGAACACCCTTGCGGCAAGGGTATCGGGGGTGTCTGTATCTTTTACCTCGCAGGCCCGTTGCACGATAATCGGCCCTTTGTCGTATTCGTTCGTACAGAAATGCACGGTGCAGCCGCTGACTTTGCAGCCCGCCCTTAGGACCGCCTCGTGGACGTAATGTCCCCACATACCCCGTCCGCCGAAGCTCGGCAGCAGGGCCGGGTGTATGTTCATCACGCGATTCTCGTAGCGCGGCGGTATCTTCCACAGACAAAGCCAGCCGCCCTGCACAACCAGCTCGACGTCGGCGGCGACGAGCTCTTCTTCGATGCGTTTGCTGAATTCGCCGATGTCGGGGTAATCCTTCTTGCGGATGATCTTTACGTTGAGCCCGGCGTTCTTTGCTCTTTCGACGCCGGCGACTTCCGAGCGGGAGCTGATTACAACGGCCACTTTTGCGTTTAGCTCGCCCCGATTTATGTAGTCGAGTATATTCATGAGCGTTGTGCCGCCGCCGCTAATCAGCACGCCCAGCCGGACCGGTTTTTCGTCGGCTGCGTCCGCCGCGGCGAATTCGACGTCGCCCCGTCGGTCGAGGGCCTGGTTCACGAGTTTGTCGGCCTCCTTGTTTTTCTCCCGGAGAATGTGCCGTACCTTCCAGTCCTTGAATTGAGCGAGCAGAACGACGACCTGCTGAAAGAGCGGCCTGATATACTCGCTTTTGACCTTGTATTGGCCGTTGACTTGTTTGACGAGCAGCTCGCTGTCGCTGAAAAGTGTGACTTGCTCGGTGCCGATTTGTCGTGCGGCTTCAAGGGCCCTTATGACAGCGGTGTACTCGGCTACGTTGTTTGTAGCCTCACCCAAAAAGAAAGCCTTCACCTGCAGCGGCGTGCCGCCGGGCTCGCTCAAGGTGAAGCCCGCAGCTGCTGGACCCGGATTACCCCTGCTTGCGCCGTCTGTGTAAGCGATGATTCTATCAGGCAAGGTGTTCGCTCCTCAAAAGCCGCAAGTTCACATTTCGAGTCGCTCAGTGCAGCAAGTTGGTAAGCACGAGTATTCTCGTGCAGTTGGGGCAGCGTATGATCTCGTCTTTGCTCATAAGTAAATTGACGGATTCAGCGGTGATGCCCATGAAACAGCCGCCGCAGCTATAGGTCTCCCTCTTGTCATTCTGCTGTTCAATCGATGTAACGGCCTGGCCGTCGTATGTTTCAGCGACCCGCTTGAATAATTCCAAGTGTTTGCGGGGTATATCCTTTGCCGCCTGGTTCCACTCAGCCTGGATTTCGTCGATTTCGGCCTGGTACTTTCCTGTCAGTGTCTCGGACTCGGTGCGCGTCTTTTCCAGTTGCTGCTTCTGGTCGGCTATCTGCTTGAGGACATCCCGGCACTCGGCCTCGTCGGCCTCTATATCTTTTAGCAGCTCCAGGAGCTGGGTCTCAATCTTTGAATTGTCGGCCTTGGTCGTATTGAGCTGGGTAAGTACGGCGGCGTATTCCCTGTTGGTCTTTGCGGTGTTAAGGGAGGCTCTGAGCCTGGTAATCTCATCGTCTCTGGTCTTGAGCTCGAGCTCCAGCCGATCATACTGAACCTTGGTGAGCTGAATCTCTTCTTTTTTTGCCCCGAGGGCGTTTTGAAGGCTCCTGACCTGGTTTTCCTGTATCACTACGTTTCTTCTGCATCTTGTGAGTTTTGCCTTTGCGGCTCGCAGACGATTTTCAACACTCTGAAGTTTTGTCAGCCCATTCAGTACGGGTCCCATTTGTGCTCCTTAACCCTGCTCAGGAACTCTTGAACCCTGCATTATCATCGTTAGACTTGCAGAGTGCAACAGAATTATTTGCCGATTTTCCTGCGAATTTTCAGGTTCTTTGCTGATTTGCATTATTGGCCTCTGCGTATCGGAATTTGGATGGGCTCGCTGGGGCTCGTTTTAATTTTGGAGTAAAGGTTTTTCTTTTGCCCGGGCCGCCTATATAATTGGCCTGCAATGAAGGATTTTCTGAGCAGACTTGTTCAAGCCGAAACGACCGCCCGCACCGGCGAATTGGCCGGTGCGGAGGTGATTTGCGCTGAACTGGGGCGCAGCGGCATAGAGGCCCGCATAGACGCCTGGGACAGGACCAGGGCCAATGTTTGGGCGCGGATCGAATCGGGCGGGAGCAGGGCCGCATTGCTATTCGCCTGCCATCTTGACGTTGTGGGCCCCGGCGAAGCGGCCTGGAAGCATCCGCCCTTTGGCGGCATCGAGAGCAACGGCAGGATTCACGGCAGGGGGGCGGCGGATATGAAGGGGGGTATAGCGGCCATAGTCACCGCTATCAGGCGGATTGTCGATTCCGGCGTGGGGCTGCTCGGGGATATCGTATTTGTGGCGGCGGCGGGCGAAGAGACGGATAGCTGCGGGGCGACCAGGTTTATCAGCAAGCGCGGCGAGCTTCCCGACTTTGCGGGCGTGGTTATCCCGGAGCCGACGGATTTCGAGATTGTAACCGCTCATAGGGGGATGCTTTGGCTTGAGGTTACGACGATAGGCAAGGCCGCCCACGGCTCGGCGCCGCAGCTTGGCGTAAATGCGATAGCCTCGATGAAGGCCGTTCTGGACGAGCTGGAAAATTATGATATTCCCGTCGAGCCGCACAAGCTGTTAGGCGGTTGTTCGATGAGCATCAACACGATTGCCGGCGGCAACGCGATTAATGTTGTGCCGGACAAATGCACGCTTGGAATAGACATTCGCACCCTGCCCGCCCAGAATCACGATGGAATTCTCAGTGACTTACGAGAAATCCTGGCAAAACTAAAGTCCAGGGATTCGGCGTTTGATGCTGAGGTCTCGGTCGTGCGGGAGGTAGGGCCGCTCGGGACCGATTGCGAGAGTGATTTTGTCAGGGATTTCTGCCGGGCGGTGGGGATCAGCCGAACCAGGGCGGTCGGGTTCACGACGGACGGGCCTCATTTTACCGCTCTTGGCGCGCCGGTGGTGATTTTTGGCCCCGGCAAGCCGGAGCTTTGCCACAAGCCCGACGAATACATCGAAATCAGCGATGTCGAAAGGGCCGTTGACTACTACAAGAGCATCATTTTGAAATTCTTGTCCTGATTGGGTTGGCAAACACAGAAAACGGTTATTATCGTCCCAAAGGTTGTGGGTGAACCAGACTTCTGGATTTATCGCTTTGAGGCAACAGCATCTTGCTGTATTCTATGCAAGGAGAACCCGTTGTTCAACAATCTGAAGTCCTTGCAAGAGGAATTCATGCGAAAGCTATCCACAGCTTTCGGGACGATACTAAACGGTTTGTGATGCCATGCTTCAGGGTTTTTGCCCGCCTTCCGCGGAGTATCTTCCACCCCAGGGAAGTTGTCTTAAACTCTTGTTATCAAAGAAGTTAGCCAGATTGCCATCTCGCTGGCCCGATAATACTTGGGAAGAATTCCTTGACTTCTCCGGTTCGGCTTGGTAAACTGTTTCCTGGATGATTGTTAAGGGGAGAGCGCGTGAATGTGCAGGTTATTTGCTGTGGAGTTTGTAGTATGAAGACAAAATGCAACCCATAGAACCGTGGGCAAACCTATCTTGCCGATAAAAGACTTTTTTAGTCAAACTATGCGGTTCTTGGGACAGTACAAATAATTGGCCTAATTCATTTTATAGCCAAATCTCGATAATAAGATGGTATGACTTAACGTAGTACTACAACGCCACTTGGATTTTGCCGGCAAGCATAATCTCTTGTTGCATAAGCAGTTACGATAGCATTGTCGAATATAAACGATCAAGTCGGCTTTAAGGGCACTTTGGCGAATCCGAATTTGCGTTTTGCGCTTTACCGGCCACCAGCAGAACAAGCCTGTGGGGGCCGGGGCTGGCCTTCTGCCTGCTGGCAGCCTAAAGGCGATAAACGCGATTCTTGGGCACATAGACCCGATATTTGCAGCGTAAGTAGCGTTGTAGTAGTAGGTTAGTGATGAAAAGTGTCTCGCGCAAATGATCAGGCCAATTGCACCTGCGCGAATGAGAAAGGAGATTATCATGACAAGGCGAATTCTTAGTAGAATACTGTTGGTCGTTGTTGCGATTTTCGGACTGTTTATTCTTTCGGGTGTTTTGCTGGCCCAGGGGAACAGCGATACGGCCTTCGAGCGCGTCAAGGCGGTCCAGGAAAGGCACACCGATACTCTTATGGGGATGAAAGGTGTCGTGGGCACTGCCGTCGGACTTGACGAATCCAACGGCCACGTAGTAATCGTGCTCGTGGAGAAAGAGGGCCTCGCCGGCATCCCCAACAATCTCGGCGGCGTCCCCGTTCGTCCCGTCGTTACAGGCAAGATCTACGCACTGCCAAAGGGTGGCAATGGTGGCGCTGGCAAACCTCCTGAACCTCCGGTAGATCCCACGGCCCGCTTTGGCCGCCCGGTTCCCATAGGAGTCTCGACAGGCCATCCGGCTATCACTGCGGGAACGATAGGATGCAGAGTCAAAGATGCGGCGGGCAATGTTTACGCGCTAAGCAACAACCACGTTTACGCCAACGAAAACCGGGCCTCCATACGCGATCCAGTCATCCAGCCCGGCACTTATGACGGCGGCAAATCCCCGGCTGATGATATCGGCACACTTGCTGATTTCGAGCTGATCAAGTTCGACGGATCCAATAATACGATCGATGCGGCAATCGCCCTTAGTTCGACCAGCCAGCTCGGCAATGCCACGCCCTCGGATGGTTACGGAACGCCAAAATCCACAACCGCGCCCGCCCTGCTTAACATTAACGCATCCGTGAAAAAGTACGGACGGACAACAGGGCTTACAAAGGGAAAAATCTGGGCGACTAATGCAACAGTGAATGTCAGTTACAGCACCGGAACGGCCAGGTTTGTCCATCAGATCATTATAACCCCGGGCGCATTCAGCACAGGCGGCGATTCCGGTTCGCTCGTAGTTATGGATGGCGGCAAAGGAAGGAACCAAGCCGATGACCGCAAACCAGTCGGGCTGTTGTTTGCCGGTAACTCGTCGATGACGATCGCCTGCCCGATCAATCTCGTCCTCGTTCGCTTTGGCGTCAGTGTGGACGGGGAATAGACTTGCATCACCGCCTTACAAGCGGCGCTTGGTCATGGCCAACCTGCGAAAGGATGCCGTGTGAGCGAAAAGACGATTGAGCAGGTGCTCGAAGAAAGAACCGACCAATGGATGGCGATCCCAGGCGTCGAGGGGACCGCTATAGGCCTGTTCCAAGGCGCGCCCTGCATCATGATTCTCTCGTCGGCGGATCCACAGCATTTACGCAGCGAAATCCCCGAAACTCTCAACGGGTATCAAGTCGTAATTCAACAGACCGGGACATTCCGGGCGCTGGAAGACCAATAGTCCAAACGCGCCAAATCCCCCGTCGCTTTTTTGTGTCAGGCGCTGCGCATTTCGCTCGTGCTTTTCATAAAAAGGCGAGCTATAAGACGACGCCTGAGATTCTCCACCGGCTCAAGCAGCAGGGGCAATGCTGATAGGATCCGGCCGGCGGTTGAGGATGTAGTCGGCGAGGTCTCCGGGCGAGGGAAATCCGTACTTGTTTAGTGCTCCAGGAGTTGATATACTCCGGCCTGTATTGCTCGTTGTGGGTGATAGCTGCTATTGGTTATTGGTCTTTTAAGAAAGGAGAAACAAGATGCGGCGTTTAGCTTTTGTTGTGGCAGTGCTGAGTGTTGTGGCGTTGAGTTTTTGTATTGCGGGCGAGGGCGCCCGCCGGCCCGGCCCAATCAGGGTCCTGCTGATTACGGGCGACGATGTCTCCGCGCATCCGTGGCGGGAGATTTCCGAAACCACGCGGGAAGTCCTGGTCGCCTCGAAGAAATTCGACGTGCGAGTGTGCGAGGATCCGCTGATCCTCGAATCCGCGACGGCGCTGAAGGCGTACGACGTGATCGTCTTTACGATCTACAGCCAGCTTGTTCCGGTCATTCCCGAACAAGCCCAGGCGAACCTGCTGAACTTCGTGAAGGACGGGAAGGGCTTCTTTGTACAGCACCTTGCCACCGCCTCGTTCCCCAAGTGGGAGGAATTCGGCAAGCTGTGCGGGCGCAAATGGATAATGGGCACATCGGGGCACGGCCAGCGCGGCGTCTTCGAGGCCAAGGTCATCAACAAGGAGCATCCGATCACCGCAGGGATGGAGAGCTTTCGGACCGACGACGAGCTGTACGCCAAGCTGCAGGGCGCCGGCGAAATCAACGTGCTGATCGAGGCGGATTCCGACTGGAGCAAGAAGACCGAGCCTCTGATCTTTACCTTGAACTACGGCAAGGGCCGCACGGTGCATAACGCCTTCGGCCACGACCGCAAGGCCCTGATGAACCCGAACGTGCAGAAGATAATCGTCCGCGGCGTCGAGTGGGCGGCCACAGGAAAGGTCGAGCAATAAAAAAGCAGCGGTGTGTGTCGCATAACGAGGCAGTGATACGGTTCATAAGAAGTATGCGCGCTGCCGGCGGGGAGCTATTGTGATCAAGGCCATCCCCAAGCCCTTCGGGCTTGAGGATGCCACACGGGCAATGTGCGCTAAAGCGCATTTGTTTCTTCTGACTGGTATGATTGGCCGGAGGAATTGACGCCAACCCTTGGGGTATCTGACGCAGGGGCAAGCCGTTTTCACGAATGGCGGACTCTACGCCTGCCAGGGGCGGGCTCTGCGCAGGTCATTGAGGATGTTTTTGGCGATGATGACGTTTTCTCTGACCTGGAAGTCGAGCATTCCGACGCAGGCGAAATCGGCGCCGTTTTCGAATGCGTATTTGAAGCCGTCTCTTGGATGAATGGCCCCGGCGGCAAGGACCTTATATGCAATCCAGGGCTTTTCGACCGTTCTCATAAACTCGATGGTCTTCTCGGCCTGGGTGCACCACATATTATCGTGCCCCGGCAGACTGCCGTCGGGCGGCCTTTGGTCTTTCGGCGTGGCTGACCAATAGTTGTCGCTATGCAGGGTCTTCATATAGAAGTCCACCTCGACGCCGGCCTTCTCCAGCGCGATCGGGGCTGCTATATCGTGGCAGGCGACGCCGGCAACCATTCCATTTTCCTTCATGTAGTCCACCGCCTTTGCCAGGAGGTCCACCCGCCCGTGCCTGGCCCAGAGGTCGCCGACCTCGCCCTGCACAAAGGCCCCCTCGGCCCCGTTGTCGGCCGCTATCTTGATCCTGCTAAAGTCCTTCGCCTGCGGGAAGCACTGGGCGAGCCACTGTATCTTTCCGCCGCGTTCGTTGCGGTACTTGTTGATGGCCCGCAGCGTTGGGTCGTTGCCGTCGGCGTAGGGATCGTTGACGGTCGAGATCATCGTGTTTATGCCGTTCTGCTCGCAGAGATCCCAGGTCTCCATGATCTTCTCGTCGGTGAAGTAGTTCCGCAGCAGAGAAGAGACGTAGATCAGGTCCCTGGCGTGTGCAAAGCCGTTTATCAGGTTCCCGCCGCAGATTATTCTGCTTACTTGCAGCTTGCCGATTCTGCTGGTCGGTAAATCTTGTCCGGCGGCCTGCTTCTCGGCATCGGTTGCCCCGGCGGTCTCTTTGGCCAGCAGTATTTTCTCCTCCAGGCTGAGCGCCAGTGCCCCGCCTGCGGCGACGGCGGATCTGGCGAGAAAGCCTCGCCGGTTTATTCTCTGCGACATAATTCGGTCCTGGTCATTCCTTTTCGACTATTTCGAGGGTCTTGTCGCCGATGAATTGGGCGTCTTCCTTCAGACCCTTAGCGGCGTTGCAGCCGATAAGCGAAAGCATCGCGACTAACAGTGCGACCAGGAGAAGTGTCTTCTTAGTCATATTGTCAACCTCCTTGGAACTGGGTCAAAAGCCATCAGAATAGCACGCCGTCTGTGCCTGACTTGACAAACAAATAATACAGCCGACCCTCCTGATACGTCTGACCCGCCAACTTTCCAGCCATATCGCCCACGCCCATATAGACATCGCATCGGCCCGGGGCGCGTATCGCCCCGCCGGTATCCTGGTCCAGCACGAAGCCACTGTACGGGCGGACGACCGGCTGGCCGCCTGATGCCTGCGGCAAGGTCGTCGAGATAAAGCCAAGAGATGCACGCGGAAAGATTGACTTGTCGGTGGCGATGGTTCGCATCGTGGTTACCTGCTCATTGAGGCTGCCCCGCGGCGCGCCTTGCTCTTCCCTGAAGAAGACGAATCGGGGGTTGTGCCGGACGTAAGTATCGACCAAGTCCCTGTTTTGTTTGAAGAAGTCAATCATCGCCGAGAGGCTGAGCTGGTCCGAGCTTATCAGGCCGTCCTTGACCAACTGCTCGCCGACGCTTCGATACTCGTGCCCGTTATTGGCGGCATAGCCGACCGTTTTGAGCTGGCCGTCGGGCAGTCTTATCTTTGCCGAGCCCTGTACGTGGGCGATATACGCCTCGAAAGGATCGCCCAGCCATATCAGCTCCTGGCCCTTGAGTAAGCTGGCCGCCTCTATTACGGCCCGCTGCGGATACGGTGTTACGCGGCCGTCGGAGGTGCGTCGTCCGAGTATTTCGCCGTTGGGGCCTTTCACGAGGTCGTCCGGCTGGTTGTAGAGCGGATACTGGAATCGCTCGGTGCGGGCCAGCGAACCCTCGAAAATGGGCGTATAGTAGCCGGTAAATAGCACCGTACCCCTATCGTCGCAGCCGACGGAGATATAGACGTCGAATTTCTCGCGGATGGCCTGATCCAACGGCTTGCCCATAAGGCCCGATTCGAGCATACTTAGGAACGCCTCCAGGCTCTGGACCGCCCGTGCGTGCGTAATCTCGCCGGAGGGGAAGAATCCCCGGCTTGAGGGCTTGCTCAGGTAGCTCAGGCTGTTTTTGACGGCTTCTCGCAAATCCCTCACATCGAGGCATGCCATCGTGAAATCGGGGATCTGGGCCGGGTCGGTAATCTTTCGCAGGGCCTGCATGCCCGGCGGCAGAGGCTTGTCATAAGGTGTTTTGACCGGCTCAACGTGCGCCCTGCACCCTAAGAAAAATACCCAGATAAACAATAGCGTCGAAAGAAGGCTTTTCCTTGCCATTTTGAAACTCCGAATTTTCCAATTGAACTTCTTCCATCCATCGACGGCGGTATCAGCCGCCGCCGCCTCATATATTACTCGGCTTTTCGCCGATTTTGTCAATAATATTTCAAAGGAAGTTTCCCAAGCAGGCGTACTCGCACAACCCGCATGCACCGAATTACGAGATTCTGGGGGAATTTGTTTGACAGGCGGCGGAGCGGACGTTACAATATATGGTGAAGTTTGGATGTGAAGGCCGGCTCAGAAATGCCATAATATCATATTTCTGTTTGCCGTCATAATTCGAATAGTCGTATTTTCATATCAAGCCCGCCTTCCTGAATTAAGCCGTTGTTTCACTGTATGCACCGGGGCCGCTTCGCCCGCTGGCCGGATGCAATGACAAACGGGTGAAGAGTCCGCCGAACCGGTTCAAACAGTTGAGAAATAGAGGCGTTCTGAAATAACAGGCGCGGGCGCGTGGCCTGTGCCGGCATAATAAGCTCATAACATAATTTAAGGGAGTAAAACAATGAGAGCCAAAAAGCTATCCACCTTAATTATCCTGCTGTTCACAGCGGCTTTTGCACACGCGGCAACCCGCCTCGTCCCGGCCCAGTACCCCAATATCCAGGCCGCAATAGACGACTGCAACGACGGCGATACAGTTATCGTCGCCCCCGGAACCTACACCGGCCCCGGAAACCGCGACATAGATTTTTGCGGAAAAGCAATCACCGTCCAAAGTATCGACCCAAACAATCCTGCTGTCGTCGCCCGGACAATCATCGACTCCAACGCCAGCCCGGCTGACCGCCATCGTGGATTCATGTTCCATTCTGGTGAAGATGCGAACTCAATCGTGGCTGGCTTAACGATTATTAACGGATATGCTGACCAAGGCGCTGGAATCAGAATCACTGCTGGGAGGCGCGGCGAGGCGCAAACTGGTCCAGTCAAATGCAGGATACTCAACTGTGTCATAACCCAGAATACTGCCACATATTATGGAGGCGGAATCTGTATATCAGCGAGTAGCTCGACTATCACTAATTGCACTGTAGTGCATAATAGAAGCCGCTCCGGTGGCGGAATTTGGTGCATAGGATCCGATGCAATTATTGCCAACTGCACAATCAGCGAAAACACCGCACTATCCGCCGGTGGTGGACTCTACTGCTACATTTCAGGCAAGCCGACGGTCAATAACTCGATCTTGTATTCCAACACGGCCCCCAGCGGGCCAGAAATAGCTTTAGCTTTGGACCCGTATTACCGCGATCCATCGCTATTGAATTTGGCAGTCTCATACAGCAACGTTCGTGGCGCGCTTCCAGCGATATATAACCAATGGGGCGCCATCGTCGATTGGGGCCCCGGCAACATCGATGCCGAGCCGTATTTTGTTGATGCGAACAGCGGCGATTACCACCTCAAGAGCGGAGGCTGGCGATGGGATGCTCAGCGAAAAACCTGGACCTGGGACACCGTTACCAGCCGGTGCATCGACGCGGGCGACCCCGATGCGTCCTTGCGTGATGAACCGCTCTTTGTTCCGGTTGATCCTACGGGCTACTGGGGCGTGAACCTTCGGATCAATATGGGCGCTTATGGCGGGACCGCCGAGGCGAGCATCCCGCCGCACGACTGGGCTATCCGCACCGACTACAGCAACGACGGCATAGCCAACTTCACCGACTTTGCGCACTGGACAAAGAGTCATCCATACACAGCCCGAGAACCGCTTGGCCCCTTGAATCCAGGCCCCGTTCTCGATCCTATAGATTTGGCCGTTCTTGGAGCTGACTGGCTCTGCCAGACAACCTGGTTCCAAATGCCAGGCCAGGCAACCAGCCCCAATCCTCCCGATGGGTCCGTCGGGATTCGTTTAGACCCTGTTTTAGGCTGGGAGGCCGGTGCCGGCGCAACTTCTCACGACGTGTATTTTGGCACGTCTGACCCGCCCACATTCCAGGCAAGCACAACGGCCAGGACATTTGCACCCGGCTATTTATCCAAGAATACCACCTACTATTGGCGAATCGACGAGGTCAACCCTTTTGGCACAACCGCCGGGCCGGTCTGGAGCTTCACCACTGGGACAGGGGGTGGAGGAAGATAAAACTCCCGTGCCGCAGGTTCTTTCCCTCACGCCCAGTTGTGTGCCCAAGTAGCATAGTAATGACGACGCCCACAAAATCAAGTTTGGCAGAGTAATAACCTGCCCGGTACGCTGACCGTTCAGGCGGGGAAAAGCGGTTGTGTAAACGGCGGGGATTTACTATTCTACCTGGGAACGGCTTGGCCGGCCTGCCGGCCTGGGGCCGATAGAAAGGAACTTCGCTATGGTCGCACTCGCCGTCTTTTTGCACGCGCTCGGCGGCTTCGCCGCGGGCAGCTTCTATATCCCCTTCAAGAAGGTCCGCAACTGGGCGTGGGAGAGCTACTGGCTGGCGGCGGGCGTGTTTTCCTGGATTATCGCGCCGTGGGTGGTGGCGCTTTTGGTTGTGCCGGGGCTGTTTTCGGTTCTAAGGCAAGCCTCTGCAAGCAGCATTTTCTGGACGTATTTCTTTGGCGTTATGTGGGGCGTGGGCGGGCTGACGTTCGGGCTGTCGATGCGCTACCTTGGGATGTCGCTCGGATACGCAATTGCGCTGGGGTTCTGTGCGGCGTTCGGGACGATTATCCCGCCGATATTCGAGGGCAAATTCGGCGACTTGGTTACGAATATATCGGGCCTGACGACGCTGGCGGGCGTCCTTGTCTGCCTTATCGGCATAGCAATTTGCGGGTGGGCGGGCGTCTCCAAGGAGAAGGAGCTTTCCGACGAGAAGAAGAAAGAGAGCATAAAGGAATTCAACTTCGCAAAAGGGCTCTGGGTGGCGATATTCGCCGGGGTGATGAGCGCGTGTATGGCGTTCGCGATAGCGGCGGGCAAACCCGTCGCCGTCCTTGCCGAACAATATGGGACGGCGTCTTTATGGGTCAATACGCCCGTTTTTATTTTTATACTGGCAGGCGGGTTCACGACGAATTTCTTATGGTGCGTGCTCCTGAACATCAAGAACCGCACGGCCAAAGACTACGTCGATGGCGGCAAGGCGCCGCTGCCGAGCAACTACTTCTTCTCGGCGCTGGCGGGGATTACGTGGTATCTGCAGTTTATGTTCTACGGGATGGGCAAAACGCGAATGGGCGAGTATGATTTCTCAAGCTGGACTATCCACATGGCGTTTATCATAGTCTTCAGCAATATATGGGCGCTACTTTTCCACGAGTGGAAGAGTTCGAGCCGGCGCACCCATCAGATCATTCGCTTAGGTATAGTGGTGTTAGTCGCCTCAACGGTCGTCGTCGGCCTGGGCAGCTATCTCAAATCGCAAGGCAGGTGAACTGCGCCGGGCGGCTATTGCAGGGTAAATCGCAGATGTCGAAGAAAGAGACAATGACTTCAAGGCAGCGTGTTGAGAAGGCCCTCAATCATGAGGCGCCTGACAGGGTGCCGATTGACTTAGGCGGATTCCAGACCGGCATTCACAAAGGGGCGTACATCGAGCTGCTCGATTATCTGGGTATTGAAGACGCCCCTGCAATCCTCGACCCGGTTCAGCAGCTCGCCAAGCCGTGCGAAGAGCTGCTGGAGCGTTTTCACGTCGATATTCGCTACGTCTGCGCGCACGGGCCGGACAGTTTCAAAGGCGGCATCGAGCAGAACGAACGCGACGGCAGGGGCTGGCACGACCTGAAAGACGAGTTCGGCGTCGTATGGTCGATGGCGGACGACCGGCAGCTTTATATGGACATCTCACATCATCCCCTGGCCGACGCAAAGATCGAAGACCTTGCGGATTACCCTTTTCCAAAAGGCGATGATCCCACGCGGTTCACCGGCGTCCGCGAGCAGGCGCTTGAGCTGCGCCGCAGTACGCCCTACGCCATATCAACAGGCATCGGCGGAGTGGTCTATGAGATTTGCTGGTATATGCGGGGCCTGGAGCGGTGGTTCATCGATATGATTGAGAACCCGGCCTTTTGCGAGGCGCTGCTCGAGAAGACTCTGAAATTCTGGCTGGATTACTTCAGCGTGTTTATGGCGGAGGTGGGCGACATAATCGACGTCGTGATGATAGGCGACGACATCGGCGGGCAGACAGGGCCTTTGTTCTCCCCGGATTTCTATCGCAGAATTGTAAAGCCCCGCCAGAAAAGGCTCGTCCGGCATATCAAGTCTCTTACGGCCGCAAAGATATGGTACCATACGTGCGGCTCGGTGGCCCAATTCATCCCGGACCTACTCGACAACGGCATCGACATACTCAATCCCGTCCAGATCAGCGCCGAAAATATGGAGCCGCGGCAATTAAAGGATAAATTCGGCCGGAGGCTTTGCTTCTGGGGCGGCGCGATAGATACGCAGCACGTCCTTCCCACCGCAACGCCTAATGAAATCAAAAAGCACGTGCGAAGAAATATCGAGATATTCAAGCCCGGCGGCGGCTACGTCTTTAACAACGTCCACAACATTCAGGTCGGCGTCCCGCCGGAGAACGTTGCGGCCCTTTTCGACGCCGCGTACGAATATGGATTCTACTGAGAACAGTTCGAACATCATCTTTTGATCCGGCATATTGCACATTATGCGTAAGGCCCTTGAACGATCACCAAAGCAAAGAGAGTTAATTGACCGAGGCCTGTACCTCAGAAGCGCCGCCCTGGGGACATTCGGCTTCTGCACCCGCTCGGCGGTCGATACCGAATTGCTCGCGCCGCAGTGGCTCGAAGTGGTTGAAATCGACCTGGACCTGCAGCGCCGCAGTCACCGGTTGCACGGCACGCGAATAGCGCATATCAGCGACCTTCACCACGGCAGCACCGTCGGCGGCGAGTATCTGCGCCGCTGCATCGAGCGTGTTAATCAGCTCAATGCGGATATAGTCGTGCTGACGGGCGATTACATCACATACGACCTCTGGGGCAGGTACCGCAGGAAAGTTACAGCTCTGCTTGGGGGCATCCGAAGCCGATTCGGCACGTATGCCTGCCTGGGCAATCACGATTACGGCCTAAACGCAATGTCGAGCCGAAGACGGGACTATTTGCTGGTCCGGCTCCTGCGTGGTATGAAGGCCAACGGAATTACCGTCTTGCGGAATGAATCGGCTGTCTTGGACATCAACGGCCACCCGCTGCGGCTGGTCGGGCTGGGCGATTTACGGGTCGGCGATTTCCACCCGACAAGGGCCTTTGCCGATATATCAGACGACCACGTTACCATTGCCCTGGTGCACAATCCGCGGGGCGTCGAGTATCTGAATGCGTTTGGGGTCGATGTTGTCTTCAGCGGGCACACGCACGGAAAGACATCGAGGTTCCCGCCCGAGCACGTGCTGAATTTCAAAAGCCGGCGCTTCCACGCGGGCATGTATGACGTTGGAGACACGAAGCTCTACGTCAACCGCGGCCTCGGCCGCGTCGGCAGAATGCGCTTCTACTCCAGACCCGAAATCACCGTCCTCACCCTGCGCTGAATGTCTGGCTACTGATTTGACAATTCCCTCAGCGATTCATAGACCTTCAGGGACTTCTCCTCGTCTATACTCTTTCGCACCTCAGGATCGAGCCATATCTCCGCAAG
>CAYGZM010000022.1:0-37447 GCA_964354365.1 uncultured Pirellulales bacterium
GGTCGTGGAAGACTTTGCCGAGCTCGGTTTCTCCACCCGGGGCGCTTTGCTGGAGAGTATCGAGGAGGATTTTCAGGTGGCCCGGGCGCGAGCGGGGGGGTATGTACCGTTCCATCTTGCGGTCGAATGTGACAAGGCCGACGCCGTCGGCCTGCCTGAGCATAAGGTGCGACAGGCAGGCGGCCAGCCTTAGTGCGTAGTCGAATTTTGTGACTTTTGAGCTGCCGTAGGCCATTGAGCCGCTCTTGTCGAGAATGATGGTTGCTCGCAGGTTTGTCTCTTCCTCGTATTCTCGGACATAGAATCGGTCGGTTTTTCCGAAGACCTTCCAGTCGATGTGCCTTATTTCGTCGCCCGGTACGTAGGAGCGGTGCTGGCGGAACTCGACGCTGAAGCCCTTGTGGGGTGAGCGGTGCAGGCCCGTGCAGAATCCCTCCACGACGAGCCTGGCGACGATTTCGAGCGAGCCGATGCTCTGGATGTCTTCGGGGGTGAGTATGTCGGTAATGCGGGCCATAGGAAATAAAACCACAGTGTCTAAAGTGCCTAAAGTTAAAAGTGCCTAAAGTGCCTAAAGTTGAGAGTATCTAAAGTGCAAAGTCGGCTCACTTTAGCTCACTTTCAACTTCCTCTTTCTTAAATCACTTTTGCCTTACGAGGGCTGATCTGGTTGAGTACGCGCGTCACGATATCGTCGATAGTGACTCCTTCTGCTTCGGCGTTGAAGGTCGGCACCAGACGATGCCGCAGCACGGGAAGCGCCAGCGCCTTTACGTCTTCGATGGAGACGTGCAGCCTGCCTCTGAGCAGGGCGCGTACCTTGCCGCCGAGCACCAGCATCTGGCAGGCGCGTGGTCCGGGTCCCCATTCGATGAGCTCCTTTATGAAGCTGAGTGCTTCTTTTTCCCTGGGCCGGCAGAATCTGACCAGGTCGAGGACAAAATCGATCACATGGTCCGGCACAGGGACACGGCGGGCGACCTGCTGGCATTCGATGATAGTCGCACCTTCGATGACCTGTTCGAGCTTGACATTGAATCCGCTCGTTGTTCGGTTAATGATTTCCCGCTCCTGATCCCGGTCGGGATAGGCGACTTTGACGTGAAACATAAATCGGTCCTGCTGGGCCTCGGGCAGCGGATATGTGCCTTCCTGTTCAATGGGATTTTGGGTGGCCAGGACGAAGAACGGCTCTTCGAGCTTGAGCGTTTTGCCGCCGACCGTCACGGAATGCTCCTGCATAGCTTCAAGCAGGGCGGCCTGCGTCTTTGGGGGGGTGCGGTTGATTTCATCGGCCAGAATCATTTGCGCGAAGATAGGCCCTTTCTGGAAGACAAGCACTCGTGCGCCCCTTGCGGCGTCTTCCTGGATAATCTCAGTGCCCGTAATATCCGCCGGCATAAGGTCCGGCGTGAATTGAATCCGCCGGAAGGAGAGCTTCATAACGTCTGCAAGACATCGCACCATCATTGTCTTGGCCAAGCCGGGCACGCCTTCAAGCAGGCAGTGTCCCTGGGCGAGGACTGCTATCATAAGCTGCTCGATTACGTCCTCCTGGCCGACGATGAATCTACCGATTTCGGCCGTTATCTGCTTGTAGGCCTTAACCAACAGCTCGGCCTGCCGGGCGTCATCCTTCATAGTATGCTCCTATGTCTAATTTTCTTTAGCGTATTTAACTATATATACTCGCGTCACGGCATGATTTCAACAGGAATGTGTCATGTTGTGTTCGTCGAACCGCTTCGTTATACTGCTTGTGATTATGAAGAATATGGCCGTTCTACGATTTGCATTAACGGCGGCGCTTCTGATTGCAAGTCACGGCGTTGCCATCGAGGCCCCCCCGCCAGGGGCCCTGGGGGCCGGGGCGGGCGGTGGCCTGGCCGAGGGACTGGTGGGTCACTGGACTTTCGACGGCAGCCTGAAAGACCAGGTCGCAGGTAACGATGGGGTCTTCACTGCGAGGCGAAATGCCGCGCCGACGTACGTTGAGGGCTTTGACGGCAAACAGCAAGGGGCTATCCGCTTTGACGGGGTCGATTTCGTTACGGTTCGGCGTATTGTCCGGGACGAGATGACTATCGCGTGCTGGGTGCGTCTCGACGAACGTCAGCCGGGCACTGGCACTGGCGATCAGTTCTACATGGGCGCAGGTCTTGTGCAGGGGGAGCGCGAAGGGGTTACAGAGGATGCGGGGCTTGCGGTCGTTGGCGACGTTGGGATCTGGGGCAGCGGGCGACCGGATGTGAGCGTTAAGGGAACAAAATCGATCATCACGGGCAAATGGACGCATGTGGCGGCGGTTCGGGACATCAACGATGCGCGGGGCGTAGCTGAGCTTCGACTGTACGTGGACGGCGTCCTTGATGCCAGGATCGACCACGGCTACACCGGGCCGCTTGCCGCCCACGACACATTCGCCATCGGCGGCCACGAAGAGCCGGATCGGATTTTGAAGGGGTATATGGATGATGTTCGTTTTTACAGCAGGGTGCTGAGCGAGGATGAGATACGGCGGCTCGCAAGGTCCGGCGGCGGTTCAGAGGTGGTTGCCGGGGAACGTTCGGCCCAAACCGGGGATGAGCAGCCCGTTGTGAATCTCCGGCAGAGTCCCGGCTTACTTGGTGACAGCAATGTGGTCGGCGCCCGGGCCGATGTCAATAAACCCGAGTTGAAATCGCCGAAGGTCGCAACGCTATCGACACAAGGCGCCAAGGCCCCTTGGGGGGAAGCGCCTGCCCCAAGGGCCCCTGACGGGGGGGCCGAGACATCCGCGCTTCCGGGAGGGTCCAAGAGTCGTTTGGATCCGGCCGGCCGCATCGCTTTGTCTGCACTGCTGATTTTGATTGCAGGGGTCATAGTGTATGCGCTGGTTAAAATGCAAGGTGACGTTGCAGCCGTGGTCAGGGAGGCGAAGCCCGGTGATACATTGAGCGTGACTGTTTTGGGGAAGGATGGTGCGCCAGTGGAAGGCTTGAAGAAGCGTGCGCTCAATACGCAGGCGCCTGCAGAAGAAGGTATTGTTCTCGGTGTTGTGTGCGAGCCTGACCAGAGCAATCAGATACGAGTGGTGGATGTGTTGGAGGGTTCGGCAGCGGAGAAGGCCGGAATCAGACAGGGTGACATAATTCTGGAGGTGGAAGGGACAAAGGTGGAGAGCGTTGAGGCCCTGGGCGATTGTGTAAGGAACCTCAAGATACATCAGAAGCCTGAATTGATGCTGGTGCGTGTCGGGGGCGAGGGGGCTGCCGAGAGGTTGGTGATTCCTCTGGCGAGTGCTTTTACAAAAGAAGGCTGAATTCTCAGGCGGTATCAGGCGAGGGCCGCGGCCATAATGCAGTAGCAGGTATTTGCCAGGCCGTGGAAGAGGATCGGCGCCAGCAGCGACCTGGTGCGGATGAAGAGCCAGCCGAGAATCAGGCCCGGCAGGAATGTCAGGGCTGATGCCGCCTGGCCCTGTACGATGATGTGGGCGCCCGCGAAACAAGCCGCCGACAGCACAATGCTTACCCAGTTCCGCAGCTCACATCGCCATTTCATAGTGTTTGTGAGCCTAAGGATGTTGCTCTGCAGATAGCCCCTGAAAAAGACTTCTTCGGCTACGGCAACGTACAGGAACTGGTAGAGAACCCAGGGCAGCCACTGCTGATTCTGCGGCAGGACAATGCGCATAGGCGGTTCCAATCCGTAGGATCTCAGCAGCCACAGGCCTGCAAACGCGGCTGGGAATACCACTATGCAAGTGCGGGCGACTATCAACAGTGCAAATTTGACTTGCCCGATGTCCAAGCCAATCTGGGCGAGGCGGGCCCTTCGGATGATGGTGGGGACCAGTGCGGCGGCGACGAGAACAGCAGGGGCCGCAAACCAGAGAGGGGCGTATGAAACGGAGCTTTGCGACAGGAGCCTGATCGTCAGAATTGCGGTAATTGTCACCAAAATGGTCTCGGCGAGCAGGTACATCTTTAACATTGACCTTTTAGAATTCTGCGCGCCCCGCGCTGCCGTGCGTCTCGTAGCTTCAGTACTGCTATCACCACGGCCAGCCCAAGATAAGGAACGAGGAACTCGACAACGTTATCCCGGCCGGTAGGGGACATTGAGCAGCCTCCTCCTCCTCCTCCTCCGCCGCCGCCGGCAGCGCCTGCTGTGGCGCCGGTTGCGAACACAACGTAAAACGGAGTGAAGTGCGTTGTCTTGAAACGAAGGGCATGCAGAGTGGAAGACAGCTCGATAATCTCGATGTCGGTTATTCCCTGCTGGCTCAGGGCGCCGGTAAGGGAATCATACCAGTAGGCTGAAGGTGAAGTTCCGGAACTTGCCACGGTGTATGGAATTGTAACGGTGACCGGCCGGTTGAATTCCATCCCGCTTGGTCCGAAGTCGTAGCTGCTCAACTGCCGCGCAGCGAATTCCTGCGGGTTCTCAATCTTCGTGATGCTGATGGTTACATCGTACGGACAGGCGCCCGCGGGCGCCGCAACGGAGACATCGTCTTCGCCGTTTATGGCATTGGGGTCGGTTCCGATGGTTCCGCCCGCGGACGCGGTAATTTGTTTCGATGTCAATGCGGTGGGCTGCAAGTAGGTGCTAGCGGCGTGGTAGATCTCCCTGTTGGTATTCCTGCCGTCGGTCCATACGATGTATGGACAGTCATACCTGTCTATGCCCATCGCCGGCTCGCTTTGAGCGGAGTTCGTGCCCCCATCGCCCACGAGCACATTTGTTCCGTGACCGGAGTTTGTCTGCACGAGGTAAATATCCGTATCAGTATTGCCGCCTGTGATATTTCGCCTGTCCAGCCAGCATGCGAAGACTCTCGGACTGCCGGGCGTCCTGCCGGTAACGGCGATGGACGGTGAGGTCTGGTCGGCGCCTGAGGTATCGTCAATAGTGTTGCTGCCGGTCAACGGGCTGCTCGGCAGGCCGCTTGAAGAAGCATAGTATATGTCACTGTCACCGGATGTTTGATCGACCCACAGGATATGCAGAATCGAGCCGGCGGATTCGACGGCAACTGCGGGGCTTGACTGGTCGGCTGCTTTTGTCACTACGGGGATATTTGTCCAGGAGCTGCCTGCCGCCCCATAAATATCCTTCGAGGAATTCCTGGCGTCCGTCCAGAGAACATAGACCGTGTTGGATGAATCCACCGCAATGGCCGGTGTGGCCTGGTCGGAGGTGTTGGACGTTATTCTTGTTATGGTATTTGTGATAAATGCGTTGCCTGATGTGGCGATGTATATGTCCTGGTTGCCGGCCCGATCATCCTGCCAGACGACGTGCGCGCGGTTTGGAGATTGGCTATCAACGGCAAGGGCGGGATTGATCTGATTGTCGTTCGAGTCGGTGATTCTCTGTTGGTCCGACCAGGCCGTTCCGTCCGTCGAGGTCGATCCATAAATATCCCAGTTCCTACGCCTGTTATCCTGCCAGACGACGTACAGCTTGTCATCGGCTCCCAACGCTACGGCGGGATTGCACTGGTCGGCGGCATCGGTCGTGATCTGTGCGCCGGCGCCGAAAGTACTTGAGCCGGCAGTGAGTTTGGCGAGGTAAATGTCCCTGGAGCCTGACGGCCCGGCGTGCCAGACGGCCCAGATATTCCCGCTGCTGTCTCGCGCGGTTGCGGGGGCGCCTTTGTCGAGCCCCTCGATATCCGAGCCGAGCGGCTTGTTCTGGCCGAACGACCGCATCTCGGTCCTGAAGGAATAAGACTGCTGGCTCATCACATTTCCGGCGAGGTCTGTGGCATTTACCGTTACGGTCTTGGTCTGGTCAAAATCGAAGTTTTGGCCCGACTGGTAGGCGTAGGCGTAGTCGGTTTTTGTGCCGGTCCTGCGGCAATTGCCGGTTGCGCTGACGTAATTGGACGTATTGCCCGAGTATATGGCGCCGCCATCGAGCGTGATAGTCACGGTGCCGGCATCAACGCCTTTGCCGTCATCGGTGACGTGCAGGGTAATCAGGTTGTTCAGGGGGGCTTGGATCGACTCGGCTGGCGGCGAGCAGTTGGCGACGGTCGGCGCAGAAGTATCACTGACCGTGATGGTCACGACCTGCGAGTCATCAAGTGTGCCGTCGCCGGCGGTGAAGGTCACGTCATAACTGCCGTCGGCCTGGCTGTGTGCAGGCGTCCAGTTGAAGGTCTGGCCGGTGAATGTTGCCCCGCCGGGTAGGCCGGTCGCCAAGTAGCCAATGGCATCTCCGTCCGGGTCCGTTGCGTTTACCCTAAATGTTAGAAGGGTGGTTTCATTAACGGACTTATCAGTAACAGCATCAAGCACTGGCGCCCTGTTGACGTTGTTGACGGTTATCGTGACGGCCTGAGAATCTGTGGCCTGACCGTCATTTGCGGTGAATGTCACCTCGAAGGTCCCTGCTTGGGTATATCCCGCAACCCAGGCGAAGGTCGAGCCGGCAAAGGCCGAGCCTGCGGGCAGGCTGCTTGCTGTGTAAGTAACCCCATCGCCATCGGCATCCGTAGCGCTGAGCGAGAAGCTCAGGAGGCTGCCTTCATTGATCGATTGATTGTCAATTGCTGCAAGGACAGGGGCGCGGTTGACGTTGTTCACGGTTACGGTGGCGATCTCTGAATCCTGGTCTGTGCCGTCGCCTGCGACAAAGGTTAAGTCGTAAGTTCCCGCCTGGGTGTATCCCGGCGTCCAGGTGAAAGTCCGGCCGGAGAGAGTCGCGCCGGTCGGCAGGCCTGTGGCCGAGTAGGTTATCGTGTCGCCGTCGGCGTCGGTTGCGGATAGAGTAAAGGTTAGCAGGGCGTTTTCGCTGACAGTTTTATCGCCGATGCTCTCGAGCACAGGCGCGTGATTGCCGGACTCGGATGAAACATGTTCGTAGCATCCGGCGTCGGGCGCCCCCACGCGTGCGTTGCCGTCTCTGTCGGTTGTTGGGCCGTAAGCGGCATTTCCGAAGTCGATAGCGGCCGAGCCGCTGCTCAGCGTGAAGTCACCGGGATCGCCGCTGGGATCTGTGAATAAGCCGGCGAACGTGGATGACACTGCCTCGGTGGAATCGAGTACGAACGGATAATCCGCACTTTGCCCCGTGGGATTGGTGTTGAAGATGTTGTTTCCGTGGTTCTTGATCTTCACATAGTAGCCCCCGGCAGCGTCCTCCACATATAGTCTCTCAATCAGATTATTATACATGTTGTTGATTGTGGTATTCCCCGTGGTGCACATGAATCTTGGGCCATTTACGCCGTAGAACGTGTTATTGCAGATATTGGCGTCATTCAGCCCCTGCATAAGAGAGTAATTCCCTGCATTTATCAAGTTGCTTTCAATAGTACAGGATATGCTGTTTGAACTGGCTGCACACACTTTCAATCCCTGCCCGTCTCTGATTCCATCCGTCCCCGCAAGTCGCCGCCGGTCCAGGATGTTATTGCGAATGACCAATCCAGTCATTGTTCCGCCCGTTCCCAAATCAACCTGAATCGAATCAGTGTGCGGAGGGTCAACTTTCCCTACAGTGTCGGTAATAACTATCTCTGCCCCGCTCTCGGCGCCCACCACAGTCCTGTTGCGGTTCTCGAGCCAGTATTTGTGGAAAGTGTTTTGCGTGGTTGGATAGACGCGAAGATAAGTCCCTGAATAGTTGTGGACTATTCCCTCTGCATCGGTTCCGGTCATAGTGACAGCTTCGCCGTCTATAAAGGTTCCCGTTTTTGTGCCATAGATATCATGCGCAGTCCCATACGGGCGATGGCCGTATATGAGGTTGCCTTCTATGGTGGCGTCGTCCCCGACTATGACTGCGCCGTCCTCGGCAATATGATGAATCGTATTATTCTTGACCAGCCAATCGCTGCCCCATACTCTGATGCCCCTGTAAGAGTCGGATACATCATTACCCTGGATCGTGATATGATGCGAATCTCTGCCCGAAATTGCACACGATTGCGTCACGAAATACGGCGCATAATAACCTTCTACCGGGGCTGGTTGGCGCCGGACATTGCAGTTCAGGACCTTTACGTATGACGTATATGATATACTTACCCCGTCGGCAACGGTGAAGCCGTCAAAGATGAGATACGAATCGCCGTGGTTGATGTCGCCCCATTTGTCCTGGTTGTCGATGTCGATGCGAGTGAGTATCGGCGTCTGTCCCGGCGCAGTCTTGTACGTAACCCAGTTGTTTCTGTAGAAAAGCCAGTTCTCCCCCGGGTTATCGCCGGTGCTCTCCCTAAACTGCCCGTAGCTGCCGCTTCTGAATAGTACGGTATCGCCTTGCTGCACTTTAGGGCTTTCGCCGCTATACGAGGTATAAGCGCGACTGAGCGTCTTCCAGGGTTGGTCACTTGTGCCGGGGTTGCTGTCGTTGCCGCTGACCGCGTCGAGGTAGTAGGTTGCTCCCTCGGCCACGTTGGCGATAACGAGAGGATATGCCAGTGTCACAATAATGAAACAGGCGGTGCACAGAGGCCGTGGAGGCCTGCGGCTGCACCCCCACGCCGGCCAAGATATTCTTGCCCCATTTTCCATAGAAGTATATTCCCAAATGAGAATACGTTATTGTATCTCTATCCAACATAAAACTTAAGAAAGAATAGCTGCTCAGACAAACACAGCGTCTTGACGGTGCTGCCAGCGTGAAGGAACGGGACGTTGTTAGTGGAATATGGGACCTATGTTCGGGGGCTCGTCAGTTATGCGTATTGCTGTGTATTATCGGAGGTTGTCGTCGGAGCCGGCGGTCTTCTTCAGATTCGGCGATGCGTCCTATCCGGGCAGGAGAGCCGGTAACGGGCGGGCGCAGGCACGAAATGTGCCCACAACGGCAAATCGGACGCCAATTCCCGCATTTTGCGGAAACTCGCCTTGACAAATGACGATATAGCAAATAAAATTACGCTGACTTTTTCGGTAGCCTCAAGGAGGAGGTTTCGTCATTTTTTCGGTTGGTGATCGAGCTGATTGTGCCCAAAAAGGGGTGGGTAGTGGTTTTGGAGTGCTACTTTGGGGCTGTCCCGCTTTACATATTCATTTGAGAATAGTCTTCCGACGAAACGCAGGAGAATGCTCTTGCAGACGCGCACTGCGGCGGGTAGTACGCAGGTATGGTTCGTCTGGCTTCTTGCTGTCTTGCTGATGGTCTCAGCGGGGATAGCGTACCGTGTTCCGGCGCGCCGGTTGAAGCTTCTTGGCGCCAAACCGATTGCGCTTCCGGTCCCTCTGAGCAGTTTTCCAATGGAAATCGGGGACTGGGTCGGTTCGGAGCTGGGCATTCGCGCGACTACGGAGGAGTATATGAGGGAGCGCTTTGCAGACGATTTCTTCAGCCGGCGATATGTCAACGCCGCCGCCAGAGCCTCGGTGGGCGTTTACGTGGTATATTGTTCGAGGCAACCTGCCGGGATACTCGGTCACCGGCCGGGGGTATGCTATCCGGTCAATGGCTGGCAGCACGAAAGCACCGAAACATCAAGACTTATTTCCCAAGGCGGGCGAGAAATAGACTGTCTGATACATCAGTTCTACAAACCGCCTCCGGAATACGACCGGATTGTTGTCCTGAGCTTCTACGTGCTGAGCGGCCGAATAACAGCAAAGGAAAGCGATTTTTCGGGGCCCTTCTTTGGCCGAACGATCAATATTGCCGGAGACCCGAGCCGATACGTCGCTCAGGTTCAGATAAGCTCGGTACAGGACAAGCCGGTCAAAATGGCCGCCGAGCAGATGGCGGATCTGATTCTTGACTTTCTGCCTGATGAGAACGGCAGGGTCAAAGCAGCAGAATCTGTCGATGGCTCCGGCGGCGATGTCAAGCGCGTCGAGTGACATAGAGAAAGACACAAAAGGCCGAACGTGATCGTGTAGGGCGTTATCCGGCAGGAGGTTACATCGATTGACTCGATGCAACCGACGGGGACGGAGTGCGGCCGGTAACGGTAACTGCGGGGGAAGACAAGATAGATAGTTTTGTTCATTCATGGACGTCACATTGATACAAGAAGCAAGTTCGGCTGCCGGTTCTTGCGAATCTTCACATTTGTTCTCAGGGTAATAGATAGATTCCCCGACAAGACTATAGGCCTATCACGAAAACGCGGTATTGGTTTGGCTTGGGGATTTACAAAACAGATATATTAATCAAGCTGACCGTTTCTATGACGAAGACTCATATAAGTGTTGTTTTGATAAAAACATGGCACAATTTATCATTCCCGCGAAACCTGTCCTGAACGAAGTTGAAGAAGCGGGAATCCGGGATCGCGAAAAACGGTGTTCATCTGTGAAAATTGGCGTCTAAAAAGTGAATCAGTCAGTTTGAGTTATTACTAATGGTTGCACATGTTAGGGAAAGGCTTGTTGGGCGATTTTCTTGCAGCCGGCGTGAACGGAATGCGGGCGTCGTGGTTAACGCCGGAACTGAAATCTTGACCGAATGAAGGCAACGCGTGACTTTGCAGGGTTGAACGTTACTATGGTGAATAGATTTAAGAAATTGTTTTCAATCCAGGCGATTCTGTATTATTTATGCACACGTTTCAGCAACCGGCGAACGCGAGCTTGGGCTTTTGACCAGAAATACCTCGGAGAAGACTCAGCCGCCCCACCCGGGCGCACCCACAGCCCTGAAAGTCCGACTGTGAACCTTGTCGAAAAGTACGCCCGAAAAGGACGAATTTTGGACGTCGGCTGTGGAACCGGCTCTCTCGCTTCCGACCTGAACCCTGACTCCTTTGAATCCTATCTCGGCATAGATGTCTCGGCGGCGGCTATCAGCATAGCGAAAAAAAGGAAAAGTCAGAAGATGGACTTCGAAGTTGGCGACCTGCGACACTATGAATGTAGGGAGAAGTATGACCTCATCGTGTTTGAAGAGTCGTTGTATTACATTCCCCTTTTTCGACGGAGACTTCTGCGACGCTATGCTCAATACCTTCGGCCCGGCGGATTATTTGTTGTTACTGTTGCTCACCCTAATCAGTTCAGAGGTATGATAAGAATGATTCGGAAAAACTTCCAAATAGTTGAGGACAGACTCACCTCTCCCAATGGTGGACGTGTGGTTTTGGTTTTTTGTTGAAACCGATGGGACGACGAGCGTACACCTTGCTGCACAAAATGGTGCGACGGGAGTCACCGCGTGGGTAAGAATGTCCTGTTGGCTTTTGTTTCTTTCGATGGGCAGGAGATCGCGTGGGGTTCAAAGTAGTTGATAGGTATTTAGATCCAAATACAAAAGTCCCGCTAATCAACGACGAGAAAGGCAATCTATATGCAACAGCCTCGCCTCAGCACATGGTGTGCGAGAACCTTGACGGCGTATATGATTTTGTCGGCGGGCATCACGATAACAAGGAAAAGACGCATTACGACAATTTGTATTCGGATAGCGCCCGGAGGACTTGCTCAGTAGAGGATTTGCAGAGGATGTGGCGGAACGAGCCGGGCTTCGAGCAGTTGCTTGAGAGCCTGGGGGATATCCGCGAGAAGAGGATTCTGCTGCTGGGCAATGGGACGTCCCTGAAGGAGCTATACTTTCTGTCGTGCGGGGCCGAGTGTGTCTATACCGATCTGTCCATAGAAGCAGTCAAGCATGTGAAGAGCATATTCGAGGAATCCGAATTGCGCGGTCGCGGCTTAGATCGGATCGAATTTCATGCTGTTGATGCGTGCCGGATGCCTTTTCCGGATGAATCATTCGACGTTATTTACGGCTGCGCGTTTGTGCATCATATAGGAGATATGGACAGGTTATTCTCTGAGGTTGCGCGGTGCTTGAAGCCGGGCGGCGTCTGCCGGTTTTTGGATCATGCGTATTCGCCTCTGTGGCAATGTCTCAAGAATAGCGTGCTCAAACCGGTCCAGCTGTACACGCACAGAAAGCACGGCATTTCGCCTGTAGATAAGGTGGTAACTGAGAGGGGAGGATACACTCGCAAGGAACTGTCGGATCTAAAACAACGGCATGGATTCACCGACATGCTTTACTTGAGGGTGGCCTTTTTTGAACAACTCTTGCAGCGTGGAACTCTCAAGTTGGGAGGACTATGGCTGCGGAGATTCAAGCCGTTGGTCAGAGGTTTGGATGCCTGTCTTGATAAAGTGGCAAAGCTTGTTCAGAAACACGGCATAGTCCTGGTCTGGGGGTTCACCAAGTAGCTATCCATGAACAGCATAATGGAATCAACAGCAAGAGAAGAACCTGTACGAAGGCCGTCGCTCAAGCTGAACGCCCTGAGCAATTGGGTGCTGCTCGGGGCTAACGTAATTCTCGGTTTTTGGCTGACGCCCTTTATCATAGGTCATTTGGGCAAAACGGGCTACGGCATCTGGACGCTCATAGGATCATTCATCGGCTACTATGGCCTGCTCAACCTTGGTGTGGAGTCGGCGATAACACGTTACGTTGCCCGGTACGCCGGACAAGGCGACGATAAGTCTCTGAATGAAACGGCCAGCACTGCGATGGTGATGTTCTGCTGCACCGGCGTCCTTGCGATTGTAGCGTCACTCTTCCTTGCCGGCGTGCTTGCCGGGTTCTTCGAGGTGGAAGCGGAGTATTTCGACGACTTTCGATACGTCGTGTGGATAATAGGCCTTGCGACCGCGCTGACCTTCCCCGGTAACGTGTTCCGCGCCATCGTCTGCGCACACGAGAAATTTGTGGCAGTGAACTGTGCGGGCATAGCCGTGACTCTGGTTCGGGCCGGGTTGGTCGTGTACCTATTGATTTGCGGCGTGGGATTGATCGGCATTTCTCTGGCTACGCTCGGCAGCCAGTTAGTTGCGCTGGTGAGCGAGTTCGTGCTCTACAGAATCCTGACGCCGGCAGTGCGTATAAGGTGGAGTCTGTCTAAGTGGCGTGTCCTGCGAACGCTAATCGTTTACGGCGGCATCACAACGGTGATAGTCGTCGCCAATATCCTGCGGACCAACATTGCCGCTGTGATAATCGGCAAGTGCGTTAATATGTCGGCTGTGGGTGTGTATGGCGTTGCTGCACTGATTATCCGGCACATTACTAATGTTATCACGGCAGGTACGGGGGTGCTGACTCCGCGATTTGCCGCATTGGACGGCGCCAAAGAACATGGAAAACTCCAGAGTCTGTTCCTGCGGTCGTTGTCGATTTCAGCGTTGCTGGCATTTGCTATGTGCACGCTTGGAATCATTTTTGGAGATCGGTTCATAACCTTGTGGGTCGGCGAAGAGTTTAGCGAAGCCGTGCCTGTGCTATGGGTGCTGTGCGGTTCGTACGCATTTGCTCTTGCGCAGAATCCAGGCATAGGCGCGATGTACGCGTTGAATAAGCACTATTTCTTTGGGATCGCTACGCTGATTGAGGGTCTGACGGGTGTTATCCTGAGTGTCATGCTGGCGTCGAAATATGGCATGTTGGGGGTCGCGATCGGCCTGGCAATACCAATGTTGGCGATCAGAATTCTGGTCATGCCTATCTATGTGTCGTGGATAGTCGGCGTCGGCATTCTGGAGTATCTTAGACCTCTTGTGATGCCTTCGGCATTGGGCGGCCTTATGGTTGCCGTATGGTGGATGTTTGAGCCTTTCCAGTTCCTGGACAGGTACGCTTGGGGCGGGCTTGGAATTTGTGGTGCTGTTACCGGGTTGGTTTTTGTGGTTGCTGTCTTGGTGATATCCCCAATTCTTGGACTGACATCCCCCAGAGGTCCCCGTCTGGCGGGTCCCGGAGAGACAAAGACGTAATCATGCGAAGGACGCTTACAGCGATAAAGAAGGGGTCCAGGTATCTTTATGAGATACTGAAGACCAGGTCGCCGAGGTTATTGTACGTGGGTGGCTGTCCGGGTCGCCGGAATCTCGGTGACGAGGCTTTATTTGACGCTTACAGGGGGCTGTTCCACCGGTATGGTTTGGTGCATTATCCCGGAGGGCGTGTGGTATCCGTACCTACGAAGCTTATTAAGATAGCTGATGGCGCCATGTTGGCGGGAGGGACATTCATCAACAGATGGGGTCTGAGCGCCGCTCAGGAATGCGCCGATATTTTCCCAAAGTTCTATGTGTTTGGAACAGGCGTGGCGAATCCCGCCTTCTGGTCGAGGGCGCCGGGCTGGGTGGATAGTTCAGCCGAGTGGGCAGGAATCCTGCGAAGATGCGCCTATGTCGGCGTGAGAGGTCCCCTGTCGGCGGAACTGCTGGCGAATATGGGAGTCAACAATGTTGAGGTCATCGGCGACCCTGTCCTCTTTTTTGCATCCGATACCCGCAAGCCCGACGATCTCGATATGCCAGGCTCGATAGGACTCAATGTTGGGTGGGACAGGGTGGCGCAATGGGGCGAACCGGAGAAGATATACGCCGAGTATGTAACGTTGGCGTCGCGCGCCAAAAAGTCGGGATGGAAAGTCAGGTGGTTTGTTGTGTGGCCGCCCGACCTCGCCATAACCGAAGAATTGGCCGGGGCAAGCGATACACAGGATGAAATATGCCAAACGTATTCAAATCCCCGCGATTACATCAATTTAGTCAAATCCTTGAGCGTATTTGTGGGGACAAGATTACACTCTGTCGTCCTTGCAACGTGCGCCTATGTCCCGTCAGTGATGTTGGAGTATCGACCCAAATGCAGGGATTACATGATGTCCATCGGGCGCGAGGACCACGTGGTGCGAACAGATGAATTCAAAGCCGAGGCGGTATGGGATTTTGTCAAGCTCCTGAGCTCCCAGCGTGAAGCTTCGTCCAGAGCCTTATACGAATCGATAAAGCCGCTCCGGGACAGGCAGCTCAAAAAAGCTGAGGAAATAATGGATAGTCTGCTGGAATGAGAATACTCGCAGCAATAGCAAATTATGGATTGAAGAACAGTGCCTATCTGAGCCGGCTTATCGATGAATACAGGTCAATGAGCTGCGAGGTCGATATTGTTGTCCTTTCCAATGTTTCCAAAGACCTCGGCGCGGATATTGAAGTGGTGGTGGGGCTTCCGGCGAGGGACCCCTGGTCCCTGCCATTCGCACACAAGGCAATATTTACTGAACGGGCGGGGGATTACGATTTATTCATTTACTCCGAAGATGACACATTGGTCGCCCAAAGAAACATCGACGCTTTTCTGAAGGCGACAGAACTCCTGCCGGAAGACGAAATCGCTGGTTTTTTGCGATATGAGCAGGATGACGAGGGCCGGAAGTATTGTTCAACGATTCACTCGTATTTTCACTGGATACCGGGTTCGGTCAAGCGCAGGGGCGGCTGCGCATTTGCCGAGCTTACAAACGCGCATTCGGCCTGTTACATTCTCACCCGAGACCAATTGCACAAGGCGATCAGTTCGGGAGGATACCTGGTTGGCCCGCACCAGGGCCGTTATGATTTGCTCTGTACGGCTGCAACCGACCCCTATACCCAGTGTGGTTTCACCAAGGTCGTGTGCATTTCTCATATTGAGGATTTTCTTCTGCACCATCTGCCCAACCGATACGTGGGGCGGGCGGGGCTTAGGATTTCTGAAATGAAAACGCAGATAAACGCCTTGCTCGCATCTGCCGGCGAAGAAGAAGCAAAAGCGGAGTTGTTTCCAACGGTTGCCAATCTGAATGAGCCTACCTGGGACAAGCTCTATTATGAGAAGTGCAGAGACGATGTTCTAACATTGGTTCCCAAACATTCCGAAGATGTGCTTTCGGTCGGGTGCGGATGGGGCGCCACGGAGGCAAAGCTCGTGGGAAAGGGCATTAGAGTTGTCGGCGTTCCCCTTGATTCAATTATCGCCGTATCGGCGAAAAGCAGAGGTGTCGATGTCCTTGTTCCCGACCTTGGCAAGGCCAGAGAATCTTTGGATGGAGAGAAGTTCGACTGCATTCTGTTTCTTGATGTGCTTGGACGGCTGCAACACCCTCGCAAGACTCTGAGTGAGTATTCGAGCCTGCTGGGTGAGAAGGGCCGCGTAATCATAACTGTTCCCAATTCCCGAAGCCTTAAGTACCTGTATAGAATCGTGAGAGGCAGGCATATCTTCCGAAGATTTGACAGCACCCACATACGTTTCACAACACGAAGATCGACCGCCAAATGGATAAGGCGGAGCGGGCTTGCCATTATTGACCTAAGATATGAAGTCACTAATCGATTCGCGTGGCTGTCAAGAGCGTCTTTAGGATTACTGAATGGGTTTCTTGCGTCGGAGATTCTGCTGGTCGCCGAAAAAGATTTGGAGCACACGTGCAATGAGAGAGAAAACGGCTGAAAGGTGCAAGAACGCCCCGGATCGCCGTTCAAAAAGTAAAAGCGACGGCACTAAGATATGCTTGCTCGGCGCTTCGTTTGAGACGGGCAATTTAGGCGTCAATGCGCTGGCTGAAGCAAGCGTAAAGGTTATTCTCAGCCGGTGGCCCGATGCAGAGATTGCGTTTTTTGGGAGCGGATTCAGTCCTAAGCAGGAGCGTCTGAACATCGCGGGCAGGGAAATAAGCGTGCAGACTGTTCCTGTGAGGTTCTCGAAGAATGTCTTGCTGCCATATCACTTTCTTAGGTTCGTGCTCTATGGCGTTCTTGGGAAGATATTGCCGGGGTCGAGGGCCAAAGACAGACTCCTCTGTCATAATGCCTACGTCAAGACCTTGTATGAGACGGATTTGGCTGTGGACATCACCGCCGGCGACAGCTTCAGCGATATCTACGGCTCCAAGAGGTTCTACACGGGGACTCTGCGCAAGTGGCTTGTGGTATTATTCGGCAAGAAATTAGTTATGATGCCGCAGACCTACGGGCCTTTTGACAAACGGCTCACGAGGATTCTGGCTCGCCGTATGATAAACTACGCGACCTTGGTCTATTCACGGGATCAGGCCGGGGTCAAGCGCGTGAAGGAGCTTCTCGGCGCCGAAAAGGCCGGCGAGAAAGTGAGCTTCATACCCGACGTAGGTTTTATTCTCGATCCTCGCAGGCCGAACCACGGGGAAATAGACTCGTTGGAGAAGATCAAGAGTACGAGTAATACATTAGTCGGTTTGAATATCAGCGGCTTACTTAGCCACGGCGGGGATACCGGCGATAACGTGTTCGATCTCAAGACGGACTACCCTGCTTTGATCGACTCAATCGTCGAGTTTCTGATGAAGCAGGATGGCACGGCGGTTTTACTGGTGCCCCACGTAGTTGCTCTGCATAAATCTGATGCTCCCGCCCCCAGGAATGTGCACAAGAAGGGATATGGGGAGCAATCCGATACTGCTGTTTGTGAGAAGCTGTATGGAGGGGTGGTTGAGAAGCACCCCGGCCGGATATTCATGGTTCGGGGTTGTTACGACCACAACGAAACGAAGTACATAATTGGTCTATGTGATTTTTTCATCGGTTCCCGGATGCACGCCTGTATTGCGGCGCTTTCTCAGGGCATCCCGGCGGTGGGGATAGCCTATAGCGGGAAGTTTCAGGGCGTTTTTGAAAGCGTAGGCGTTGGCGACTGCGTCGCCGATGCACGCCGCTGCCGTGAAGACGAGTTGCTGGAGAAAGTAAGCTCGGCGTATCAAAGAAGGGGCCAAATCAGAGAGAATCTGCAAGAGACTGTGCCTCGGGCGCAAAGGGCGATTCTGGACATGTTCAAGGCTTTGGAGTTTTGAAGTGAAATACTATCCTTCATCGTCAGCAAGAGTGCTGTTGATGGTCCCTATGCTTCGACGATTCAGGCGGGCCGTGGATGTTGGGGCTCTGAATGACTCCGGGCTGGGCTATCTTGCGGCAGCGTGCAAGAGATGCGGCGCAGAGGTGGTCCTGCTGAGCTGGAATGTTAACCACGATCGGAAGACGCTTGGCGAGAAGCTGGCTGAGTTTCGCCCGGACATTGTTGGACTGAAGGTGTTCACGACATTATTCAACGAGTGTCGTGAGACTTTGCGTTGTGTTCGGAGCGTTGTCCCTGGTGCGGTAACGATTATCGGCGGGCCGCATCCATCGACGAGTCGTCCTGAGGATCTTTTCGCTGAGTTCGACGGGCTTCTGGATTTTGCAATGGCCGGCGATGCCGAGGTTGGTATGGTTGCGTTGATAGAGAAGATTGTATCCTGCGGAGGTAAGGCTGGAGGCGAGGCGCTTTCGAGCATACCGGGGCTGATATATCGCGACGGGGACGAGGTGCGAAAGAACGAACCCTGTGTTGATATGGAGCTGGACAGCCTGGCTCCGCTGGACTGGTCGCTGCAACAACCGGGGTGGTTTGGAGCAAATCACGGTGTGGATGAAGCCAATGTAGGCGCGCTGGTGCTTGACTCTCGCGGTTGTTCGGCGAGTTGCGGGTTCTGCAAGTCTTCCGGGATTAACGGCTCTATACCTCGCAAGCGCAGTCTGAAGCTGCTTTGCGGTGAGATTGAGGAGTTGGCTCGTGATTATGGTGTTCGCGTGCTGGTTTTCACGGGTAATGCTTTTATGTCTGATGTGGATTATGTTCGGGAGCTGTGCGAATGGTTTATGGGGTTCGATTACCCGTTGAAATGGACTTGCACCGGAGCGGCGTGGGAAGGTAACCTTCGAGATCGGGGATTGCTCGAGCTGATGCGGCGGGCCGGCTGCACTCTTATCCACTATGGGATTGAAAGCGGGAATTCCGCGGTGCGAAGGCGTTTGAGGCAGCCGACGCCCCTTGAGGAATGCACGGAGCTCGTGAAGCTTACGGCGGAGGCTGGGATCCGGCCGGCGTGTTATTTCATGTTCGGTCATCCCCATGAGACTGTCGAGGAGATGAACGATACAATCAAGTATGCCTTTTCATTACCTTACTATTCCGTTTCTCTGTATATCTGCTTGCCTCTGCCGGGGACTTCTGCTTATGAAGCGGTCCTGGAGAAGTACGGGCTGGACCGCATTGACTGGAGCACATACGATTTCGCTAATCCCAAGCTGCTGCCATGCAAAGCGAGCCTGGGTCAGCTTCGGCGCAAGTTTTTTGAGGCGAGAGTTCTGAGAAAGAGCAGGGTTGCGCGGCGGATATACAGGTTCATACATTAGGATAATCATGCAAGGCGCTACATTACTAATCGGCATTCTGGGCTCAATGTTGGTCCTGTTGCTGCGGCCTGCTTATGCCCTTGCCGCCTATGTCGGTGTGCTGGTTTGGTATCCCGACTATTTGAGAGTAAGCATCGGCACGATAGACATATCGGTTGGGCGGATCGTGGTGGCCGTATTGCTTCTTCGATGCCTGTGTGACGATCGGCTTCGCAGAAGGTTCCTCTGGTCTCGATTGGACAGCCTGGTTGCGGTGAGCATGGCGATCTTCGCGGGAATCTACTGCGCTACACACCCATTTTCGGCGGCCTTGGAGAACCGGGGCGGGTTCCTGATGGACACGTGGTTTAGCTATCTTGCAGCGCGTTTAACGGTCAACAACAAGACGGCTGTGATATCGTTTGCAAAGGTTGTCGGTGTAGTCCTTGCGGCGCTGGCGGTCCTGGGTGTGGCGGAAGCTGTCACGCACGTTCAGCCCTATCTCGTGATGAGGCAATATCGTCCCTGGGAAACCGCGGGTGGTGGACCGCCGGACCTGCGCTGGGGTCTGACCCGGGCCGTGGGACCGTTCGGTCATCCAATAATGTTCGGCGGTTGTTTTGTGATGTTCCTGCCGATCATCTGGGCCTTGCGGCGCGAACGCGGCAACTGGAGGATGTGGGCTTACCTCTTGTCTGGGATGATCGTGCTCGGAGCGATCAGCAGCATGTCCAGCGGTCCCTGGGGCATGCTGGCGATAACAGCCTTTTGCCTTGGGCTGGAAAAGTACAAACGCTGGGTCAAACCGGTTCTTATATGGTTCTTCGTGATGTGTATTCTGGTGGAAGTCGTCAGTAACAGGCCGCTTCATCACGTCCTGCTTTCATACGGCAACCTGGGCCGGGGCGACTGGTACCAGCGGGCCAGGCTGATCGACTATGCCGTTAGAGATATTGACAAATGGTGGCTGGCCGGCTACGGCGGCGAGGACCCCGGCTGGGGCGAGATGTACGGAAGTGTTACCGACCTGAACAATCAGTTTCTGCTCACAGGCGTTGAGTGTGGCATTCTCGGGGTAATGGCCCTGCTTGCAGTGTTCGCCAAGGCGCTTAGCGGTCTTGTGCGAGCCTTCAAAGCAACAGCAGATAAGCAGTTGCGGAGCATATACTGGTCTTTGGGCAGCGCGCTGATCGGGGTATTCGTGCTGTGGCAGGGAGTCAGCTCTTTTGGTCAAAACAGCGCGCTTTTCTACATAATTCTGGGGATTGCGGGGTCCTCGGTCCGTTTTACGGAGTGCGCAGCCGCCAGGCAGGGCAGAGTCGTTAATAGTGAAAAGAAGGGATTGAGCGGCAATGAGCAGTAAATCGAAGATAATCTTCACCGGCGGAAGCGGATTGTTGGGTTCGGAATTCAGGAAAATACGGCCCGATATCGACTATCCCTGGTGGGAAAATTTCAATGTCACAAACCTCGACCAGATGAGGCAGTATGTTCGGTCAAACGGCTGTGATCTGCTTATCCATGCTGCGGCGTTCACGTCGCCGCCCTTGATTGACAAGGACCCATTGGAAGCGATTGAGGTGAATATCATCGGCACGTCAAACGTCGTGAAATTGTGTATGGAATTCAATTTACGCCTGATTTACATCTGCACCGACTACGTCTTCAAGGGCGACAAGGGCAACTACAAAGAGGACGACCCGGTCTATCCCGTCAACAAATACGCCTGGTCCAAGCTGGGCGGCGAGTGTGCGGTCCGGATGTACGACAGGTCGCTGATAATAAGAACGACGTTCAGCCCCAATGTTTTCCCTTTCGCCAAGGCCTTTGTGGATCAATGGACGAGCAGACAGAGCGTGTCGGTCATTGCCGGGAAGATCAGCAGGCTGATAGATAAGGATATTACAGGGACAATACACGTCGGCGGAGAGCGCAGAACCGTCTTTGAATTCGCAAAGAGCCTGGATGAGAGCAAGGAAATCGGGGAGCTGTCCATAAGGGATGTCAGCTTCGCTGTTCCGGCTGATACATCGCTCAATTGCGACAAATACAATGAATTGACACGACAATAATCATTCAAGCTGGAGATTGAACGGATGAGAATTCTTGTTGCGGGCGGCGCGGGATATATTGGCTCGAAGTTGATCCCCGTTCTCCTTGAGCACGGGTACAAAATTGATGTGGTTGACGTGTTGTGGTTCGGCAATCACCTGCCGGAGAATGTCAGCGTTGTCAGGAAAGACCTGTTCAAATGCCAGCCGGAAGACCTGAAGGACTACGACCAGGTTATTTTCCTGGCAGGCCTTTCAAACGACCCGATGGCGGAGTTCGACCCCTCGATGAACTTCATTTTCAACGGGGCGTTGCCCTCATATACGGCATACATCGCAAAAAAGGCCGGCGTGAAGCGCTTCATTTATGCCTCATCCTGCTCCGTCTATGGGTACACCGTCAACGAGCTGTACGACGAAAATAGCCCGGTGACCTGCGGGTATCCGTACGGAATATCGAAACTGCAGGGCGAGAGAGGGGTGCTGCAGCTTCAGGATGAGAGTTTCTCAGTCATAGCTTTGAGGCAGGGCACCGTTTGCGGATACAGCCCACGGATGAGACTGGATTTGATTGTCAATACGATGTTCAAATTCGCAATGGCTGACAGGAGAATCACAATCAATAATCCTTCTATCTGGCGGCCCATACTGGATATCAGGGATGCGGCCACGGCGTATCTGCGGGCCATCCAGGCGGACTATTCTCTGAGCGGGGTCTATAACATCGCCTCCGGCAACTACACGGTCGGGCAGGTTGGCGATATGGTCAAGTATGAAGTTGAGAAGCTGGTGGGCCAGAGGGTGGAGATAGTCCTTAAGAATATTGAGGATTTTAGAAACTACAAGGTGTCCATCGATAAGGCGAAGACCTATTTGGGTTATCAGCCGCGGCACGCAATAGAGGACATCATAGACGACCTCTACGAGAATCGGGCCAGGTTCGAAAATTACGAGGACGAGCGATTCTACAATATCAGGGTCTTCAAAAAGGTGGCGGGATAGCAGATATATGGTCGATGTGTCGGTAATTATCGTTGCCTGGAACGTCCGGCAGTTGTTGCACGACTGCCTCAAATCGGTCTATGAAAAGACACGGGACGTCGATTTTGAAGTGATATACGTGGACAATGCCTCGGAGGACGGCAGCGTTGAGATGGTCAAAGAGCAGTTCGGCGAAGTCAGAATAATAGAGAATGACAAGAACAAGGGCTTCATAAAGGCGAACAACCAGGGCATTGAAATTGCCAAGGGCAGGTATGTTTTGCTGCTCAACTCGGATACAATCCTTCTGGACAATGCAATAGCCATGACAGTCAGATTTGCCGACGTCAATGCCGACGCGGCTGTGTTTGGCTGCAAGGTATTGAACCCCGACCGCACGATACAGAGGACCTGTTTTATGTATCCGTCGGTTCTCAATATGTTCCTGGCCGCCACATACCTCTACAAAATCTTCCCAAAGAGCAGGTTTTTCGGAAGAGAGCACATGACCTGGTGGGGGTCTGACGAGGCTATGGAGGTGGAGACGATATGCGGGTGCTTTTCACTGGTTCGCCGAGAAGCCATTAACCAGGTCGGCCTTATGGACGAGCGGTACTTCTTCTATGGCGACGACCCCGACTGGTGTTATCGCTTTAAGAAAGCCGGCTGGAAGGTCATGTTCACCCCGGACGGCCGGATAATCCATTATGGCGGCCAGACCACGAGCCAAAAAGCCAGGGCGTTCAGGCTGCAGTTGGAAGGAAGTAAGCTGATCTTTATGAAGCTGCATAGAAGCCGGGCGGCATTTCCGTTTGCCTGTCTTATGGTGGCGTTGTTCTTCTTTCTGCGGGTTCCGTACTGGCTCGTCGTCGGCTTGCTAAGGAAGAAAGAAGGAAAAAAGTCGATAGAGCATGCAGTGACGTACTTGATTGGCAGTTATTACTGTCTGACGAATTGGAAGAAGCTGTTGATGAACAGGGAGGTTTTGAAGGGCAAGCTCTGATAGAATTATGAGTGAGCGCCGAGCCGGACAAAAAAAAGGCCGAGTAATCTGCTTTGCGGGCTGCGATTGGTGGTATCACAACCACGGACTGTTCTGTCCTCAGATAATGAAGCGGCTGGCAAAGGATTCCAGGGTGCTGTTCGTCAACTCGCTGGGAATGCGTATCCCGTCTTTGAGAAAAGACCGCAGTGCGGTGAAAAAGTTCATTCGCAAGTTTCGCAGCCTGCTTCGCTTTTTGAGAAAGGCCGAGGATGGAATGTGGGTTCTGAGCCCCGTATCAGTGCCTCTTGGCAGTCGTTTCGGAAGGAAACTCAATATCTTCAGCGTTTCTCTGCAGGTGAAACTGGCCGCGGTTCTGTTGGGGTTCAAAAATCCAGTTGTGTATATCGGATGTCCGCCTGCGCTTGGGGTCGCAAAGAAGCTGGGGCCGAGGCAATTTATGATTTACGAGCGGACCGATTTATATGAGGAGATGCCGCAGTCTGATCGGTCCTACATTTCATCGCTTGACGATGAGCTTACAAGGTCGGCCGATTTGGTGCTGTACGTGAACAGGGCGCTTTACGAGCAGGGCGTCGGCAAGAATGAGAATTCGCTGCTCTTGGGTCACGGTGTGGACTTCGATTTTTTTGTCAACAGCACAAAATCCGAACGTGTTCCTGACGATATCGCAGAGATACCGCGGCCGATCGTTGGGTTCTTCGGCGATATGTCGGACAAGACGTTGGACGTGGCCCTGCTGGAATTCGCGGCTCAGAAGCTGCCGAACGTGTCGTTTGTCCTCATCGGGTCTGTTACGGCGGACGTGAGCAGGCTGAGGGAATTGCCGAACGTGCATTTCCTTGGTCGAAAGCCGTACGAGGAGATTCCATTTTATGGCAAGAAGTTCGACGTGGCGATGATGCCCTGGAATCGCAACAAATGGATAGAGTACTGCAACCCCGTCAAGACGAAGGAGTACCTTGCACTGGGCAAGCCTATTGTCTCAGTCTATTATCCTGAAATCGAACCATATAGCGACGTAGTGTATGTCGCGCTGGACTACGATGGCTTCGTATCCTGTATCCGCAAGGCGGTCGAAGAGGATGACCCGGCTAAAGTACAAGAGCGCCGCGAAAGGGTCAAAAACGAAACATGGGACAGCAAATTCGAGCAGATTAGAGCCGCGATAGACAAAGGCTCACACCATTATTGAGAGTAGAAGTATGACTCAATCCGTCAGTGGTATCAGCAAGGATATACATTTTGACTGCATGGTTAGGTCGGTGTGTGAGACGGCAATAACGGGGCTGAATCAGTATTATGCGGGCGGTAATGACTCTCTGCCTTATTCGGCGACCATTGCGGCGAATGAAGAGTTGAGACTGAGCGGCTTCAGCCTGAGATACGCCGCGATAAGCCGGATTGGCATAGCGAGGTGGCTGAGATTTCATCCTGAAGACGCATCGTCTCTGCCGGACCTCTGGCCCAGAATAGTCGATAATAGAGACGCCGCTGTGCACATAGGCGACTATGCTCTTGCGCTCTGGGCGGGACTCGAGAGTAAGGCCGACGTTTGCGGGCTGTTTGCAAAGCTGCTGTCCGAGAGCTGGCCGAACCGGGCCGACTCGTGTAATGCGGTTGAACTCGGATGGATAGTCCAGGCCTGCACGCTGGCCCACCACCCCTTTGGCGTATTCGGTGGGGCAAGCCCCACCCTACAATTGCATCTCGTGCTCGACGAGGCGAAGACCCGCTTGCTTCGCCTTTTCAGGCCGGGGCAAAACCTTTTCCAGAGGCATAATAGGCCGGGCATTGGCGGGAGCATCAGCAGACGCATCGCCTGTTTCGCCGACCAGGTATATCCGATTTTGGCGCTGGCAAATTACGGCAAGGCTTACGGCGACAGGCAGTGCATCGAATTTGCCGCGGCGGCGACGGAGCAGATATGCCGGCTTCAGGGCCCGCTCGGGCAGTGGTGGTGGCACTACGACACGAGGGACGGCGGGATTTGCGAGGAATACCCCGTCTTCTCCGTTCACCAGGATGCAATGGCGCCGATGGCGATATTGGCAAGCGACCGGGCGGTGGGGGGCGATCATCGCAGAGAAATTGAGCTTGGGCTGCTGTGGCTCTTTGGACACAACGAGCTGAAACAGAACCTGATGCTGAGCGAGGCGGGAATCATTTGGAGGGATATCGAGAAACGTGAGATTCGCAGGCTGTCGCGTAGTCTCAGGGCGGCGCTTTGCACAGCCGGCTTGAGGTCGCTCCACAGGCTCACAGGCAAGTGTTTTGTTGGTTTTCGCGTCAATCACGAATGCCGCCCTTACCACTTGGGTTGGATTCTGTATGCCTGGGCTGATTTTAATGGGCGGGAAAAACCGGCTTCGGAGGTCTGATGAGTCTATCGGGACAATATCCCACAGTGAGATTGCTGGGGGTCGATTTGTTCGCCTTGACGATGTCCGAGGTGCTAAATATCTGCATCGATCATATCGCCAATAGGCGCAGACTTCTGATAGGCGTCGTAAACGTGGCCAAAATTGTCAATGTCAGGAAAGATCGGGCGCTTCGTGCGGCTTTGGACGAAGCCGATATAGTATTGGCCGACGGCGCCCCGATTGTCTGGCTCTCCCGGATGGTGGGACGACCTCTGCCGGAGAGGGTTGCCGGAATTGACATTATGTTCGAGCTTCTAAGAGAAGCAAATAGCAGGAGCTATGGGATATATTTTCTTGGAGCAAAGCCAGCGGTTGTGGAAGAGGTTGTGGATGCGGTGCAGAGAGATTACCCGGGTGTTCGCATCGCGGGATACAGGGACGGGTATTTCAGCGAGCAGGAAGAGCAAAGCATTGCCGAAGAGATAAAGAGCAGTCGAGCGGATATTCTCTTTGTGGCGATCAGCCCGCCTAAGAAAGAGATTTTTCTGGGAAAATGGCGGGAGTTTATGGACGTTCCGATTTGCCACGGAGTGGGGGGCAGTTTCGACGTGGTTGCCGGCGTTGCCAGGCGTGCGCCGGTCTGGATGCAAAAATGCGGCCTGGAATGGCTGTACAGACTTATCCAGGAACCACGACGAATGTGGAAGAGGTACCTTGTTACAAATACGAAGTTCATCATGCTGTGCTTAGGAGAAGTTACCAAGGCGCTGCTCGGCAGATTTTTCGGCAAGGGTGTGCGTGCCGCCGACACCAGGATCGAAGACCGGCAAAATGAGCCGAAAAAGAGCGCAGCAACGGCGGGGCATAAGCGATGAGTGTCCGCAAGACAATGAAAGCCATCATACTTGCCAGCGGCTGTGACTTTGGGCGATCCGAGCTCACCGCCGGCGTGCCGACCGCGCTATGGCCGGTGGCGGGCAAACCGGCCCTGGAGCGACTGCTGGACTCCCTGGCCGAGCAGGAAATAGCAGAGGCGGTCGTCTGTTCCAACGGGCGGAGCCCGATGCTGGCCGAATCGGTCCATGTCCCCCTGCTTTCTTGCCAGAGCAGGAAATGGGGACCGATGAAAGTGGAATTCCGTGGTGAAATCCTGCCGGTAGGGACCGCGGGGGCTATTCGTGATGCCGCACGTGGCGACAACGAGTCCGTGTTCTTGGTGTTTCCCGCGGCAATTGTATGTCCCCCGATGGTAGAGGCTCTGTTGAACGCCCACCACGAGGGCGAATCTGACTTGACCGTGATGTTCAATCCGGGGTGTGGAAGCGGCCAGGCAGTTGGAGATGCCTGCGGCATCTATGTTTGCAGCGGCAGCGTTCTCGAGCATATTCCAAAGGCGGGCTATTTTGACATCAAGGAAGGCTTGATCCCTGAGATGCTGCGGGTCGGAAAGACCATTCACGCGGCGGTGCTGCCGAATCACGCCGGAAATTTTCGAGATTGGCGGGAATACCTGAACGCCATTGGCAATTACCTTCAGAATGGCGCAGTGCCCGATACAGACCTGCAAAACTGCGAACGAGAAGATTTGCAGAACGTATGGATTGCAGCCCAAGCCAAAGTGCATCCGGCAGCGAGGGTCTGTGAACCTGTGATCATTATGGACGGCGCCGGCGTCGCCGACGGAGCGGTTATCATCGGGCCGGCTGTGCTGGGAAGAAATGTCAGTGTTGGCAGGGACGCGGTAGTAGTAGGCAGTGTAATTTGGGACGGTGCGCAATTGGGTCCGAATTGCCGGGTTCAGCGATGTCTGATTGGACGTGGGGCAGTTGTCCGGCGCAACGCCGTCCTGGAAGAAGAATCCGTATCATTCAGACGGGAGGGAGTCTTGATGGGTTCGATAAAGAGCATTTCAGAAGCTGCAAGAAAGATGATGGGCGGACTGAAGCCGCGGTTCACTAAAATCGGTAAAAGAATGCCGAATTGGGCCCCCCTGCGGCTAAGCCACAAGAAGGGGGGGGCAAAGAGGCCCACCGTCATTTTCGCAGTGAGCCTTTTGCTGATTGCCTTTCTTTGGTCCTATTGGCCGGAGCTCACGGACCTTTGGCGCTTGTGGCAGCGCAACGACGAATACTCTTCGGGTCTTCTGGTCCCTTTTCTCGCGGTTTACGTGTTATGGACTCGGCGTCACGACCTCGCTCGGTGCGAGATAAGGCCTTCGGTTTTGTGGGGCCTGCTTGCTTTCCTGGGGGCACAGGCGTTCAGGCAGTTCGGGCTGTTCTTCAGGTATGACTCTGCGGAGAGATTGTCCATAGTTCTGAGTCTGGGGGCGCTGGTATTGTTGCTGTTTGGCTGGCGGATTCTGGGCAAAGCATTCACCACACTGTTGTTCCTGTTTCTGATGGTGCCCTGGCCCGTAGGGCTTCAGGGCGCTATTGCTCTGCCCCTGCAGCGCTGGGCCACCTCGTCCGCGGTATTCTGTCTTGAGACGGCCGGGTACGACGTTGTGCAGCACGTCAACGTCATAGATATAGAAGGGACGCGTATTGAGGTCGCCTGGGCCTGTAACGGCTTGAGAATGATTACCGCCTTCTTTGTGATTAGCGGGCTGGTTGTGCTATTGGTCAGGCGAGCATGGTGGGAGAAGCTCCTGGTCCTTGCTTCGAGCCTGCCTGTGGCGCTGCTCTGCAACACGGTCCGGCTGACGATCACGGCAGTAGCTTTTACGATGATTGAGGGCGAGCTGTGGGACGAGATATTCCACGATTTTGGCGGCTATGCAATGATGCCATTGGCGATTGCGATGGTGGTTGCCGAGCTTTGGCTTCTGAGGAAACTTACGACGGCTCCGACGCAACAGGAAGCCATCGTAATTACACGGCAAGATGCGTAATCCTTATTAGGAGAATGAAGAAATGAATAATCTCGAGAAATATCTCGATCGGGTAATTGTGCAGAACTCCGCCAATTTTGAACCTCCGGCGCAGAGACCGCCCGATTTTGCCCCCGATGAACCGATGGCAAGCATAACCAGCGCCGTACGCCGGCGCTGGTATATTGTGCTGTTGACGTTTCTGGTGTTGTGCTCGATTGGAATCCCGGCGATTTGGTTGCGCATAGAACGATCCTACATAGTAACAGGCGCAATAAGGGTTGATCCTATAATACCGAATATCCTGACCGGCACAGCGGACCGTGGGGACATATCAAACTATCAGAGCTTCATGTACACCCAGGCCAGGATGGTTACGAGCCCCCAGGTGGTGCAGAAGGTGGCAGACGATTTGGCCAACAAGGGATTGACGTTCTTTGCGGACCGTACGAACACGCTGGTTGCGAGATTGAGCCGCAAGCTCGGTCTCAAAAAGGCGGAGCCTGAGCCGGCAGCCGTCCTGAAGCAGGCGATACTGGACGGGATCATAACGGCTGAGCCGCTCCGCAGGGGAGAGTTCATTGAAGTGACAATGACGTGGGCCAACAAGGAAGAGGCCAAGAGGATTGTCGATGCCGTCATCCGGAACTACAAGGAGATTGAGGTCACAAACGCTACGGACCAAGAGGAGGGAGACCTGGCTCTGCTCGAAAAAGAGCAGGGAGACCTCTCCAGCAAAATGAAGATTGATGGCGCCCAGATTGGTCAAATGGCGCAGGAGTACGGCTCCACGAAGCTGGCTGGCCGGTACGATATGAAGCTGACGCGAGTGGGCAATCTGTTGAGAACTCTTACTGAAGTCGAAGCAAGGCGTATCTACTTGCAGGCCCGGGTCAAGGTGCTGGATCCGAACGGGCAAGAGGCGGTCTCGCCGCAGGAGCGGGTGAGCATGCGAGAGGAGTACGTGAGCAAGGATCCGGGGGTGCAGGCCCGGACCACGAATATTGTCGCATTAGAGCAGGGGCTCATCATTGCCAAGCAAGATTTGGCTCCTGGCAACCCCCAAATCAAGCAAAAAGAGGAACTGTTGGAGGCGCTAAGAACGAGTCTTGAAGAGCAGAAGAAAAAGGCTCGTGAGAAGTTCGATGAGTTGATGAAAGACGAGACGGCGAATCTGAGCGACAAACAGCTAAGCGCCCTAAAAGCGGAGCTGGACCAAACACAGGCGCACGAGAACGAGCTTCGAGACTTGGTGTTGAAAGAAGATAAGCAGACTATCGATCTTGGCCAAAAGGAGCTGGCCATTCAGGGCTTGCAGGACCAGTTGGTACTCACCAAAGAGATGTATGACAGGATTACCAGACGTATTCAGGAATTTAAGATGGAACGCAAGCGCCCTGGACGTATTCTCAGCGGGTATGATGCCGACGTCGGCGGTATCGAGGACAAGCGGGCAAAATACACAGCGGCGCTTGTGCTTGGCTCTATCGCCTGCGGAATGTTGCTGGCTTTCCTCAGAGAGAAGGCCGACCGCAGTCTGCGCACGCCCGAGGACGTGGCCAGGCGCATTGGTCTGCGAATAATCGGGACCACCACGAGCACGCATACGGTCAGGCCGGCCAGTCTTCCGGAACAAGTGGCCGGGGACTACCAGACTATCCGTGCGAATTTGGGTCTGCTCGACGGCGGTGGAATACCCAGGACTCTGGTTGTCACAAGTCCGGGGATGCAAGAGGGCAAGACCACTTTCGCCGTGAATTTGGCCATCAGTGTTTCAAAGTCCGGGAAGAAGGTTTTGCTTGTGGACGGCGACCTGAGGAACCCCTGCATTGCGTCTTTACTGGGCCTTCCAAAAGGATCGAGGGGTCTTCAGGATGTGCTCCTTGGGAAAAGGGCGCTTCACGAGGCCCTCTATTCCGTACCCTCCAGCGGCTTGGACGTTATCGCCGCCGATTCGCGCAATACAGACGACGCCTTTGAGCTGTTGGCCTCTTCAGTGACGGTCCAGCGGCTGAGCGAAATGGGCCAGGGGTATGACCACGTGATTATCGATACGCCGCCCGTGCTGGCCTTTGCCGACGCCCTTATATGGGCGAAAGTCGCCGACGGGGTCATACTGACCTGCTTCGCGGGGCAAACCACGAGTCCCGACCTGAAAAAGGCGCAGAAACGCCTGGCTCAAATAAACGCCAATGTGCTTGGCACCGTTCTTAGCAACGTCGAGCTCGATGATAGTTATCATCCTTATGGCTACCACTACTACCCGCGAGGCGGTCGTTCGGATGCCCATGCGAAGCGGGTTAAAAGCAAGCTGTTGCTTCCTATGAAAACGCCGGGACCCGAAGCCAGGAAATCCTGACGTTACAAAGGGAGTGGGATGCCTTTGGTGTACCCATGAAGTTGGTTATCATACACAAGAACCGGAACCTATTGGCCGCCGACGGTGACGGTCTGCTCAGGTTTGCCATTTGCAGCGAGCCTATAGCCGGCGTTGTGCTCGACGGATTAAGCAGGGGCATGTCCCGGGATCACAGCGGGGTTTCCTCCTTGCGTTGTCTTACGGAACAGGGCCGCGGCACGACGATTTGTGCCGTTCCGAAGGATTGGGGCATCGAGCTGCGCACTAACCAAACGGCAGACATAGTATCTTATGCGGAAAGAATACCCTTATGTTCGGAGTTTCTGCGGAGAGCCAAACGAGATTCGTGGCTTGTTGTTTCCAATGGGCGATTTGCCGCACAGATCAATAATAAGCTGCTCGCGAGGATACTGGCCGGGATCCAGGCGGACGTTGTGGCGGTCAATGCCGAGTCGGAACTGTTGGCGGCCCGCGAGAGAGTGCGCCTGACAGTTCAAGGCGAGGTTGCGGGTTTCCGCCGATTGTACGATGATTCGGCGCAATTGTCGTCTCTTCCCTTTGACTGGCCTCACCACCTTTTTATCAGGGGCGGTATTCTTGAGAGGGTGGTGGAAGATCAGGCCCTGCCTGAGTCGTTCTCTGCCTTCTTGGATCAGTGTCGATCCGGTGGTTTGACGCTTCAGTCATTCGATGTAGCCGGGACCGCTCTCGACATGGAGACCGAGGCCGGATTGCTGAGCCTTTGCGGCGCAGGCGTCAACCGGCTGCCTTTGGACTCTCGCACACGCATCGAGCTCGATACCGGATACTGGATACTCGATGCTCGCACGCAGCCCCGACGAGAATCGAGAATCGAGAATCGAGGCTCGAGTGACGAGGCAGGCCGGGAGCCAAGACTCGCAGGGAAAGTCCTGTTGGGAAAGGATGTTCATATCGGTCCGGATGTGGTCGTGGTCGGACCGACCATTATTGGTGATAATGCCAGGGTTGAACGGGGAGCAGTCATAGAATCAGCAATCATCGGACCGCGAGTCCACGTGCCCCGGAATCAACTGGTGCGGGCTTGTGTCGTAAGGGGACCCGGCTTCCGGGTGAAAGGACAGGCCGAATCCAAGGGTAGCGCTTCAAAGCAAATCCCCGACCATAAGATGGAATTCGAATGCCGGGGATTTGCAGTCCGCCAACGGCGGATTTTTCGCAGTTGGAGGGCGTTTTCTTATGCAAGATGCTTCAAGCGAATTCTTGATACTCTTGCTGCGGTGATTGTGTTGGCGTTGTTTGCCCCCGTGATGCCTCTTATCGCACTGGCGATAAAACTGACTTCGCCCGGCCCGGTATTCTACCAAGACAAGCGTCAGGGATTGCACGGAAAGACATTCAACTGCCTGAAGTTCAGGACAATGCGCATAGGTTCCGACAGGATACAGGAGAAGCTGCGAATCGTCAGCCAGGTGGACGGTCCGCAGTTCAAAATCAAGAACGATCCGAGAATAAGCACCGTTGGCAGATTCCTGCGGGATACGTACATCGACGAAATACCTCAATTCCTCAATGTTCTGCTTGGCCAGATGAGCGTCGTTGGTCCAAGGCCGTCTCCAGAATCGGAAAACACGTTGTGTCCGTCCTGGCGCGACGCCCGGTTGTCGGTGCGCCCCGGAATAACGGGACTCTGGCAGGTTTGCCGGACGCGCAAACCTGAGCAGGACTTTCAGGAATGGATTCATTATGACACCGAGTATGTCAGGAAGCTGTCGCTGGGGATGGACTTGTGGATATGCCGCCGGACAATTCGGAATATGGTTGAGAGTTTCATCGGTCAGTTCTGAAAATCATCGTATATGGACAAGAAAGGACGAGCAATGGCGAGGAGATACTTTAACTGGAAATTGGCAATAGTCCTGGTGGTCGGTCTTGCAGTTCTGTGCGTGACGGCCCTTGGGTTGCGTCAGTGGCAGAAGGAGAACAGGGCCGAGCGGGGACTTGTCCTTGGAAACAAGGCATACGAGGAGCACAGGTACGATGATGCCGCGCGCTACCTTGGCAGATATGTGGGCGTTTATCAGGATGATATATCCGCATTGCTGAAGTACGCCGATGCGCAGGTGAACATAAGGCCTCGTAAAGAAAACAACGTTCAGCAGGCCATAAGGACATATCACATTGTCCTGAGGGAAGACCGGGCCAATTCCGAAGCCGCCAAACGTCTTATCGGATTGTATTTGGAACGGGGCATGGCCGGTGACGCCGAGTCAATTGCGCAGAAGTATCTTGAGACCACTAAGAGTCCGGAAGTTCGCAGGCTGCTGGCGATGGCGCTGGCCGGCCAGCGAAAATTCGACGAAGCAGTGGCGGAGCTCAAGAGCATCGTAGTTGATGAGCCTAATCAGGTGTTGGCCTACGAGACATTAGGTCAGCTTACCGAGCAGCTTCCCGGACAGTTTTCAGATCCGCCTGAGCATTGGTACGACGAGGCGATTAAGAATAATCCCTCTACAGCCTTGGCCTATATGGCCCGCGCCGGTTTTCATTTGAGGGGAAAGGATAATGCGAAGGCATTGGCCGATCTGGAAAAGGCCGAAGATCTGGATCTTCCTGAGACTGCCGTGAGGCTGCGGCTTGCGATAGAATTCATCAACGCCGGCGCCTCGGACAAAGCGGAGAAACACCTTGCCGCAGCAAAAGAGACGGAGCCGACAAATCAGGGTCTCTGGCGAACGTGGGCCCAGCTCGCCTTCAGAACGCGGTCGCGGGCAAAGCTGTTGGAGGTCGCCCAGGCCGGACTGGAGAGTCTGGCGTCTCAACCCTGGGATTTTATGCCCATAGCGGCGGAACTCTTTATCAGGGGTGGTGATCTTGACAGAGCTACGGAGTGTATCGACAAGCTGAACCAGAAGGACATAAATCCCATGATGGTTGCCTCCTTGAGAGGTCTTGTAGCCAATGAGAAGGGCGACCTGCGTGAGGCTGTAAAATATTGGCGGCAGTCAATGGCCTTGGGCAACAAGTCGCCCCAGGTTCAGCTTGGACTGGCAAGTGCATTGTCCGGCCTGGGCGATACTCAATCGGCGCTGCGCGAGTTGCGCACGTTTGTTTCTCAATGGCCGGATTCATTTGACGGACACCTGGCCTTGGCGAAGCTGCTGGCCAAGAGCGGAGACTGGTCGGGGGCCGTCGAGCATGCTCGCAGAGCCGCGCAACTTTCGCCGCAGAATGCCGAGGCCGCTTTATTGGACCTCAAGGTACGTGTGCAGTTGTTGGCGGCGAGTTCCGGAGACCAAAATCCCCAGGTGTGGGACGAGGTGGACAAGAAGTTGGCTTTGTTGGAGGGTACCGCCGGCGATCCTCTGGAGATCAAATTGCTGCGGCTTCAGGTGGCGATACAGCGGGAGAAATTCACGGAAGCCCAGGAGCTGCTGGCTCAGCTCAAGAAAGATCATCCATCACATTTCAGAATCGCCATGTCTGAGGCCGGGTTGCTCGCGGCCCAGAAGAAAGACGATGAAGCAATACTGATGTTGGAAAAGACAATAAAGGAATTCCCTGATGTTGCTGAGCCGGTTTCTTTCCTTGCACTCTTGTTGGATCGCCAGGGTAATCGCGAGAAATGTGAAACGGTTCTCAAGGAAGCGTTATCACGTATTAAGGAGCCTCTGGCCCGTCGTGATTTGAGCTTGCTGCTTGCGCAATTGTACGAGCGATGGGGCCAGGCCAACAATGCTTATAGTCTGCTGGATGCACTTTCGAGAGAGGATCCCGACGGTACTCCGATAAAACGCCGGCTCTTGAGCAGCGAGCGCGTTGTTAAGGACCCCAAGAGGGCACAGCAGCTTGTCGATGAGATCAAGCGCCTTGAGGGTGAGGGGGGCTGGCAATGGCGATACGAGCAAGCACGAGTATGGTTTAAGGGGGCCGATTTCAATAAGCGAAGTTCCGAGATCATTTCGCTTCTGCAGGAGAATCTGCTGGCTAATCCGGATGACCAGGCAAGCCGGGTCCTCCTTGCCGATACGTACGAACGAAGCGGCCGCTCACAAATGGCGCTTGCGACATACCGCGAGGCCCTGGGCAGGTCGCCGCAGGATGTACAGCTCATTATCAGCACCGTTACGGCGCTTTGGAAGGCAAATGAGCTTGAGGAGGCCGAGGGAATCTTGAACCGCATTTCCAAGGAAAAACTCTCCGACCCGGCGCTTCAGCGGCTTCAGTTTCAAAGTTACATCAGGCGCGGCGAATTGGGTTCGGCCGCCGATATACTGAAGGATTATCTCCTTACCGACCCCAATAATGTCTCAATCAGTCTGAATCTTGCGCTGTTGAAGATACAACAGAACGATTTTGACGAGGCGCGCAAGCTTCTGGATGAGCTGCGAGCCAAGGACCCCAACTCATTGACGATAATAGTGGCGCAAATCCAGTTGAATGTTCGCCGGGGCAAACCAGAGGAGGCGTTGAAGCTGTGTGACCAGATAATAGCCAAATACAAAAGTGCGCTGACTTATGTCATCCGCGCCAGAACGTATATCTCCCTAAAGGCGATTGACAAGGCGAAAGAAGACTTTGACCGTGCCGTGGCGGTCGATCCCAATAATGTTGACGTATTGATGGCAAGGAGCGATTTCTATGATGCCATACGCGAATCGCAGAAGGCGACCGCCGATATAGAGCGCGCCCTTTCTTTGGATCCCAATAATCTGGAGATTCAAAGGCGCGCCGCCAGCCTGTTTTTGGCGTCCGGCGGGCGGGACAAGGTCCGCCAGGCAAGGACCGTTATTGACCGTGCGCTTGAATCCAATCCCGACAATGGCGCACTGCGACTGCTCAAGGCGCGGGCGCTGCTTGCCGAAGAGACGGCTCCTGCTGCCGATAGCGCCGCGAAACTCCTTGAGAAGCTTACGGAAGAATACCCCAAAATGGTCGGCGCCTGGGGGATGTTGGGAGAAGTCCAGCTGAGGCAGGGACTGTCCGGAAAGGCAATAGACACGGTTCTGCAAGGTCTTGTGCACAACCCTAATGATAGATCGCTGCTCATGCTAAAGGCCCGCGCTGAGGCGGCCAAGTCGCCGTTTTTGGCGATTGCCACTCTCAAGGAGCTATTGGCTCTGGACCCGAATGACATAGGCGCCGCAATGCGCCTGGCCGATGCTTACATCGCAACGAACGAGTCCGCCAAAGCAGTAAGCGTGCTGAGAAAACAGTTGGCCCTCTGCGATGCGTCAGATCGGCGCAGATGCGAGGTTGCCCTGGCTGTTGCGCTGTACAGCAGCGACAGTAAGGCGGAGGCAAAAGAGATATTTGATTCGCTGCTCCAGGCCGAGCCAAACGACCCGGCTCCCATATTGGCGCAAGTGGTGTTGTTCGAGAAGGAGAAGCTCTGGAGCGAGATAGAGCAAAAGGCGGCTGACTGGTATCGCAAGCACCCCAACGACGTTAAGACGCCACAGGCTATTGTTGGGATTATTGCGGCAGTTGAGGACAGTGCCCCAAGGAAGGCTGCCGAGAACATACTGAGGATGGTGCTCAAAGACCATTCAGACAATGCTGAGATTGTACGTGGCCTTGCCGTTCTGATGCAGGTCGTGAAGCGCAATGATGAAGCGGCTGAATTCTACCGGCGCGTCCTCGAAATTCAAACTAATGACGTCGTTGCAATGAACAATCTGGCGTGGATTATTTGTGAAGAGCAGGGCAAGCATCAAGAAGCGATTGAGATTGCTCAGAAAGGCTTGAAAATTGCGCCGAACTATATTGATTTGATCGATACGCGCGGCGTTGCCTACTACCGAATGGGCAGCTTCGAGAAAGCCATCCAGGATTTCTCCGATTGTATAAGGCTCTATCCCGATGAGAGGGCGGCGGTTACCGCTGCTTATTTTCACTTGGGAAGAACATACACAAGGCTGAAGGAGACGGACAAGGCGGCTGAGAACCTCAAAAAAGCCCTGAGCTTGAACGAAAAGGTGGGAGGGTTGTCGGATGCAGACCTGGCGGAGGCAACGCGTATGCTCGACAAGCTTTCACCTGCCCCGGCGAGTCGCGACGGGAATGAAGGAGGATAACTATGCAGCAGTTTCCAAGATCAATGAGCGAAGATGCCGGGAAGGCGGATTCCCTGTATGAACGCCCCAGGGTAATACTGCTCGACGAGAAACATTGGTCATACATTCAAATGCGATACCATGTCAGTCCGCGCGAGCTTGAAGTAGCCAAGCTTGTTTGCCACGGTTTGAGCAATAAGGAGATAGCAGAGGCTCTTCGCATAAGGCAGGGGACCGTCAAGACTCACATAAAGAATATCTACCGCAGAATCCGCGTCAAGAATAAGGTCTCGCTTCTGCTCAGGTTAATGGCTGATGTAAGTAAAATCCTCGGCGAATCCGCCGACCCCCAGGGCCCCTCGCGGGGCGGCGCCGTCATTCCCATCGTGGATGCCGAGGCCTGATTCCAGGTCCTCCGCTGAATAGTGAAATTCCTCTACAGCAGCAGCGTGGTGCCGCATTTCGTAACTCCCGCTACTACGCCGTCATTTCGACCGGAGCGATGCGCAGCATCGCGAAGCGGAGAAATCTCTTTTTCTCAGGTGCTGCCTTCCCCCGAAATCACATTCTTGCCTGCTACTCTGTCAAGATTGAAGCTATCGGTTGTCATTCCTGCAAAAGCAGGAATCCAGTGATTCAGAGCGAAGGCCTCAGACGCTGTACTGGCAAGTGGCCTTGTGGCGATGAATCGCCGAAGTATTGACTCCCCGGCGTGTTCCATATAGCTTATGGGATGTTCGGCGCCCTGGCCGCCGATGGGCTTGCCCGCCCAAGCGCCGGCGGGTGAGCTTTGGATTTGGCTATTTCGGGTGCAAGATAAGGAGACAAACGATATGAAAAAG